>NZ_CP129382.1:1948333-2322500 GCF_030435705.1 Rhizobium sp. SSA_523
CGAAATCGCCGGTCACATCGCGCGCGCTCTTTGCGCCACGCGGCACAGGATCATCGACCAGCCGGCTGCCCGCAACGCCGATCACCCGGCCGCTTTCCTCCAGCAGCCGGTCCACCTGGTGGCGGAAGCGCAGTGTCAGCCGCCCGGATTGCACCGCCTCTTCGCTCCGGGCGATGAAGGGCGCCAGCACACCGGGTCCGGTGCCCCAGGTGACATGAAAGCGCGGCACCGAATTGCCGTGCCCATCCGCAAGACCGCCACCGCGCTCCGCCCAGCCGACGACCGGAAACCAGCGCATGCCCATCTGGTGCAGCCAGCTGCGCTTTTCGCCGGCAGCAAAATTCAGATAGGCCTCCGCCCATTGCCGAGGCCAGTCATCCTCCGGCCGGTCGAAGGCTGCCGAACCCAGCCAGTCCTGGCGGGCGAGGTCCAGAGTGTCGCGGATGCGCATGCGCCGCTGTTCCGGACTGTCGATGAGGAAAAGCCCACCCAGCGACCAGAAGGCCTGGCCGCCCAGAGTCTGCGGCCCTTCCTGATCGACAAGGCAGACGCGCCGGCCGCGCCGGCAGGCTTCGGTTGCGGCAACCAGGCCCGCCAGGCCAGCGCCGACAATGATGACATCGAACTCCTCCATGCGGCCCTCCCAGAACGAACCCTCTTACTTTTACGCAAAGGTAAGACCGGAGCAAGCACGCTGCCCGGGACTTTTGGCAGAGCCGCATTTGCACGAAGGCGCGTTCGCGCGTCTCGGCCGGAACCTCGTTTGAGCGAAAGTGCATGCGGACGGGAACGGAGCGGACGGGAAAAGATATGCGGCCCGCGGTGCCTCGGCCGGGCTCCGGTCAGGCTTTTACCAGGCTTTTGTCATGCGCTTGTCAGGCTCTCGTCAGGCTCCAGGCTGTGCCGCGCAGGTCTGCAGGCCCTGAATCCCGATGGCGGGCCATGGCGCGCGATCAGCGTTCGGTAAGCTTCAGTTCGATGCGCCGGTTCTGCGAGCGGGTGTCCGGCGTGTCGCCCTCGGCGATCGGCTGATATTCGCCAAAACCCGCCGCCACCAGCCGATTGGCAGGAACGCCTCGGGAGATCAGGTGCTTGACCACCGACGTGGCGCGCGCCGAGGAAAGTTCCCAATTGTCCCGATAGCGGCCTGTTCCGGTCAGCGGCGAATTATCGGTATGGCCGTCCACCCGCAGTACCCAGTTGATTTCAGCCGGAATTTCCTGCGCCAGCTCGATGATCGCCTGGGCAAGCTTGTCCATCTCCACCCGTCCGGCCTCGTCCAGCTCGGAACCGCCGACGGGAAACAGGACTTCCGACTGGAAGACGAAGCGGTCCCCGACGATGCGGATATTTTCGCGGTCGGAGAGGATTTCCCGCAGGCGCCCGAAGAAATCGGAACGGTATCGGTTAAGCTCCTGGACGCGCTGAGCCAGCGCCACGTTGAGGCGCCGGCCGAGATCGGCAATGCGGGCCTGCGATGTCTGGTCCTTTGCTTCCGAGGCCTGCAGGGCCTGCTCCACGGCGGCGATCTGGGCCCGCAGCGCCGCGATCTGCTGGTTCAGCAATTCCACCTGGCTCATCGCCCGGGCGCTGGCCTGTTGCTCGTCGGAGAGTTTCTGCGTCAGATCGCCGATCCGTGCATTGGCGGCATCCGATGTGCCCGCGCCGCGATCCAGAAGCGCCTGGAGGCGGGAGCGCTCGGTTTCCGATTGCGCGAGCGAGGCCTGCAGATTGGCCAGATTGTCCTCGATATCCTGCTTGCCGCTCTTTTCCAGCGCCAGCAGTTCCGTCAGCTCGGCAATCTGGCTGTTGAGGCGCGTCAGCACCTCGTCGCGGCCGGTAATCTCGCGCCCCAGGATGAACTGCGCCAGCACGAAGACCGTCAGCAGGAACATGATCGCCAGAAGCAGGGTCGACAGCGCGTCGACAAAGCCCGGCCAATAATCGACACCGCGTTCCCGGCGGCGATTGCGGGAAAGCGCCATGCCTATTTTCCTCCGATCTTGTCGGAAAGGCGATCCAGCGTCCGGCGCATGGCCTTTGATTCTTCCTGCTGCGCCTCGATCCAGTCGCGCAGCATCTGCTGCTCGTTGCGCATGTTCTTCACCAGGCCCTGGATGCCTTCGGCAAGATTGCTCATCGCCGCCAGCGATTTTTCCGTCTGGCCGGCTTCAGCCTTGGTCTGGGCCGTCACCAGCTTGCGCAGCTGCTCGACAATGCGGCGAAGCTCGTCCGACGTGTGTCCGGCGGCCGGATCGACGACTGCAGCCTCGCCATCCACTTCCGTCACGGAGGAGAGCCAGTTTTCAAGTTCGGTATAGAAGCGGTTCTGCGCGCGCCCGGCCTGCAGGTCGAGAAAGCCGAGGATGAGCGAGCCGGAGAGACCGAGAAGCGAGGAGGAAAACGCCGTTCCCATGCCGGCCAACGGCGCGGTGAGCCCGCTTTTCAGCGCCGACAGGACATCATTGCCATTGCCGGAATTCGGATCGAGCCCCTGGATCACCTCGCTGATCGAGCCGATCGTGCCGATCAGGCCCCAGAACGTGCCGAGCAGGCCGAGAAAGACGAGCAGGCCGATGAGATAGCGCGAAATATCCCGCGATTCATCCAGCCGGGTGCCGATCGAATCGAGGATGGAGCGCAGCAGCGGCGCCGAAAGCGCGACTTTCTGGCTGCGGCCGATCAGCGCCCGCATCGGGGCCAGAAGCTTCGGATCGCGGCCGACGCGATCGGCACTGCCCGCGGCGCGGAAGGAATTGAACCAGCGTACCTCCGGGATGAGGCTCATCACCTGCGTGAAGATCAGGATGATGCCGATCGCCAGAACGCCGAGGATGAGGCCGTTGAGGCCCGGATTGGTGACGAAGGCAGTGTGGGCCTGCCGGTAGAGGATCGCCACGATGAAGCCGACGATGATCAGGAAGATCACCATGGTCCAGAGGAAGGGCACCGGGTTCGAGAGCTTGTACCCATGATTGCGGGGTGCCAATTCGGAACCGTTCACATCCCCGAGGGTATCATTCACCATAACGCACACCACCTCCGTACCGTAAGTGGCCGGAGGCTAGTGCAAAAATGAGACGAATTGAAGTGACGCAGCGTCGGAAAGCTCCAAGTTTTCCAAGACTGTCCGCAAAAGACAGGCGCCCGCAAAGCACAGGGCAAGAACCTGCCTCCCCCAGGCCGCCTCCCAGGGCTGGCCCTGTCCCTGGCCCTCTCCCTGCCCCTCTCCCTGCCACCAGGGGGCGGTCGGGACCTGCCGTCATGGCTTTTGCGGGATGCTGCCGGCTTACTGGCGCGGAATGGGCCGGTTCACCACTTCGATCAGCTGCTTGTGGATGAGTTCATTGCCGGCCGCGACGCTGCCATGCGCGAAGATATCGGCGCCGCCCTTGATATCGCTCGCAAAGCCGCCCGCCTCGCGGATGAGGATGAGGCCCGCGGCAATATCCCAGGGCGACAGCTCGGTTTCCCAGAAGCCGTCAATGCGGCCGGCCGCCACGTAAGCGAGATCCAGCGCGGCCGCGCCGAAGCGGCGCACGCCGGCCACTTCGCCCATGACATGGCGCAGCTCCACCAGGAACTTGCCGTGATTGCCGCGGCCGAGATGCGGAACGCCGCAGCCGATGACGCAATCGGAGAGCACCCGTCTTGCCGCCACCCGCAGCCGGCGATCGTTGAGAAAGGCGCCGCCGCCGCGTTCGGCGGTGAAGAGTTCGTCGGTCGCCGGATTGAAGATGACGCCGGCAACGATCTCCCCATTGCGCTCCAGCGCCACCGACACCGCAAATTGCGGAATGCCGTGCAGGAAATTCGTGGTGCCGTCCAGCGGATCGACGATCCAGCGATGCGAGCCGTCAGTGCCCTTTTCCTCGCCGCCTTCCTCGCCCAGGAAACCGTAAGTGGGACGCGCCTTCATTAGTTCGTCATAGACGATCTTCTCTGCCTTCAGATCCGCCTGGGACACGAAATCGCTCGGCCCCTTGACCGACACCTGCAGGTTCTGCACTTCGCCGAAATCGCGTGCGAGCGATTTGCCGGCTTTCAGCGCAGCCTGGACCATGACGTTGAGAAGGGCGGAACGGGCCATAGGGGGAAATCCTTGGGAGGCGTCCCTGCCGTCAGGGACCGTGTGTGGCTGTTTTCTTTTGAATAGCCGCGTTCGAAAACCACAAAACACGCCGGAATTCAAGTCGCAAGCGCCTCAGGCTCTGCTGGCACTCAAGGTTTGTACCGTGGTTTGCCCCGCCAATGCTTCAGTTTTGCGGGAGCCTGACCGCCGGAATCGGCCGACCTTGGTCAGCGTCCTGCGCGGCGAACACGCCGCTCAGCCGCGCCGAAACCGGTTTGCCGCCTCGATCGCCTGCTTCTGCTGCTCATCCTCGATGCCGAGGTAAAAATCCTCCAGAACCGGATCCGAAAGGCCGGCGCGGCGAGACAGCACATACCATTTGGCCGCCTCGACCGGATCGGGACGGGTGCCGAGCGCATTGATATACAGGTGCGAAAGCTTGTTCTGCGCCACGACATTGCCGCGCATGGCCGCGGTGCGCATCCATTGGAAGCCCTTGTCGTAATCACGCTCGCCGGCAATGCCGTTGACATACCAGAGGCCCATATCCAGCTGGGCCGTGTCGAAGCCGGCCTTGGCGGCACGCTCCAGCCATTCGCGGGCCCTTGCCCGCTTTTCCTCCGGCAGCGCATTGAGCGAGAGATAGAGCTGCGCCACCGCATATTGCGCATCCGAAATGCCCTGAGCGGCGGATTTCTCGTAAAACGGCAGAGCGAGTTTCAGCCCCTTCTCGCCGGGATTGTCCGATACCAGGATCTGCCCCCAGTTGAACTGCGCCGACGCATTGCCCGCCTCTGCGGCGCGGCGCATGTAATCATCGGCCTTGGCCTTGTCGCGCGGCACGAAACGCCCCTGCATCAAGATCAGCGCATAGTGGAACATGGCCGCCGGATCGCCGCGCTCTGCCGCCTGGCCATACCAGAAGGCCGCCGCCTTCGGATCATGCGGGATGCCCTGCCCGCGCGACATCATCTCGGCCACCAGCGTCTGCGCCACGGCATCGCCCTTCTCGGCGCGCGGCAGGGCCTTTGCCAGCGCCGTCACATAAAGGCCGCGCTGATAGGCTCCATAGGCCTCGTCGATCGGCCCGTCATAAGGCTTTTCCGGCGGCAGCGGCGGGAGCGAGGTTCCCATGCGCTCCAGAAGCGTGATGCCGCTGGAAGGCTGCTCGCCCGGCCGCCCGCCCTTGCGGGACGGATCCTGCCCGCCTCCCAGCTGATTACCCGTCTGATTTCCTGTCTGGCTTTCCGTTTGGCTGCCGGGCTTGTCTGACTGGTGCCCCTCCCCGGTGGCGTCCGGATCTGCCTTGTCCAACGGCGCCGGCACCTGTTCGAGCGGCCGCGTCACCGCTCGCTCGGTGGCCTTCGCAGCCGGGTCTTGCGCATCCAGGTCTTGCGCACCCGGAGTCTCCAAGCCCGGAGTCACCACCCCCGGAGTCTGGGCCAGACCGGGCCCGGCCAGACCGGGCAGGAGGCTGGCCGGCGCGGCAAGGAGGGCAGTTGCGGCGAAAAGGCGGACAATGTGCGACATGAAACCCTTCAAGCGCCAAACCGTGGCGCTTTTTCGTCCAGCATCGCGTTGATTTCCGCCACGGCCGCCGCAGGCCCCGCGGGACTATCGAAAACGGCACGGCGCAGCGCCACGAATTCGGCCCCGGATTCCGCAACGGCAAGGGCGGAGGAGAGATCCGTGCCGCCCATCACGACGCAGGGGATTTCTACCAGCGATGCCCACCATTCGCCCAGCGCCAGGTTCTTCGGATGCGCTTCCGGCTTGATGTCTCCGTTGAGCTTGCCGAAAAAGATGTAATCCGGCCGCGCCTCGCCCACTTCCAGCGCGCTGTGCCGATCCGTGGCCTGGCCGGCGCCGACAATCATTTTCGGCGTGAATTTCTCGATCGTTTCGGCAAGCTCTTCCATGCTGCCGGTCATGTGCAGGCCATCGGCCTTCACCCGTCCGGCCACCCGGCTGTCGCCGGCAATCAGCGCGGCAGCCCCGGCCTCCTGGATGATCGGCACCAATTGCTCGGCACGGGTCTGGAAGGCCTGATCGGAGAGGTCATATTGCGGCAGGATGACGGAGGCGACGTCGCCGCCGCGCAAGGCATGCGACAGCGCTTCGGCAAGGGCTGCGTCATTCGCCCCCTCTCCCTCTCCCTCGGGCACGACCAGAACCAGGCGGCAGCGATCCTCGGCAAGTGTCATTTTCATTCCCATCTGGCGGCAGGCCGCCGGCTTATTCCTATTTGGCGGCAGACGCCGGCTTTATGCGCGTCGGGCGGAATGGTGCCGGTTGGTTGCGGCACAGCCGCCCGTCACCGGCCCGCATGACGGATGCAGAAGGCGCTTTCATGGACATCATCTTACAAAAATGCGTCGGGATGCCAATGATGGGTCGTCTTCCTGCGGCAAACCCGATAGACCGGTCAAGCTTCGCGATCAACTCTCCTGCCATGTCAGACCTCGTCCATGTTCGGTTTCGCCCTTCCTGACCCCGTTTTCTTCGCTGCCGCCATTCCTGCCGTCGCCCTTGTGGGCCTGTCGAAAGGCGGCCTCGGTGGCGCCTTCGCGCTGATGGGCGTGCCGCTTCTCGCCCTGGTCGTCAGCCCGATCGACGCTGCGGCGATCTTCCTGCCCATCCTGATCGTGATGGACGTGGTGGCGCTCTATGCCTGGCGCCATCATTACGACCGGAAGCTGTTCCTGATGTTCCTGCCGGGCGGCCTGCTCGGCGTCGCCTTCGGCTGGGCCACGTCGGCGCTCGTCCATCCGGATGCCCTGCGACTCGTCATCGCCGTCTCGATGATCCTGTTTGCGGCGCGTTACTACTGGCAGACCTACGGACCATCATCGGCCAGCATCGTGCCTGCCAAGCCGCCGCGCTGGCTGCCGGCCATCGGCTGGGGAACGCTGTGCGGCTATGGCAGCTTCGTCGCCCATGCCGGCGGCCCGCCCTTCCAGATCTACGCCCTGCCGCTGAAGCTCGATCCGAAGGATTACACCGGCGCCAGCGTCCGGTTCTTCGCGCTCATCAATGCCGTGAAGGTCATACCCTATGTCGCGCTCGGGGCGCTCGACACCCGCAATCTCGCCGCCTCCGTCACGCTCCTGCCGGTGGCGCTGGTGGCGACCATAGCCGGCGCGGCGATCGTGCGCCGCCTGAAACCGGATGTCTTCTATCCGCTCGCCTACGGGCTTGGCCTGCTCGCTTCGCTGAAACTGCTGTGGGATGTCATCGTCTGACAGGGACGGCTCTCGTCGGGCCCGACAGGCAAGCCTGTGCCTGATGGCCGGGTTTTGCGGAAGCTTCTCTCAGATTTTGCGCTGCACAATCCGCTTGCCCGCATGGGAAACTTGGCATAGCTTTCCTGCATGGCCACAAGCGACCCTTTTGCAGCAATCGCAGACCCTCACCGGCGTCACCTGCTGGAGGAGTTGAGGCGTGGGCCGCGCACCGTCAACGAACTGGCAAAGGGCCTGCCGATCAGCCGGCCGGCGGTCTCGCAACATCTCAAAGCCCTGCTCGACAGCAATCTGGTCTCCGTCACCTCGGAAGGGACGCGACGGGTCTATGCCGTCAACGGCAAGGGCTTCAACAGGCTGAATATCTGGCTGGACCAGTTCTGGGCGCGATAGAGCCCGGGCGAAGTTCAAAAACTCCGATAGTCGAAAGGGGCAGGCCGCCGCCCAACAAGCGACGGGATGGCGGCGACCTGCATGACGTTCATCTCATTTCGAGCATGAAAAGATCAATGACGGGTGTCTTGGCGCAGCCGCTGCATTTCGTCCTTCAGACGAAGCTTGCGGCGCTTCAGCTCCGCGATCGTGCGATCATCCGCAGATGGAGAGGCAAGCGTATCCTGGAGCTCCTCCTCAAGAGCGCCGTGCTTCTTTTCAAGCGATTCGATATGAGCCTGAATGGTCATGTGGCACGTCCTTCCTTGTTCTCCGGCCACCAGCTCCCCGTGAGCCGATGGCATCAGGTTTGCAACAGAACTGTGACACGATCGCCCCGCTTTGTCGAAGGCGAAATCGTGATTTCATGACGGCAATTCGATGATCGTGATTAAATCCGCGTGAATGCCGCGTCAGCAGTGCGATACGCCTGTTTCAAGCCGCGAAAACTGGTGGAAT
This sequence comes from Rhizobium sp. SSA_523, assembly GCF_030435705.1. Taxonomy (NCBI): domain Bacteria; kingdom Pseudomonadati; phylum Pseudomonadota; class Alphaproteobacteria; order Hyphomicrobiales; family Rhizobiaceae; genus Affinirhizobium; species Affinirhizobium gouqiense. Next base: position 1,956,539 of record NZ_CP129382.1, read on the forward strand.
CCGCCGGAAAAAGGCAGGATCTGTCCTCTGAGAGGCGTCTTTAACAGGCGCTGCGCCGGCGCCAACCAGACGCGAATCTCAGGATCGATGCGGTTGCCGCGCGCTCGCAAAACAGGTGGATCGCGTGAGGCCTGCCCGGTCTTTGACGGGCGGGGGCGCACGAATCAGCCGCGGGCGGTTTGCCTGTCGATTGGTTCTGGTCGTTTCAAAGGTTTGATGCTAGGAGCTTGCGTGCATTCCCCGGCGTGGACAAGACCGGAATGAAGAGTGGGGACAAAAAGGAAATGGCTGATCAGGAACAGGCGGATATCCGGCTCACGCTCGCAAGGTTGCGCCAGGAGCATGAAGATTACGACGCCGCCATCAACGCCATGATCGCAACGGGCTGCGAGGCCCTGCGCATCCAGCGTATGAAAAAGAAGAAGCTGGTCATCAAGGACAAGATGAGCCAGCTCGAAGACCAGATCATTCCCGACATCATCGCGTGACGACGGAGGACGAAAGCGTGCCGCAGGAGAGACCGCCGGTAGCCATTATCATGGGAAGCCAGTCCGACTGGGAAACCATGAAAAATGCCGCAGACACGCTGGACTTGCTGGATGTGGGCTACGAGGCCCGGATCGTTTCCGCCCATCGCACGCCGGACCGCATGGTGGCCTTTGCCAAGGGCGCGCGCGAGGAAGGCTTCCAGATCATCATTGCCGGTGCCGGCGGTGCCGCCCATCTGCCCGGCATGGTCGCCGCCATGACGCCGCTGCCGGTCTTCGGCGTTCCCGTGCAGTCCAAGACCATGTCGGGAACCGACAGCCTGTATTCCATCGTGCAGATGCCGGCCGGCATCCCCGTCGGTACCCTGGCCATCGGCCGTGCCGGTGCGGTGAACGCCGCCCTTCTCGCCGCCGCCGTTCTGGCGCTTTCCGACGACGATCTGGCCGATCGGCTGGATGAATACCGCGCGCGGCAGACGGCCTCTGTCGCGGATTATCCTATCGACGAGGCGCCATGACGCTTGAGACCATTGGAATTATCGGCGGCGGCCAGCTTGGCCGCATGCTGGCCATTGCCGCCGCAAGGCTGAATTTCCGCGCCGTGATCCTGGAACCGCAGGCCGATTGCCCGGCCGCGCAGGTGGCCAATAGCCAGATCGTCGCCGCCTATGACGATCCGGCCGCCCTTTCGGCGCTGGCAAGCCAGTGCCGGGTCGTGACCTATGAGTTCGAAAACGTGCCGGTCGCGGCAGCCGAGCGGCTTGCCGCCCTCTGCCCGGTCTTTCCGCCGCCCAAGGCCCTCGATGTAGCTCAGGACCGCCTGACGGAAAAGCGCTTCCTCAACAGCTGCGGCATCGAGACGGCGAAGTTCCATGCCGTCGATTCGCAACAGGACCTGGAGCAGGCGCTTGCGGATTTCGGCGGCTGCGGCGTGCTGAAGACCCGTCGTCTCGGCTATGACGGCAAGGGCCAGCAGGTCTTCCGGTCCGCAGGCGACACGCCCGCCGGCGCCTTTGCCGCCATGGGCTCCGTTCCCCTCATTCTGGAAAGCCTGGTCGAATTCGAGCGCGAGGTCTCGGTGATCGCCGCAAGAGGGCGCGATGGCGCGGTGAAGGCCTATGATCCGGCGGAGAATGTCCACCGCAACGGCATTCTTCACACCTCCACCCTTCCCGCAAGGATCGGAGAACAGACCGGCTTTGCGGCACGCGGGGCGGCAGAACGTCTGCTGGTCGCGCTGGATTATGTCGGCGTGATCGGCATGGAATTCTTCGTGATGGCCGATGGGCGTCTGATCGCCAACGAGATCGCGCCGCGGGTGCACAATTCCGGTCACTGGACGGAGGCTGCCTGCGCCATCTCGCAATTCGAACAGCATATTCGCGCCGTCGCCGGCTTGCCGCTCGGCGATCCGCATCGTCACTCCGATTGCATCATGACTAATCTCCTGGGGGACGATATCGAAGACGTACCCTTCTGGCTTGCCCGTCCAAACGCGCTTGTCCACCTCTATGGCAAGGCCGAGGCGCGTCCGGGGCGAAAAATGGGACATGTTACCGAGCTTTTGCGGTGAAATGGCCTGTTGCGCAGGGCTCCTGTGGTTGACAGGCCGATATCGAACCTGTATCAGCCGTGCATCCTAAGAGAGCGCCTCGTGCGCTCTTTTCATTGTACAAAGACTGTGTGGCCTAAGCGCCATCGAATACGCGGATCAAAGACATGAAGATCAAGAACTCGCTCAAAGCGCTTAAGGCTCGTCATCGCGAAAACCGTCTGGTTCGCCGCAAGGGCCGCGTTTACATCATCAACAAGCAGAACCCGCGCTTCAAGGCCCGTCAGGGCTGATCGCGTCCGGTTTTGCCGGAGCCGGATCACGTTCCTGACAGCAGGGATTTTTCGGTTTGAGTTAGAGCGCATGCGGGTTATCGTCCCGCATGCGCTTTTTTCGTTCGTCAATTCTGATTCTGGCTCTTGGACTTGCCGCGCCCGCCGCCGCGCAGGATCTTCCCGCGCAGCCCTCTCCTGATTCCGGAGCCCCTGATTCTGGAGTGCCCGATTCTGGAGTACCGGAATTCGGCCTCCCCGGATCGGAAGAGCCCAAGCTCGGCATGCCGGACTTCGGGACGCCCCCGCCGGGCGTGCCCCAGGGCGATGCACCCCAAGGCGGCGCACCCCAAGGCGGCGCACCACAGGGGAACGGCCAGCAGGGCAATGCAGCGGATGCCGATGTGACGGGCCCGTCCGGTCCTGCCGGAGCCATGTCGGCTGCCTCCCCGCAGGCCGTTCAGGACCGGCTGTTTGCCGAGCTGAAGCGCGAGCGCAATGCCGAACGGGCCAGCCAGATCGCCCGTGAGATCATCGGCAACTGGAATGTGTCCGGCAGCGCAACCGTCGATCTTTTGATGTCCTGGGCCAACAAATCCATCAATGAACGCAAGAATGCGGCGGCGCTCGATTTTCTCGATCGCGTCACCTTGCTGGAGCCGGCCTATGCCGAGGGCTTCAACCGCCGCGCGACGCTCTATTACACCATGGGCGATGCGCGCAAATCCATGGCCGACATTCAGAAGGTGCTGGCCCTTGAGCCCCGCCATTTTCCAGCCATTGCCGGCATGGCGGCCATTCTCACCGAAAATGGCGAGGACGAGCTGGCCCTGAAGGCCTGGGAGCGATTCCTGGCCGTCTATCCGGCGGAACGGACGGCGCAGGAGAACGTTTCCAAACTGTCTGAAAAACTGGCTGGCAACCGCACCTGATTCCGAGGCCTATCCCCTGTCCACCCTCCTCGTCTTCTGTCTCATCCTGGCGACGCTCGTGCTTGCGCTGTTCGGCTTCACCGCCTGGCAGGCGGCGCGTATCGAGCAGAACTTCCCCAATATCGGCACGCAGACGGATATTGGCGGCTTTGCCATGAATGCGTTGCATGTCCCCGCAGGCCCTGAGGCCGATCTGCCGCCCATCGTTTTCATTCACGGTGCCAGCGGCAATCTGCGCGATCAGGAAACCGCCTTCCTGGAACCGCTTGGCGGGCGCGCCGAGCTGCTTTTCGTCGATCGTCCGGGCCATGGCTATTCCGAGCGCGGCGGCGATGGCAATGCCCTGCCCGACGGACAGGCCGCCGCCATTGCCGCGCTGATGGAGAAGAAGGGAATGGAGCGGGCGATCATCGTCGGCCATTCCTTCGGCGGCGCGATCACGGCAAGCTTCGCCCTGTTTCACCCCGACAAGGTGATCGGAACCGTGTTCCTCTCCCCCGCCACCCATCCCTGGCCTGGCGGAATCGACTGGCATTACCGGATTACCGCCATGCCGGTGATCGGCTGGCTGTTCAGCCATACGCTGGTCATGCCGGCCGGCATGGTTCTTCTGGAACCGGCCACCCGCTCCGTCTTTGCCCCCAATGCGAGGCGAGAGGCCTATGTGGACGAAGGCGCGCCGGCTCTCGTGCTGCGGCCGGACAATTTCCGTCACAATGCGCAGGATGTGGAAGGGCTTCTCGACTATGTCACCCGCATTGCCCCGCGCTATCCGGAGATCGACAGTCCTTCCGTCATCATCACCGGCGACAGCGACCCGATCGTGCTTGCCAATATTCACTCGGTCGGCCTGAAACGCGATATCAGGAGATCGGAACTGATCTGGCTGAAGGGCGTCGGCCACAAGCCGGATTATGTGGCGACCGATCTTGCCATCGCCGCCATCGAAAAGCTGGCCGGCAAGGAGCGGGACCTGGAGGCGCTGGCGCGGCAGGTGGAAGCGCGGATCAAAGGGGAGCCGCAATCGGCAGCAAGCGTTTCGGGCAGTTCACAGCCGGCGCTGACGGGCTCGACGGCGGGCCCCTGACCTGCCTTCTGCGATGCCGGCTCGGCCGATGAGCCGAATTTTACCGGGACTTGCGCCTGTCACGGCCGCTCCTGCTCCGGCCTCGGACCACGACCTGTAGACCCGTCATTCTCAGCCGTTTTTTCCGCATGCCTGGCGGCACGCGCGCGACGGCCGAGGCCTTGCGCGGTCATGCAAGCTTGCCCGCTCATGCGGGATCGCGCTGATCCTCGGTGCCCGGCGCATCGAAGAGGCCGGTGGGCAGGCCATCCATGCTCAACTGGTTCTTCTCCCGCCAATAGGCCTCGATACCGTCCTCGCCCTTGGATCGCGCCCAGGCATCCATTTGGCTGCGCTCCCCCTCATAGTGGAAGAGCGGCACGCCGTAACCGCAAGAGGTCTGCACGAGGTCGAAATCCAGATGCATCATCTGGCGCGCACCGAGCGGCGCCTTGCCCTCAAAGTAGCGCTCGAGCCGTGCGCTATATTCCGTGCTGGCCCGGTGGATCACCCGCCCCCTGCCATAGAGCCGCAGGATCAGCGGCGGACCCTCGACGGCGCAGAACATGATCGTCAACCGCCCATCGGCCGCCAGATGCGCCGCCGTCTCGTTGCCGCTGCCCGTGCGATCGAGATAGAGGGCGGAATGGGCATCGACGAGCCGGAACATATCGGTGCTGCGCGGCGAGATATTCACACGCCCGCCGGCCGCCGCCGAGGCGGTGAAGAACATGTGTTGCCGCTGGATGAAATTGACGTGCTGGTCTTCCAACCGGTCATATCGCTTTGCCATGACGCTCACTCCTGATGCTGTCATCAGTCTTGCGCCAGACGCGGCCTGCGGCCAAGCCCGTTTGGCCCACCGATCGTTCGGCGGCGCCTTAAAAAACACGAGTTGGCGCCATGCCGGAAAGCGGGAGCGCGGGCTCCCCCTTCCTGGGATTCGTAAGATCCGGAGATCGGCCTTTACACGCCCGATTTGCCGTCCGGGCCGATATAGGCCATGCGCAGCATATTGGTGGCGCCCGGCGTCCCGAGAGGCACGCCGGCGGAGATGATGATGCGGTCGCCCGGCTTGCCGAAGCCTTCGGCGGCGACGATGCGGCAGGCCTTGTTGACCATGTCGTCGAGATCCGTCGGCTCCTGCGCCACCACGCAGTGCAGGCCCCAGCAGACCGACAGGCGACGCGCCGTCTGGACCACCGGCGAAAGCGCGATGATCGGCACCTGCGGGCGCTCGCGCGCGGCGCGCAATCCGGTGGTGCCCGACGAGGTATAGGTGACGATCGCGGCAAGCTTCAGGGTCTCGGCGATCTGGCGGGCGGCAAGCGAGATCGCATCGGCGCCGGTGGCTTCCGGCTGCGGGCGCTGCGCATAGATGATGTTGGAGTAATAGGGATCCTGCTCCACCTTGGTCGCGATGGAGGCCATGGTGGACACCGCCTCGACCGGATACTGCCCGGAGGCCGATTCGGCCGAGAGCATCACGGCATCGGCGCCTTCGAAGACGGCGGTCGCGACGTCGGACACCTCGGCGCGGGTGGGAACCGGGGCCGTGATCATCGATTCCAGCATCTGCGTCGCCACGACGACCGGCTTGCCGGCGCGGCGACATGCGCGCGTCAACTGTTTCTGCAGGCCGGGAACCGCTTCCAGCGGCATTTCGACGCCGAGATCGCCGCGCGCCACCATCAGCGCATCGGAGAGCTCGATGATTTCCTCGATCCGCTCGATCGCCTGCGGCTTCTCGATCTTCGACATCAGCCCCACCCGGCCCTGTGAGATCTTGCGCACTTCCGCCAGATCCTCGGGCCGCTGGACGAAGGACAAGGCCACCCAATCGGCCTGGTTGGTGGCAAGCACGGCATCCAGATCGGCGCGATCCTTGTCGGTCAGAACGCCGACGCCGAGCAGCGTATCGGGAAGGCTGACGCCCTTGCGGTCGGAGATCGAGGTGCCGGCAACCACGGTGCAGACAATGCTCTTGCCATCCGTCTTTTCGGCGCGCAGATGCAATTTGCCGTCATCGATCAGCAGCCGGTGTCCGGGCTGCACCGCTTCCAGGATTTCCGGATGCGGCAGGAAGACGCGGTTCTTGTCTCCCGGCACGTCCTTGTTGTCGAGCGTGAAGGTCTGGCCCGGCTCCAGCGCCACCTTTGTCTCGGCAAACTTGCCAACCCGCAGCTTGGGACCCTGCAGGTCTGCCAGAATGCCGATCGGCCGGCCGTTGCGGGCTTCCACCGAGCGGATCCGCTCCATCAGCGTGCGCATCAGGTCATGGCTGGCATGGCTCATATTGATGCGGAAGAGATCGGCGCCGGCCAGGTGCAGCTTCTCGATCATCGCCTCGTCAGACGAGGCCGGCCCGAGGGTGGCAAGGATTTTTACTTTGCGGTTTCGCTTCATCAATTCTGGCCTTCTTGGGGGGTCGGCGTGTCAGAAAGCTGGACCATCCAGCTGCCCTGACGGCCGGTATCATATTCCTTGAACCCCATGCGTTGATAGCCGCGGGCAAAACAGTCGTCGACACCGACGATCTTGAACTCGTTTTCGGCGACGCACATGTTGATGTCGCCCGTCCAACGACCGCCCCGGGCGGCATCTTCGGCATAGAGGTAATAATAGCGGGACTGCAATTCGCCCTCGATCAGCGTGGCGCAGCTGGAGGCAGGCACCTGCCACCAGCCTTCGGAAATCCAGCCTTCGCCGGCGCGATAGCCGATGGCAACGCCGACCAGGTTCTGCGTGCCGTTGCAGACACGAAAATCGGCACGCGCAACGTCAGCAAATCCAATGACAGGAAGGCTCACCGCCACAAAAGCAAGGCAGGGCAGCAAGCGCGGGGACAATAGAGACAAAAGGCTTTTCGACACGGCTTCCGTTGGGACTCCATGAGGGTTTACATGCACTGTCTTCGCCCGCTCACTCCCGAAAGTCAATGAAATCTAATCGATTAAATTGTCACCTCGCTTGCTTGACACAGGACAAGACATGCTTGCACCCGACCGCATCGCCGTGGCATCAGGGCTTTGTCTGACATCTTTTCCGGCTTGGTCTCATGCAGTCTTTCCTTCCTTTCGAACTGATAGCCGGCAATCGTGACAGAGGCATGTTGCTCCTCGCCGATCACGCCAGAAACAGCCTGCCTCAGGAATACGGCACGCTGGGGCTGGAGGAAGCGAGCTTCGGAAGGCATATCGCCTATGATATCGGCGTGGAGGGCCTGACCAGGCGACTGGCGGAGCGGCTCGGCGTGCCGGCGGTCATGTCCTGTTTCTCCCGCCTGCTGATCGACCCGAACCGCGGCGAGGACGACCCGACGCTGATCATGAAGATCTCCGACGGCGCCATCATTCCCGGCAACCACCCGATCACGCCCGAGGAATGGCAGAACCGGCTGGAGCGCTTCCACCGGCCCTATCACGCCGCTGTCGACCGGGAAATCCAGGCCGTGGCGGACGCCTGCGGCCGGGCGCCGCTGATCCTGTCGCTGCATTCCTACACGCCCGCCTGGAAGGCGGTGCCGCGTCCCTGGCATGCGGCCGTGCTGTGGGACAATGATCCCCGCGTGGCCAGGCCGCTGATCCGCATGCTTTCCGAAGAGCCGGGCCTTATCATTGGCGACAACGAGCCCTATGACGGGGCGCTGAAGAACGATACCATGTACCGGCACTGCATGCGAAAGGGCCTGCCCCATGCGCTTCTGGAAGTGCGCCAGGATCTGATCGGCGATGAAGACGGCATCCTGCTCTGGGCCGATCGGCTGGCGCCGATCTTTCATGCGTTGAATGCCCGACCGGATCTGCATGAATACGAGCTTTTCGCCTCGCGCACCGGCCCTTATCCGACAGCCGCCTGAAGGAGATGAACCATGACCGAACTGACCAGGGAGCAAAGGACGGAGCTGGAGGCCGCTGCCTTCCGCCGCCTGCTGTCCCATTTGCGCAACCGCACCGATGTGCAGAATATCGATCTGATGACTCTTGCCGGCTTCTGCCGCAACTGCCTGTCGAACTGGTATCTGGAGGCGGCCGAGGCGGCCGGCATCCCGCTCGACAAGGAGGCTTCCCGCGAAATCGTCTACGGCATGCCCTATGAGGAATGGAAGGCGCGCCACCAGCAGGAGGCGGGCGATGAGCAGAAAGCGGCCTTTGCCGACCGCACGCCGCATTCCTGACCACGTCTTTTTTTCAAAACGCCTTGACCTTGCCCAGACTTCACGGCAGGTGACAGCCGCGATGCGAGACCTCTGAAGGCTCGCGCACCCGTTCATCATCAACCTGTCGAACAGGCCGGCGCTCAAGTGGCCAAGGCCCCTCGCGCACAAGACCAAGCAAAGGAACGACCCATGGAAGAAGTGGCAACGACCGGGGAAGTCAATGTAGCCGCCGCTGAACTGCGCCAGTTCATCGAGAGAATCGAGCGTCTGGAAGAAGAGAAGCAGACGATTGCCGACGATATCAAGGATGTCTTCGGGGAGGCAAAGGGCCGCGGTTACGATACAAAGGCCATGAAGACCATCATCCGTCTGCGCAAGAAGGATGCCAATGAGCGCATGGAAGAGGAAACCATCCTCCAGACCTATATGGCCGCCCTCGGCATGGAATAACCGGAATGGAATGATCGGCGACCGGTCACCAAGGCCGCCGATCACGAACACCCAAGGGCTGTGTCAGTCCGGTTCAAGGCCCGCAGTGCGAAACAGCGGGCCTTTTTCATTGCCGACTATTCGCCACTCTCCTGTAATTGCGGAAACGGTGTGGGGCACTCGCTATGAAGCAGATCGATAAGATCAAGGCACGGGGAAAACAATGCGGAGAGATCTTGAAGCCTGCCGTCAAGAAAATGGTCGACGTGATGAAGATCCAGTGGAATGGATTCGAGGTTTGCTCACCAGGATGTGGCAAACGGTAGCAAATTTCAAAATCAGACCAAAAGATGTGGACCCTCGGCCAGCGAAACCCTGCGCCAGCGGCATTGCGTCCGCATCGCGACTAAACAATCGGATTGAAGATCGCCGGTGATCCAGTTTCCCACATCGTCATCCTCGGCCTTGTGCCGAGGTTCTGCTGACACTGGATGAAATCGATCCGGTGTCGATGCTCGGGACGAGCTCGTGCATTGACCGAGCAGAGGACGAGCCCTTCCTCGGCAGTCTGAGCCCGCTCATCGGCGGGCCCTTTTCATGCCTGCTGCGGTGACCGCAGCAATCAGGGCTTGGGCAGGTTCCGATCGCTGAAGCGGTTCGGATCGATGGCGATCGCCTGCGAGACCGGCTTGAAGCCACCGCTATAGCCTGCGGAGACATCTGCCGACAGCGCCCGCACCACCATGCGCGGCGCCTTGGTTGATGCCGACCGGTCGGGCTGCTTGTTGGCAAGCGCCCATTGTGCCAGCGTATCGCCCGTCAGCACGTTCGGTCCGGGCGTTGCCGGCCGGCCGCCAAGCCTCGAAACGGCGCCGCCCTTGACGACCTTTGCCGGAGCCTTCGCCGTGGTCGGTTTCGCGGTCGATGCGGCAGCCGGAGCCGAGGCCGAAGGCTTGGGCATGTCGAACCCGTCATTGAACACCATGCCGGCAGTGCCCGAGGCGGACGGATCGGCTAGCGCCAATTGCTGCTGCGCAGGGCGCGCCGCCGGCCGGGGCGGTTTGCCCGGAGCCGCTATGGCGGCCGGAGCGCTGGCCGTTGCAGGGGCGGCTTCACCACCCGGCTGCGGTGCGGCGGTCGGCGTATAGCCGGCGCTGCGGGCAAGTTCTGCAAGAAGCTCCGGCGTCAGCGCCTGCTTTTCGTCATCCGAGGTCACGCTCTGCCCGACAGGGCCCGCCGGCGCGGCGGATGCAGCCGGGGCCGCAAGAGCAACCGTCTGCGGGCCGACCGGAGCCGGTCCGGCAGGGTTTGCCGCATTCGAGCCCAGGTCCGGACGATGACCCGGAACCGGCACGGCAGCCATGAGTGCGCCGCCATCGGCAGGCGCGAGGGCCGGTGCAAGCGAGGCCGTTTCAAGCCCGGACATTCCGGCATCGCCCTTCAGCCCGCGCGGACCGAGCAAAGTCGGCACCGGAACAGTCAGGCTCGCCAGATCGACCGCAGCTTCGAGCGGGATTTCCGGGCGGGCAGTCGGCGTTGCCGGCATGACGGCGGCAATGGCTTGCTGGGCGGTATTCTGCGGCTGCGAATAAAGGGCGGTCAGACCGGCAGCAGCGGGATCCTCCCGGAAAGCCGGCCGCGACAAGGGCACCGGCGCTCCGGTTTCCGGAACAGCGACCAGATCCGGACGGACGGGAGCGGCTTCCGCCACCATGACCGGCGCCTCTTCCGGCTCAGGCTCGCGCGCCACGGGGCGGGCCGGCACGGAAGGCCGATCCGGCACCGTTTCCGGCGCGGCAATGGCATCGGCATCTTCGTCCTCATCACCGTTATTGCCGAAGAGCATGGCGAAGAGATTGTTGGATTTGCGTTCCGAACCGGAGCTGCCCGAGGGACCGCGGCCGGCCGTGCTTGCAACCTGGATGGTATTGGCACCGACGCGGCGCTTGTAATCGGCCACAGCCTGCTCGTAACCCGGTAGCGGCTTGCCGTCGGACGGCAGGTGCATCGTATTGCCGTTGGGGAAGAGCCGGACGAGTTCCTGGCGCGACATGCGCGGCCAGGCGCGCACGCTGCCGACGTCCAGATGGACGAAGGGAGAGCCGGAGGTCGGATAGAAGCCGACGCCACCCACCTGCATCAACATCGCCGTTTCGCGCAGCTTGGCGAGCTTCACCCCGGGGATGAAGAAATCCATGGCCTTGCCCAGCATGTGCTGGCTGTTCTTGGCGACGCCCTTGGTGCGCGAACGCAGCATGCCATTGGTATTGGGAGAGCGATAGGCCGAGACGACGTGGATGTAATCGCTGCCGCCGACACGCCGGTAGACTTCCCAGACGAGATCGAACAGGCGCGGATCCATGCGGGTCGGCTCGTTGCGGCGCCAGTCGCGCAGAAAGCGGTTCAGCGCCTGCAGCCCCTGCTGGTCGTAGCGGCCATTGCGCTTGAAGGTGATGACCGCCTTCTCGCCCGTGTGGACGAAATAGACTTTCAGGCTGCGGGTCTCGCCCGCAGCCAGCGCCGGACTGGCCGCCGGGGCAGCGAGCGAAGCAATTATGGCAAGCGAGGCGAAAGCCGCTGTTACCCGGCGCCCGAGACCCGTGATCCAGCGACCCTTGAGCCGCCCTCCGCTGTCACCCGAAGGCGCTGATTCTGCATTCTGATTAGGCAAGACTTTCCCCGTCTGACAGGCAGTATCCGACACCACCTCACATGACCGTGAATTGCGGTGACACGATGGCAAATCTGCCACACATGCACAAGCTTTTCTTTGATAGTGAACAAATCACTATCGAATGGCCCTGGTGAATATCAGAACATTCTTGCCCGAAGATGAACAGGCAGGCTGCGGGGACCCTGAAAAAAGATCGGTTTTCCACCGGCAATCGGCGGCATGGATCCTGAGGGGAATTGCTGCTCCACCGATCCTTCGCCACATGCGGGCGGCCGGCACATCCGCGCCGGCAACCGATCATTCATTCGTTTTTGCGAGGCGGCCGGGGTTTTACGCCGCCTCCTTCAAAGGGTCGTCGGGGTCAATCCCGTAATCCTTGAGCTTGCGATAGAGGGTGGACCGGCCGATCCCGAGCTTGCGCGCCACCTGGCTCATCTGGCCGCGATAGAATTTCAGCGCGAAGCGGATGAGCTCCTCCTCCACATCCGCAAGCTTGCGCACGTCACCGCTGTCATCGGTGCTGACGATCACATTGTCGGGACCACCATACATCTGCAGGGATCTCGCGGCTTCGACGCGCGCGGTGCGCAAAAGGTCCGCCATCGACCGCTCGGCATCCTCATCGCTCTCGATCTCTGCCTGCGGCTCCACCGCCGTCGCCCGCAATTCGGAGCTCTGGTAATCGGGAAGCTGGGCGGCGATCTGCGGGAAATCGCGTTCCGTCAGTTCCGGACCTTCGGCCAGCACCACGGCACGGAAAACGGCGTTTTCCAGCTGCCGGATATTGCCCGGCCAGTCATAGGCGGTCAGAAGCGCCAGCGCGCCGGCACCCACCTGCAAAGGCCGCTCGAGTTTCTGTTCCGCCGAGAAGCGTTCGGTAAAGGTGCGCGCGAGGTGCGGTATATCCTCCTTGCGGCGGCGCAGCGCCGGGATGGTGATCGGAAACACGTTCAGCCGGTAATAGAGGTCCTCGCGGAAACGGCCCGCATGGACTTCCTCGATCAGATCCTTGTTGGTGGCCGAGATCAGCCGGACATCCACCTTCTGCACCTTGCCGGCGCCGACGGTCTCGATCTCCCCCTGCTGCACGGCGCGCAGCAGCTTGACCTGCACATCCAGCGGCAGGTCGCCGATCTCGTCGAGGAACAGGGTTCCGCCATCGGCCTCCATGAATTTGCCGATATGGCGCTCGGTCGCCCCGGTAAAGGCCCCCTTCTCGTGGCCGAACAGGATGCTCTCCACCAGATTGGCAGGGATGGCACCGCAATTGACGGTGATCAGCGGCTTGTTGGCGCGGTCGCCGCCGGCCTGGATGGCGCGTGCGATCATTTCCTTGCCGACGCCCGATTCCCCTTCGAGCACCACAGGAATGCTGGATTGCGCGGCCCGCTGCGCCAGGTCGATCACCCGCAGCATGTCGGGGCTGGCGGAGACGATATCGCCAAAGCCGACGCTGTCGCCCTTGTTGCGGCGTCCCGCCTTCACCTTGGTCTCGCGATGATCCACTTCCAGCGCATTGGCGATCGAGGCGGCGATCCGCTCCGGCGAGACGGGTTTGACGACGAAGTCGAAAGCCCCGGCGCGCATGGCCTGGACCACGGTCTCGATACCGCCCTGCCCGGTCTGCACGATGACGGGAATGTTGAGGTTCATCTCCGCCGATAGCTTCAGGAAGCCGAGCCCATCGAGCTCGGGCATCATCAGGTCCAGCACCACGGCATTGACCTGGCGACGGTTGCGGCGCAGGAACTCCAGCGCGATGCGGCCGTTCTCTGCCACATGAGCGGTATGCCCGGCCCGTTCCACCGCGTTCTTCAGAAGGCGGCGCTGGACCGGATCATCATCGACAACAAGGATATGGGCGGTCATGCTTGCTCCGAACTCTTCACATCCGTCCCTTTTCAGGACCATCCCCACCCTTGTGTCACAGGCGGTTAAACATCCCGTTTTGAGAAATGCTTGCATTTTAACCGAGACGCTTCAAAACAGCTGAACCGCTTCAAATTGCACCAAGACCGAGCCAGCGCCCATCCGCTGTGATCTCGATCATCAATGTCGACAGCAGACCACGAGGAGAGAGCTTTGACCCAGACCGGACCGGCTTCCACCATGTTCATCACCAGGCAGACGGCGCTTGCCGCCCCGGCCGATTCAGGCGCATCGCCTGCGCCATCGCATGCCGCGCCGGAGCTTGGAGCCCTTCCCGTCTGGCAATTGCAGGATCTCTATCCCGCTGCCGAAAGCCAGGCCTTTCGGACCGATCTCGACCGCTCGCTCGACCTGGCCAGGGCTTTCGAAAACCGCTGGAAGGGCCGGCTGGCCGAGGCCGCGGCGCAATCGGGAGACCAGGGTCTGGGCGCGGCAATCGCCGACTATGAGGCGATCAGCGACCTCACCGGGCGGATCGGCTCGTTTGCCGGCCTCACCTATTTCTCCGATACGTCCAATCCCGCCAATGGCAAGCTGTGGGGCGACATCCAGTCGAAACTGACGGACCTCTCTGCGCATCTTCTGTTCTTCACGCTGGAACTGAACCGGGTGGATGACGCCCTGATCGAGGCGGCGCTTGAAAGGGATGCCCGGGCGGCGCATTACGCACCCTGGATCCTGGACCTGCGCAAGGACAAGCCGCACCAGCTGGATGACCGGCTGGAGCAGTTGTTCCTCGAAAAATCCATGACCAGCGCCGCCGCCTTCAACCGCCTGTTCGACGAGACGCTGGCCGATCTGCGCTTCGAGGTGGACGGCGAAATGCTGCCGCTGGAACTCACATTGAACCTGCTGCAGGAGCCGGAGGAAGCGGTGCGCGCCAAGGCGGCGAAGGCGCTTTCGGCGACGTTCAAGGACAATCTGCGCGTCTTCACGCTGATCACCAATACGCTTTCGAAGGACAAGGCTATTTCCGACCGCTGGCGCGGCTTCGAGGACATTGCCGATAGCCGCCACCTTGCCAACCGCGTGGAACGCGATGTCGTCGATGCCCTGGCCGCTGCCGTTCGCGAGGCCTATCCGCGTCTGTCGCATCGCTATTATGCGATGAAGGCCAGGTGGCTCGGCATGGACGTCATGAACTACTGGGATCGCAATGCCCCCCTGCCCGATACGCCGCGCGCCCTTATTCCCTGGGAAACGGCGCGTGAGACCGTGCTGTCGGCCTATGGCGACTTCGCCCCGGAAATGGCCGCCATCGCCCGCCGCTTCTTTGACGAAAAATGGATCGATGCCCCTGCCAGGCCCGGCAAGGCACCGGGCGCCTTCGCCCATCCGACCGTCCCCTCGGCGCATCCTTACGTGCTCGTCAACTATCTCGGCAAGCCGCGCGACGTGATGACACTCGCCCATGAGCTCGGCCATGGCGTGCATCAGGTGCTGGCGTCCGATCAGGGCGCCCTGATGTGCGACACGCCGCTGACCTTGGCCGAAACCGCCTCGGTCTTCGGCGAGATGCTGACCTTCCGTGCCCTTCTCGACAAGACGGTCGACAAGCGCGAGCGCAAGGCCATGCTGGCGCAGAAGGTGGAGGACATGATCAATACGGTCGTGCGCCAGATCGCTTTCTACGAATTCGAGCGCAAGCTGCACACGGCGCGCAAGGACGGTGAACTGACGGCAGAACAGATCGGCGCGCTGTGGCTGTCTGTGCAGGGCGACAGCCTGGGGCCGGCGATCCGGATTTCCGAGGGCTACGAGACCTGGTGGGCCTATATCCCGCATTTCATCCACTCGCCCTTCTACGTCTATGCCTATGCCTTTGGCGACTGCCTGGTAAACTCGCTCTATGCGGTCTACCAGAATGCCGAGGAGGGGTTTCAGCAGAAATATTTCGAGCTGCTGAAGGCCGGCGGCACCAAGCATCATTCGCAGCTGCTGGCGCCTTTCGGCCTCGACGCCACCGATCCGGCTTTCTGGAGCAAGGGCCTGTCGATGATCGAAGGGCTGATCGACGAGCTGGAAGCACTCGACCGGGAGATCGGCCAGCCCGCCTCCTGAGGCTTTTTTCGGCCGCGGCCGGGCGGATGACGGTCCGCCCGGCTTCAGCCTTCGCCGAAACCTCTGGAGAAGCGGATTTTCCCAATGCTCCAGTCGAAGCTCGCCCTTTTCAAGCCCGGATTGCCGGTCTTGAATGATCGGGACATTCTCGATTCGTATGGTTGAGGCACACGAAGGACCCATGGCTATTCACGACGCGCTGCGCAGCAGGCCGGCCGCACCGGAAGACGCGGACATGACGCAGAAGACCGCCGCGGCCCCATCCGGCGCGACACGCAAGAGCGCCAGGGCAAGCAAGCCATCTGGCAAGTCATCCGGCAAGCCATCCCGCAAGTCATCCCGCAAGTCATCGGGCAAGCCATCTGGCGGGCAATCCGGAAAACGCCAGGCGGAGGAATTCCTGCTCATCGAGACCCTGCGCTGGGAGCCGGATCATGGTTTTCTGCGGCTGGACCAGCATCTGCGCCGGCTGAACCGCTCGGCGGACGCGCTTGGTTTCCGCCAGCCGGACGATGCGAAGGAGCAATTGGCCGCAGCCGTCTTCGGCGACAGGCCGCTGCGCATGCGGCTGACGATGAATTATCGCGGCCGGATCGAGCTTGCCGCGACCGAATTCGAGGCCGAGCCGCAGGATCGCGTCTGGAGGGTGAGGATCGCCAGACAAAGGCTCCGCTCGGACGACACGCTGTTCCGCCACAAGACGACGAGGCGCGAACCCTATGATGCCGCCCGCGCCGAGTTCGACCGGGCGGAGGCCGACGAAGTCCTCCTGCTCAACGAGCGCGGCGAAGTGTGCGAGGGCACGATCACCAATCTCTTCGTCGAGGCGGCGGACGGCATCCTGCTCACCCCGCCGCTGTCCTGCGGCCTTCTGCCGGGCGTGTTGCGCGCCGAACTCATCCGGGAGGGTCGGGCAAGGTCGCAGGTCCTCATGCCCGAGGATCTGCGCGAGGCAAAGATCTTCGTCGGCAATTCGCTGCGCGGCCTGATTCCGGCCCGTCTGGTGGAGCCATGAGCAGGCCGGCCTACGCGCCCTATGCCACCAGCTTCCGCCCGTTCACGATCGGCCTTGCGGCGCTCGATCCGCGGCGGCTGATCGAACCGGACGGGACGCTTCGCCTCTATCTCGACGAAAAGGAGGAGATCGCACGCAATCACCGTCACGAAATCTTCCGGGCAACAGAAGACAGTCTCGCCGCGCAACAGGAATGCCTTGACCTGATCCTTGCCCATCTGGAGCAGTATCATCGCGATACCCATCGCCGCAGGGGCGATGTCATGGAGGTTGCCGGGCGCCGGGTTGAGCTTTGCGATCCTTCGCTGCCGCCGCTGATGCGGGCCGGCTTTCTCGTGCAGGACGATCTTGTCCTCATGCGCCGGCGGCAGGCGGGCTGGTCGATCACGGCCGCGCATCTCTCCTTTCCCTCCTCCTGGCGGCTGGCGGAGAAATTCGACCGGCCGATGGAAGAGGTGCATGCGACGGTTCCCGGCTTCGCGGGCGGCACGCGCAATGCGGCCATGATCAACCGGATCTTCGACAATCTCGCCGTGGACAGGCCGGCGGTCCGCTTCAACTGGTCGATCAACTGGAAGCAGAAGCTCTTCCACCCCGAAAGCGGCCAGGATGAGGGCGCAACGCCGCAGGACGCCGTCGTGCGGGTCGAGCGGCAGACCCTTTCGCGCCTGCCGGTATCCGGCGATCTGCTGTTCACCATCCGCATCTATCTCGACCCGGTGGCGGGCCTCAGCACGAGCGACGATGCCGGCGAACTGATGCATGCGCTGGCCGATCAGCTTGATCTGCTGACGCCCGAGCAGGCTGGATACAAGAGCCTGGGGGCCCGGCGCGGCGCCTTGATCGCGACGCTTCGGGCAGAAGCGGAAAGACTGGGTTTCTCCACAAGAACTGCCACAGGACTGTCGTTTTGACGCTCTTTATTGTGTCGGTATTTTGTGATCTAGACCACAATCACGAAAGCAGACCCAGGCGCGATACAAGAGACCGCGCCGACAACACCGGCCCCGCCGCCTGCGCGGGGGACCGAAGGAGTGACGACAGATGACAGACAACGCCCATCCGGTTCATGGCGAAATCACCGGGCCCATCGTGATGATCGGCTTCGGCTCGATCGGCCGCGGCACGCTGCCGTTGATCGAACGGCATTTCAAATTCGACAAGAGCCGGATGGTGGTGATCGATCCGCGGGACGACGACAAGGCGATCCTGGAAGAGCACGGCGTGAAATTCATCCAGGCCCATGTCACCAAGGATAATTACAAGCATCTGCTGAAGCCGCTGCTGACCGAAGGCGAGGGCCAGGGCTTCTGCGTCAATCTCTCCGTCGATACCGGCTCGCTGGATCTCATCAAGTTCTGCCGCAAGCTCGACGTCCTGTATATCGATACGGTGGTCGAACCCTGGCTCGGCTTCTATTTCGACAAGACGATGAAGAATGCGGAGCGCACGAATTATGCGCTGCGCGAAACCGTGCGCAGCGAAAAGCGGAAGAATCCGGGCGGCACGACGGCCGTCTCCTGCTGCGGCGCCAATCCCGGCATGGTCTCCTGGTTCGTCAAGCAGGCGCTGGTCAATGTCGCCAAGGATGTCGGTCTCGACGTCGAGGAACCGGCCCAGGACGACCGGGACGGCTGGGCCAAGCTCATGAAGAAGGTGGGCGTGAAGGGCATCCACATTGCCGAACGCGACACGCAGCGGGCCAAGAACCCGAAGCCGCTCAACGTCTTCTGGAACACCTGGTCGGTGGAAGGCTTCATTTCCGAAGGCCTGCAGCCCTCCGAGCTCGGCTGGGGCACGCATGAGAAGTGGATGCCGAAAAACGCCAAGAAGCACAAGAAGGGCAACAAGGCGGCCATCTATCTCGAGCAGCCCGGCGCCAATACCCGCGTGCGCACCTGGTGCCCGACGCCCGGCCCGCAATACGGCTTCCTCGTGACGCATAATGAATCGATCTCGATCGCCGATTACTTCACCGTGGAAAAGGATGGCGAGCCCGTCTACCGTCCGACCTGCCATTATGCCTATCATCCGGCCAATGATGCGGTGCTTTCCCTGCACGAAATGTTCGGCAATGGCGGGACGGCCCAGCCGGTTCTGCATGTTCTCGACGAGAACGAGCTGGTGGACGGCGTCGATGAACTCGGCGTGCTGCTCTACGGCCACGACAAGAACGCCTACTGGTATGGCTCGCGCCTGTCCCTGGAGGAAACCCGCAAGCTGGCGCCTTACCAGAACGCAACGGGCCTGCAGGTAACCTCGGCCGTTCTCGCCGGCATGGTCTGGGCGCTGGAAAACCCGAAAGCCGGCATCGTGGAAGCCGACGAGATGGATTACCGCCGTTGCCTCGAAGTGCAGTCGCCCTATCTCGGCCCGGTCGAAGGCCATTACACCGATTGGACGCCGCTCGACGGCCGCCCCGGCCTCTTCCCCGAGGATCTCGACGAGAAGGATCCCTGGCAGTTCCGCAACATCCTCGTGCGCGTCTGAGGAAGACGGGCGACGGCCGCGTCGAGACGGCTCGGTGCCGAGGAAAAGGAAAGGCGGGCTGTGAAAGCGCCCGCCTTGCATTACATATCGTTCGTGCCATCGTCGTTGATGCGACGAAAAGGTTCACGAATCGCCGGAGACGAAGAATGAAGATCAAAGCGAGCCTTGGGCTCATCCCCGCGCTCATCACCGCGACCGCCATGCTTTCGGCATGCGTGGCCAATCCTGGCCCCCGTTCCCTGCCCTCGCCTTCCCAGCAGCAGCGACAGGGCGTCGAAGGCGCCTGGGCCGATCCGAACGGCATCGTGTCGACCTTCCAGGCCGGGACCTTCAACACCCGCTCCACCGATACCAACGCCCTGTTGGCAAGCGGCACCTATACGCAGGTGTCTCCGACGCTGGTGGAAATCAACATGACATCGCTGGTTCGCCAGACGCAGTCGCGCGTCAATTGCGCCATGGTTTCGCAGAGCCAGCTGAACTGCACCGCCGACAGCGGCTCGCAATTCTCGCTCACCCGCCGCAGCTGAGCCGATCGGCAGTCCTGACTGCCTGACGCCTCTTTCAGAGCGCTGGCCGCTCCGGACGAACCCTGTCCCCAGACGTAACCCCGCCCCCAAAGGCGGGGTTTTCTGTTTTCGCCGTCCGGGATTTCCGCGCGGCCGCTGTCATATTTCACTTGCAGTCGCGATGGGGCTGGTGAAACATGCTGCGTGGAACGCGTGTCACAATGAGCGCTTACAAGAGGCGGAACAGGGCGCTGGACACCGCGCCCGGCTTTCAAGGAGAACCCGAGGATGATGAGAAGACTTGGTTTTAGCGTGCTGGCGGCGAGCCTATTTTCGCTCTCTGCAGGGGTGGCGCTCGCGGACTACCGGTTGAACATCCTGCACATCAACGATCTGCATTCGCGCATCGAGGCCATCAACAAATCGGATGCGACCTGCTCGCAGAAAGAGGCCGATGCCAATGAATGCTTCGGCGGCATTGCCCGCGTGAAGAGCGCCATCGATGCCTATCGCACCGCCAATCCAAGTGCCAATCTGCTGGTTCTCGATGCCGGCGACCAGTTCCAGGGTTCGCTCTACTACTCCACCTTCAAGAGCGCGCCGGTGGCGGATTTCATGAACGGCATCGGCTTCGACGCCATGGCCATCGGCAATCACGAATTCGACGACGGTCCGGAAGAACTCGACAAGTTCATCGCCGCCCTGAAATTCCCCATCATCTCCGGCAATACCATTGCCAAGTCGGGCAGCCTGCTGGACGGCAAGTACAAGGGCTATGTCGTCAAGGAAATGGGCGGCCAGAAGGTTGGCGTCGTCTCGGTCCTCGCCACCGACAGCGGCGAGACCTCCTCGCCCGGCCCGGATATCTCCTTCGAGGACGAGATCACCTATCTGAAAAAGGCCGTTGGCGAACTGCAGGGCCAGGGCGTCAACAAGATCATTGCGCTGACCCATGTCGGCTACAACAAGGACAAGGAAATCGCCGCGGCGGTCGACGGCATCGACGTGGTGGTCGGCGGTCACAGCCACACCTATCTGTCCTCGACCGATCCGAAATCCTCCGGCCCCTATCCGACCATGGTGAAGAACCCGTCGGGCGCGGAGATTCCGGTCGTCACCGCCTATGCCTATTCCAAATATCTGGGCGAGCTGACCGTGACCTTCGACGATAGCGGCGTGGTGAAATCGGCCGAAGGCGCGCCGAAGCTGCTCGATGCCTCCGTCACGCCGGACGAGGCCTATGTGGCGAAGGTCAAGGAGCTTGGCGCGCCGCTGGAAGAGCTGAAGAAGAAGGTCGTCGGCACTTCGGAAGGCGACATCAATGGTGACCGCAAGGCCTGCCGCGCCGTCGAGTGCTCCATGGGCAATCTCGTGGCGGATGCCTCGCTTGCCCGCGTCAAGGACCAGGGCATCACCATTGCGATCGTCAATGGCGGCGGCTTGCGCGCCTCCATCGATCAGGGTGACGTCACCATGGGCGAAGTCCTGACGGTCCTGCCCTTCCAGAACACCATTGCCACGTTCCAGATCAAGGGGGCCGACCTGAAGGCCGCGCTCGAAAACGGCGTGAGCCAGATGGAAGATGGTGCCGGCCGCTTTGCCCAGGTCGGCGGCATGAGCTACTCCTTCGACCGCTCCAAGCCCGTCGGGTCGCGCGTCAGCAATGTCATGGTCAAGGAAGGCGACGGCTTCGTGCCGCTCGATTTGGAAAAGACCTATGGCGTGGTAACCAATAACTACGTGCGCGGCGGCGGCGACGGTTTCAAGATGTTCGCGACCAATGCCGTAAACGCCTATGATTTCGGACCGAACCTGGAGCAGGCGGTAGCCGATTACATCAGCGCCAACTCGCCTTACAAGCCCTATACCGACGGCCGCATCAAGGATATCACGCCTGCGGATTACGTCGCACCGGCCAAGACGGCCGCAGCACCTGCTGCTCCGGCATCTCCCGCTCCCGCGAACCCTGCCCCGGCCACCACGGCCCAGGCGCCCGCAACGCCTGCCCCGGCAACGCCTGCCCCGGCAGCACCTGCCCCCGCAGCGCCTGCCGCCACGGCCCAGGCGCCAGCAGCAGCCCCTGCTCCGGCAGCGCCTGCTCCCGCAGCTCCGGCAACCACAGCCCAGACTCCAGCGGCTCCGGCAACCGCTCCGGCAGCCGCCCCGGCAGCAGCAGGTCCGAAGACCTACACGGTCGTGAAGGGCGATTCGCTCTGGAAGATCGCCGAGGCCACTTATGGCGATGGCGAGGCATGGAAGAAGATTGCCGAGGCCAACCGCCTGCGTCGTCCCAACCTCATCGCGGTCGGCACGCAACTGGAACTGCCGGCCAACTGACGCGGGCCAGCCACGGGCCTGCGGGCTGACCACAGGTCCGCGGACTATATGTCACGACGGCATGCCGGCCCGGGGGCTTTCCCGGGCCGTTTTTTGTTTCTACATAGAACCAGCCGCGCCGGCCGACGTAATAAGAGCCGGCCCAGTCTTCTTGTCTCAGGAAACCGCAATGATGAACGCATCCGTCACGCCCCTCCCTGCCGATCACCCAGAGGTCCGCTTCGGCAAGGTCGGCGTTCTGCTCGTCAATCTCGGCACGCCGGACGGCACGGATTACAAATCCATGCGCCGCTATCTCGAGGAGTTTCTGACCGACCGCCGCGTGATCGAATGGCCGCGGGCGCTGTGGTATCCGATCCTCTACGGCATTGTCCTGAACAAGCGGCCGCAAAAGGTCGGCAAGGCCTATGAATCGATCTGGAACAAGGATCTCGACGAAAGCTACCTGCGCACCTATACCCGCAACCAGGCGGAGATATTGGCCGAGCGGTTCAAGGACATGCCGCATGTCCATGTCGACTGGGCCATGCGCTACGGCCAGCCGGCAATCCAGGCCAAGATGAACGAGATGCAGAAGGCCGGCTGCGAGAAAATCCTGCTCTTCCCGCTCTATCCGCAATATGCGGCCGCCACCACCGCCACCGTCAATGACGAGGCTTTCAAGGCGCTTCTGAAGATGCGCTGGCAGCCGGCGCTGCGCACCGTGCCGCGATATCATGACGATCCGGTCTATATCGATGCTCTCGCATGTTCCATCGAACAGCATCTGGCGAGCCTCGACTGGGAGCCGGAAATCGTGCTGACTTCCTATCACGGCATTCCGCAATCCTATTTCAGGAAGGGCGATCCCTATCACTGCCAGTGTTACAAGACGACGCGCCTGCTGCGCGACCGGCTGGGCTGGCCCAAGGAGAGGCTGATGGTCACCTTCCAGTCGCGCTTCGGGCCGGAGGAATGGCTGCAGCCCTATACGGACAAGACCGTGGAAAAGCTGGCCAAGGAGGGGACCAGGCGCATCGCCGTCCTCAATCCCGGCTTCGTCTCCGACTGCCTGGAAACGCTGGAGGAGATTGCCGAGGAAGCGGGCGAGGATTTCCTCCACAATGGCGGCGAGAAGTTCACCCATATTCCCTGTCTGAACGACAGTGCCGACGGCATGCGGGTGCTCGAGCACATCACGCGCCGCGAACTCATGGGCTGGATCTAGAGCGGGTCCAGCAAAGGTGCGTCAGCGGTTTTGGCCGGCCAATGCAGGTCTGCTTAGACCCGACGATTCGAAGAGGACTCGTCTCGTCGGGCTGTTCGTTAGTGTCGACCCGACGCTTTCCACGGGTTTTTGCGAAGGCCGGGTCGCTCCGTCAGGATGCCCCCTTCGCCGGACGTGTTGCAGGAAATCTGATCACAGCGCCGGCCGGAAGCCATCGCCGCCCCAGGCATGGCGTCTGCGCGGCTGCGGCGGCGGCGGCGCATAGTGGCGGGCAAGGGCCAGAAGCGCGGTGCGCAGCATGAGCTTTGCCGAGCGGACCGGCCAGCCGCGTTCCCGCTCCACCAGCTCCAGCCCCTTGCCGAAGCAGCAGACATCAAGCGCCACGCCGGAAAGCTCCGGTCCCATGGCCTCGATCGCCTGGCCGACGCGTCGCCTGGCGGCCGCCGCACTCTCCGTCAGATCCGCCATGCCGCCTCTCTCGCCTTTCTGGCGCGCGTTGAGGCGCGGCTCCCAGCAGGCCGTGACCCGCGGCTGCAGCGCGGCCCGCTGAAAATCCGCTGCCAGGCGTTCGGCCGCCTCCACCGCCGCCTGCGGCAGGAAGGCGTCGCCGGAGCGGTCCTTCAGCTTCAGCAGCGGGCCGAGCGGCGATTCGTTCAGGTTGCGGCTGACCATTTGCCGGTCGCCTTCGACCTCGCATTGCTCTTGCACCAGAATGCGGTGCTGATCGCCAAAGTCCGTCTCCTTTGCCACCTGCAGGGCGCGGCGCAAATGGCTGGCCGTTTCCGCCGTGGCCCAGAGCGTCTCCTCCCGGCGCAGGATGAGCCCGGAGGAGAGCGCGGCATTCAGCAGCCTGTCGGGCACGATGCGCGGCGGGCCGGGCTGGACGAGCCGCCAGCTGCCCTCCTCTGCCGGTTCGATGGCGCAGGGCGCTTTCACGACGGCCCGCAGCAGGGCAAGCAGGGCGGCGGAGCCGGGCCCCCTGGTTGACGATTGACCATGCTTCGCCGTGCCCCCGTTCGCCGCCGGGCCTGCTCTGTCTTTTTTCGCCGCATCGGGACGGCGCGTACCGGAGCTTCGTCCTTTCGTCATGACCGATCTCCCGCAGCCTTCGCCTCCGCCGGGACAAAGACAGTGCTGACGATCTTTTCGATGCAGCAGACAAAGGCATCGAAGGGCTCGCTGTCGCGGCGGTCCTCGATCCTGCGGCAGGAATGGCTGACGGTGGTGCGGTCGCGCCCGAAGGCCCGGCCGATCTCGGTCATGGGGATGCTGAGGGCGACATGGCAGACATACATGGAGACCTGCTGGACATGGCAGAGCATGCGCCGCCGGTCACGCCGCTGAAGCTCGCGCTCTCCCAACAGCTCCATCACTTGCTGGACGACATCGCGCACCATGCGGCATACCTGGATAAGCGGAAGGCCTGCCGGCGCGATATAGGGTGTGGCAGACGGCACCCCGTCATGAAGATGACCGGCCAGTGTCGCGTCTTGGTTCGATTTCAGATCAAAGGACATGAACAACCCCTGCGTTATAGGAATTATTTCATACACCTTAAATCAAGAGCGGGGATAAGGAAAGCCGGAGCTGGCTGTGGGACAGTTGAAAAACGCCAAGGAAATCAAGGGAGCGGTCGACGCAACTAGGATTATTTTCATTATTTCTGTGCACGCCCCGCAGAAACGAGATCGCCGGAGGGGATGCTTGTGATCCCTTTCCGGCGATGTCATGCAGCGTGATGCGGTCCTGTTTCCAAGCAGACTTGCTTTGGCCTGCCAACGCTTCGTCCGCTCGGTCTATCGTTTTGGCGCAGGTTCCGATCGGAAAACCGTGAGACACGTTTCCGGAACCTGCTCAGGTCGTCGGGGCCAGTGAAAACCCGTTCGCCGATCCCGCTCTTCCTATCTGTGACGCCTGACTTCGGCGCCTTACTGTGACGCCTTACTTGGCGCCGCGCTTGCGGCGCTGGCCGAGGCCCATCTCCTTGGCCAGGCGAGAACGGGCCTGGGCATAGGCAGGAGCGACCATTGGATAGTCAGCCGGCAGACCCCATTTCTCGCGGTATTCTTCCGGAGTCATGTTGTAATGGGTCATCAGGTGGCGCTTGAGCGACTTGAACTTCATGCCGTCTTCAAGGCAGATCAGGTAATCGTCTTCAATGGACTTGCGGATCGGAACAGGCGGCTTCGGCTTTTCGACCGCGGTCGGTGCAGGCGCGGGCGAGGTCGTGTTGCTGAGTGCGTTGTGGACATCGGCGATGAGACTCGACAGATCGCCAACGGGAACAACATGGTTGCTGACATAGGCTGCGACGATGTCGGCGGTCAATTCCACCAACAGATCGGGCGCCATGCCGGCGACGGGTTCAGTCATCTGGTATCTCCTGTTGCGTTCAAAGACAGGCCCAGAAGGACCCGCCCGGCGTAGAGCAGGACCTTTTTTCACCCACCTCGTCCCGTTTTCGCGCAGGAAAGCTGGATCCACCCCTAGATCCAGCCGGAACGCAAGGCCGACAGAAAAAGGAGATACAGGTTTTAGGACTGATATCTTACCAATTCTTACCGCTCTTCTAACAGGTTAGAAAGGCGCACTTGGAAGGGAATCATGGCCGCGACCAGTATCAAAGCTCTACTATAATGCGATTAACATTCCTCTTCAGAAAGTCAAAATATAATTTGTATGGATTTAACCGTTCATTCGCGGAAGCGGGCTGCTGCTAGTCGTGCCTAGACTGCAGTGATAAAGGCAGGACCAATAATTTGTCCGCAAAACGGCATTAATCAAGGGGTCTGTCGCGGCGCAATTCGTCAATCACCGTCGTTTCATGCAGACGGTAGCCGACCTGATGGGCCGCCTTGGCCAGAAGATGTGCCGAAATGGGTGCCGTCAGGATGAAGAAGAGGAAGCCCGCCAGCGCCCGAGACAGGATGGAGAGGTCACTGGCATGCAGGCCGGCCGCCAGGAGCAGCAGGCCCGAGCCCACCGTTCCGGCCTTCGATGCGGCATGCATGCGGGTAAAGACATCGGGCAGCCGCAGGAGGCCGATCGAGGCAATCAGCGCGAAGGAGGATCCTGCGACCAGGATTATGGCGGTAACAATGGCGATCACGCTGGTCATCCTTTCACATCCTTCGCACCCGCTTTGACCGGCGTCGCGCCCCCGGAGAGCGCCTTGCCGGGATGCGGCCTATCCTCCATGGCACCCTCCTCGTCGGCCGTTCTGCGCGACAGGATGAAGCGCGCGAAGGCAACGGTTGCCAGGAAGCCGACGAGGCCGAGCGCAATCGCCACATCGATATACAGGGTGAAGCCGGTCTTTACCGCAATCACGGCGATGAAGCCGATGGCAATGCCCACCAGCATGTCCAGCGCCACCACCCGGTCGGCCAGTGTCGGCCCGGCAATCACCCGGCAGGCGGTTGCCAGGAACGACAGAAGCAGCAGGACGAGCGCCAGCCAGATGGCGCCTTGCAGAATGGTCTCGGCAGTCATCAGCGGAAAGCCTCCATGATCTTGCGTTCGAAGCCTTCGGCAATATCGCGCCGCGTACCCTCGACATCGGAGCAATCAATGGCGTGAACATAAAGAAACCGCCGGTCTTCCGACACATCCACCGACAGCGTTCCAGGCGTCAGCGTGATGAGATTGGCCAGCAAGGTGATCTCGAAATCGCGGTCCACCGTCAGCGGAAAGGCGAAGATGCCGGGCTTGATGGCCAGCCTCGGCCGCGTCACCAGCACCGCCACCTTCCAGGCCGACAAAGCAAGCTCCTTGAAGAACAGGATGGTGAGCGAGGCGATGCGGCCAATGCGGCCGAGATAGCTGACGCCGTGCGCCTGTTCGCGGATGAGCCCGATGGCGAGCGCGGCGACGAGAAAGCCGAAGAGGAAGTTGAGGAAGGTCGCGCTGCCGCTGACGGCAACCCACACGACCGCGAAGAGCACGTTCATGGTGAATGCGGTCATGGCGCAGGTCCTTGCGGAAAGACGGACTGGATATAGGCCGCGGGATTGACCAGGCCTTCGGCAGCGCTTTGCGACAGGCTGAGCGGCAGCTCCGGAAACAGGCCGAACACGGTGATGATGGCGATCAGGGCAAAGAGCGGCCAGGTCTCGGCGGGCGTGCTGCGCAGGGCAGCGGCCGGTGCCGCGGCGGCGTCCCCGCCAAGCTGTGACCGGACCTGCGCCCGCGCCTCTGGCTGTGCCACCGCCTCTGGCTGTGTCATCGCCGCTGGCTGTGTCATCGCCCCTGGCTGTGTCATCGCCCCTGGCTGTGCCAGTGGCAGGGCCTGCGCCGGACGCCAATAGGCAAACAGGAAGACCCGGGCGAGCGCGATGGTCGTCAGGAAGCCGGAGAGCAGGATGGCGGCCGCCAGCCACCAGGCGCCGATATCGAGCGAGGCCTTGACCAGCATGATCTTCGGCCACAGCCCAGAAAAGGGTGGCAGGCCGGAGACAGCCAGGAAAAGCGCCAGCGAGGCGAAGGCAAAGCCGGGCGCCAGCCGGTAGATCCCGCCGCCCTTGGTCAGGCTGACACTGCCGGAAATGGCGGCGGCGCGACCAAAGACGAGATAGAGCGCCGTCATCGCCAGAATGGAATGGAGCGCGTAGAGCAGAGCGCCGGTCAGGCCCGCCACCGTTCCGACGGCGATGCCGGCCAGCATGTTGCCGATGCCGACGATCACCGCATAGCCGGCCACACGGCGGATATCGTCCTGCGCCAGCATGCCAAGCGCCGCGATGATGAGAGTCAGCGCCGCCAGCACGCCGATCAGCAGGCTCAATTCCTCGCGCTGCAGCGGAAACAGCATCACCATGACCCGCATCAGGGCATAGATGCCGACCTTGGTCAGCAGCCCGCCGAACAGGGCGGAGACCGTGATCCGCGGCGTGTGATAGGAGGCCGGCAGCCAGAAATTGACCGGAAAGGATGCAGCCTTCATCGCAAAGGCCAGCACGAACAGCGCCGAAAGCGTCATCAGCGGCGCGCCTTCGATCTCGCGGGCCCGCAGCGCGATATCCGCCATGTTGAGCGTGCCGAACACGCCGTAGAGATAGCCGACGGCGATCAGGAACAGGGTGGTGCCGATGAGGTTCAGGATCGCATATTTCAGCGCGCCGTCGATCTGCTCCCGCTCCGAGCCCAGCACCAGCAGGCCGAAGGAGGAAATCAGCAGCACTTCGAACCAGACATAGAGGTTGAAGATATCGCCGGTCAGGAAGGCGCCCGAGACACCGGCCATCAGCAGCATCAGGAACGGAAAGAAGCCGTAGCGCCGGCCGCTGGCATTGATGTCCTTCAAGGCGCCTATGCCGGCGGCAAGCGCCACCAGCCCGGCCGCAAAGCACATCAGCGCGCCGAACAGGTCGACGGTGAAGGCAATGCCGAAAGGTGGCAGCCAGCGCCCCATGGTCATCGTCACCGGCCCGCCGGCAACGACCTTCACGAGCAGGGCGAAATCGACGAGCAGGAGGAGCACGAGCGCGGGGATCGCGATCCAGCCATGCAGGTGGATGCGATGGCGCACGGTCATCAGGACCGCACCGGCGCAGATCATCAGCGCCGGCGGCAGGATGACGAGCCAGTCGCCGAGGGTGGACGGCGCCATGACGAAGGCGGCGGAGAGATCAACAGGGATCGAGGACGGTGCGGCCATGATGTCTCGTCTTCTCAGTAGCCGCCGGGCGGCAAGGGATCATTCTTCGGCTCCGCCAGACGCATTTCGTCGGTATCGTCGGTGCCCAGTTCCTGGAAGGCGCGATAGGTGAGCACCAGAAGGAAGGCGAAGAATGAAAAGGAAATCACGATGGCGGTCAGGATCAGCGCCTGCGGCAGCGGATTGGCGGCGCCCGAAGGCAGCGTCGTCATGCTGGCGCCGATGATCGGCGGCACTTCCCGCGTCAGCCGGCCGGCGGTGAAGATCAGCAGATTGACGGCATTGCCGAGGATGACGATGCCGAGCAGCATACGCACCGTATGGCGGGACAGGATCAGATAGACGGCGGCAGCGAAGAAGGCGCCGACCAGAAGGGCGAGGATCGTTTCCATCAGTCGTCATCCCTTTCTTCCAGCGCCAGCGCAATCGAGGTGATGGAGCCGACGACGACGAGATAGACGCCGACATCGAAGGACATCACCGTCGCCAGCGGCACTTCCACCCCGAAGACGGCAGGGTAGATCCAGAGGCCGGTCATGAAGGGCACGCCGAACAGGACCGAGATCATGCCGGACAGCGCCGCAAGCAGAAGGCCGGCGCCGGCAATCGACATGGGATGGAAGACGATCGCCCGCCGCACCGCCGCCACGCCATAGGCAATGCCGTAGATGGCGAAGGCCGAGGCGGCGATCAGCCCGCCGATGAAGCCGCCGCCGGGTTCATTATGCCCGCGCAGCAGCACGAAAATCGAGAAGATGATCATCAGCGCCGTGAGGAAGGGCGCTACCGTGCGAAAGATCAGCGTGTTCATGGCCGGCTCCCTCCATTGCCGTCGGGATTGTTGTCGGCCGGCTTCAGCGGCCCGCCCGCCCTGACGCGGATGAGCGCCAGGATGGCAAGGCCGGTGATCATCACGACCGCGATCTCGCCCAGCGTATCCGTGCCGCGGAAGTCGACGATGATGACATTCACCACATTGGCGCCATGGGCGATGATCTTGGAATGCGCGTTGAAGAATTCGGTCAGGGCATTGTTGAACGCGCCCTCGGTCGATTTCATCAGAAGCAGGGCAAAGCCGATACCGCAGGCAATGGCGATGCTGGCATCGAGCAGTCGCTGACCCATGGGGCGGTGGTCGGAGGGCGCAAGCCGCAGGCGCGTCATGACCAGCGCCAGGATGACCACCGACAGTGTCTCGACCATGAACTGGGTGAAGGAAAGATCCGGCGCGCCGAACAGAAGGAAAAGCACGGCGACAGCAAAGCCCTGGATCCCCAGCGCGGCGATCGCCGTCAGCCGGTTCTTGGCGGTCAGCACGGCGAAAATGCCGAGGAGGCCGAGAGCGACGAAAGCCCATTCATGGATCAAGACATCCTTGGGAAAGGTCGGCCAGGCGGGCAGTTCACCATAGACGACGGGCGGCACCAGCAGCGTCAGCGCAATGAAGATGAAGGTCGCCGTCACATAGATTTCCATGCGGCCCGGCTGCGTCAGGCGGGTCACCGCGACGGCCAGGCGCACGAGGCCGCGGATCAGTGCATCGAAGGCCTTGTCCGGGCCAGGGCCGATCGAATCCAGGACATGCGTCATCGCCGCCCTTACCCGTGCGATCTGCAGGTAGACGAGAATGCCGAAAGCCACGGTGACGACCGACAGAAGAAGCGGCATGCCGAGATGCGGCAGGGTCGAGATCGTGACCTCGCTTGGCACGCCCTTGACCGCGCTCGTCATCGGCGACGAGATGAACCTGTGGGCAAGGCCGGAGAAGAGGCCGCCGAAGAGGCCGAGCACGGCCAGCACGCAGGGGCCGAGCGTGAGCAGGATCGGCCCTTCATGGGCATGTTTCGGCGTCTCGACCGGCTTTCCGAGAAAGGGCTTCAGCGCCACGGCAAAGGCGGCGGCAAACATCAGGCCATTGCCGATGATGGCCACCAGCGTGAAGAGGATGGAGCGCAGATTGCCGCCGGCCAAAGCGTAATAGATCTCCTCCTTGGCGAGAAAGCCGAAGAAGAGCGGCAATCCGCCCATGGACAGCGCCGAAAGGACTGCTGCGGCGAAGGCTACCGGCATCAGGCGCGAAAGCCCGCCAAGGCGGGTCAGATCGCGCGTCCCCGCCTCGTGGTCGATAATGCCGGCGATCATGAAGAGGGCGCCCTTGAACAGCGAATGGGCGACCAGATAGAGCACCGCCGCGGCAATCGCATGCTCCGAGCCGAAGCCCGTCAGCATGACCAGAAGGCCAAGCGAGGCCATGGTCGTATAAGCGAGCATCAGTTTCAGATCCGTCTGGCGCAGCGACAGAAGCGTGCCGACGATGAGCGTGATGCCGCCGAAGAAAGGCAGGAGGATTTCCCAGGCAGGCGTATCGCCCAGCGCCGGATTGAGGCGCATCAGGAGGTAGACGCCGGCTTTCACCATGGTCGCGGAATGAAGATAGGCCGATACGGGGGTCGGCGCCTCCATGGCATTCGGCAGCCAGGCATGGAAGGGAAATTGCGCGGATTTGGTGAAGCAGCCGCCCAGCACCAGCAGCAGGGTCGCCAGGTAGAAGGGGCTGGCGCGCAGGGCATCGCCCATATGGATGATCAGCGACAGCTGCGTCACGCCGGTGATGTTCCACAGGAAGATCAGCCCTGCCAGGAGCAGCAGCCCGCCGCCGCCGGTGATCACGAGCGCCTGCAGCGCCGAGCGTCTTGCCGCGGCGCGCTCGTGGTCGAAACCGATCAGCAGGAAGGAGGTGATCGAGGTCAGCTCCCAGTAGACGAAGAGCATCAGGAAGCTGTCGGACAGGACGAGGCCGAGCATGGCGCCCATGAAGAGCAGGATGAAACAGAAGAAGCGGCCCTGCTGCGGATGGCCCTTCATATAGCCGCCGGCATAAAGCACGATCAGCGTGCCGATGCCGGTGATCAGCAGGGCGAAGGTGAGCGACAGGCCATCGATGAACCAGGAAAAGGAGAGGTTGAAGCTCGGCACCCACACATAGCCGCCGGTGACCACCTCGCCGGCCGCAATCTCGGGGAGGAAACCGGCGAAATGGGCGAAGGAGAAGGCCGGCGCGAGCGAAAGCAGCCAGGCGGCCTTATGCGACAAGTGCCGCGTTGCAAAGGGTGCAAGGCCGGCAGCGATGAATGGCAGGAAAAGACACAATAAGGTCATCGATCTCGTCCCGGCCTTCCGGCTGCGCAGTATCGCATTCTGTACAACTCCCCCTCATCAAAATGTCACGACCGCGAATTGTTTACGGCATCAAATCCCCGGGCTCAACGTTGCTGAACAGGAAATCGACCTGCAGATGGCTTTTTCCGCCGAAGATGAATTCCTATTTACGCAGAAACGGAAAGGATCAACCAATGTCGGGCACGATCACGAAGAAGGTGAACAAAAGTGATGCCGAATGGCGCGAGCAGCTGACGCCGGAGCAATATCGCATCCTGCGGCAGGCGGGCACCGAGCGCGCCTTTACCGGCCCTTACTGGGATAACAAGCAGGCCGGCATCTATCGCTGCGCCGGCTGCGACACGGCGCTGTTCGTTTCGGATACGAAATTCGATTCCGGCTGCGGCTGGCCGAGCTATTTCGAACCTGTGAGCCCGGGCGTCGTGACCGAACGACGCGACACGACGCATGGCATGCTGCGCACCGAAATCCGCTGCGCCACCTGCGACGGTCATCTCGGCCATGTGTTTCCGGATGGTCCGAAGCCGACCGGCCTGCGCTATTGCATCAATGGCTATGCCATGGTGTTCGAACCGGCCTGACCTTGCATGGCGACGCGCAGCCTCGGACAGGCTGCGCGCATCCCGGCGATCCGTGGATCATCAGGCAGGCATAGGCCGAGCATTACCCGGGCAGATGCGGCAGGGTCTTGCGTTCGGGAAAGAGTTCTTCGGCAATGGTCATGACGATCAGCGACAGCGGCAGCGCCAGCATGGCGCCGACAGCGCCCCACATCCAGGTCCAGAACAAAATGGCGACGAAGACCAGGAAGGGATTTATCTCCCATTGACGGCCCATGACCGCCGGAAAGGCCAGGTTTTCCATGACCAGATGGATGACGAAGAAGATGATGGCCGGCAGAAGGCCCAGCATCAGCGTGTCATGAGTCAGGATCCCGGCGACGGCCACCGCGAAGGTCATCAGGGTAATGCCCAGGAAGGGGATGAAGCTGGAAATGAAGGCGAAGACGCCCCACAGGACCGGCATGGGCAGGCCGCCGAGATAGGCGATCAGCGTCATCACCAGGCCGAGACCGGCATACATCAGGCTGGCCGTGGCGAAATAATAGCCAAGCACTTCCTCGATCGCATTCATGATGCGGATGGTGAGCAGCCTTTGCCGCCGCGTGGGAAAGGCCATGATCAAGGTGCGGCGCAGCCGCAGACGTCCGTAGAGGAACAGCAGCAGGCCGGCAAAGAAGATCAGGCCCTGCGCTATGGCGGGCGTCAGACTGACGGAGAGCACGCTCAGCACATTGCCGCTGTTTTCGATCAGCTTCTCCATCGACATCGGGCCGCTCTGGAAGGTGGCGGGGCTGATATTGAGCCAGTGATGATCCGCCAGGAAGCCGGTGACACGTCCCAATATGTCTTCCAGCACCCGCGGACCGTCGCTGATCAGCATGGACAGCGGGCCGATCAGCGCATTGATCAGCAGGAAGACGATCAGCATGACCAGGCCGGAGAGAATGAGCGCGATGCCGAAGCGCGGAATGCCCATCTCGCCCATCCGGTCGGCAACCATGCCGAGGATCATGCCGACGACGAGCGCCAGCGCGACGGGCTTCAGGATGAGCGACAATTGCTCGACGATCGCCATGCTGACGATCAGGAACAGGCCGATCACGGCCCAGGCCTTGGCGATTTCCAGCGCCTCGCGGCCGAGCGGCATGAACTCGGTCGCATCTCCATAGACGGCAACCTCCTCCTGGCGCGCGCCCTCATGTTCGATGACGCGGCGCTTGGTGCGGCCGTTGCGGCTATGGGTTGAGGACATGGATGGCTGCTCTCCTGATCGACCACATCAACGCCCCAGGCAGCCGGCGGTTCCACAGGATCGGACGGCGAAGTCGCCGTCACGTCGCCTGCGTCGTCGGGGCGGTTGCGGAGGGTGCCTCGCCAAGGCTCAGGCCGATGCCCGAAGGATCGCGGAAGGACCAGCCGTCGCTCCTCCGATGGACCTCGATCTCCTGCTGTTCCAGGCTTGCCAGCACCTGGTTCAGCAAAGCCGTGTCGCTGAAGACCAGCCGGTAGTCGGCCAGGCCGGTCATGCCCTTTTCGCGTCGTTCCGCCCCGCGGCTGTTCCAGATATTGGCGGCCAGGTGATGGTGATAACCACCGGTGGCGAAGAAGCTCGCTCCGGGATAGCGCGCCATGATCTTCAGCCCGAGAACATCCCTGTAAAAGGCATCCGCCTGCGCAAGATCCCCCACCTGCAGATGGATATGCCCGATCGCCGTTCCTTCGGCCATGCCGGCGAAACGCTGCCGGGGCGCGCTGTCATAGAGTGCCTGCAGATCAAGGCGTTCCGTCGCCATCTGGACGGTGCCGTCGGCGAGATAGGTCCACTCGTCCGGCCTGCGGTCGCGATAGATCTCGATCCCATTGCCTTCCGGATCGGCCAGATAGAGCGCCTCGCTGACGAGGTGGTCGGAGGCGCCCTGCAGCGTCACGCCGTCATTGGCGGCATGCGCGAGCCAGGCGGCGAGTTCTTGTCGGCCCGGCACCAGGAATGCGGTGTGGAAAAGGCCAGACGCGCCGCGCGGTGCGCGGGCCAGCATCCTGTCGGTGCTGAGAGTCAGAAGCGGCAGAGGACCAACCCCCAGCACGGCCCCCGAGGGCGATGACTGCAGGACCGACAGACCGATGATGTCGCGATAGAAGGCCACCAGGCGATCCAGATCCTGCACCTGCAGATGCGCCTGCGCCACATGGGCGGGACGTGTCAGCGCAAAGCTCGTGGCCACCGCTGGCAAGCCGGGCTGCGTTATCGGGCCAGCAGGCGTCGGCGTCGGAGTTGGCGAGGTGGATGACAGGGGTGCGGGGGCAAGCGGCTGCATGGGAACGGCCTTTCTCATTCGTCTTGTTCATGATGTAGGCGCAGGCTGGCGTTCACGAAAGATGCGAGATTGGCGAAACAATGTTCACGATATTGAAACAGTCCTTCCACAGTCGATCCGCTAAATTTGACTTCGCTCAAGGCAGCCTGCGCGCAGGACGCGCACAGTGCCCCCATCACACATGGGGAGATGCATCATGTACAAGAGCATTACGGTTGCCATCGACATGGGCCAACTGGAACGGGGTGAACGTCTGTTGACCAAGGCGATGAGCCTTTTGGACAGTGGCGGCAGGATCGTCCTCGTGAATGTGGTGGAGGAAGTGCCCGGCTATCTGACCGTCGATATCCCGCTCGACCTGATGGGCCAGGCGCGCAAGGATGCGCTGTCGCATCTGACCGCGCTGCGTGACAAACTGTCCGCCGATGCGACGATCGATATCCGCCAGGGCGGCCCGGCGCATGAGATCCTGGCCAGCGCCGAAGCCAATAATGCCGATCTCATCATGCTCGCATCGCATGTGCCCGATTTCTCGAACTATTTCATCGGCGCCACGGCAGACCGCATCGTCCGTCATGCCAAATGCTCGGTCCTGGTGGATCGCTGAGCGAAGAAGGAAGAAAATGATGAACAGCGCCGATTACAAGGCCCGCCTGCAGGCGCGCCAGGCCGAATTGCGCCGGAGGCTGGAGCGGATCGAGACCGATCTCGACGAGCCGCGCAATCCCGACGACGATGACCGCGCCGTGGAGCGTAATAATGACGAGGTTCTGGAAGGGCTGGGAGATGCCGGCCAGCGGGAATTGATCGCGGTCGACGCGGCTCTCGGCAGGATTTCCGCCGGCACCTACGGCGTCTGCGCCAGATGCGGCGAGCCGATTTCCGAAAAGCGGCTGGACGCCGTCCCGCATGCCGCGCTTTGCGCCGACTGCGCGGCCTCGGCCTGAGGGGCACAGGCCTGAGGGGCATAGGCCCGAGACTGTCGTTCTTGAGCGGCGCCGTCTCTGAGAGGTACGGGGCCGGCTTGGGGCGCCCGGCAGCTGCCATGGCCTTCGCAGGTCAGCCAAGGTTACGGCGCACAACGGAATGTGATGGGCAAAACCGCCTGCCAGACGGTTGCGTCTTTGGCTGCGGAGCGGCATTGTTGCACCTGCGAGCGCTGGACGATGCGGAAGGATCGGAAAGGCGCTAGCATTTTCATGCTGGCGCGTGATCCTTTCGACTTTCAGTGCTCGGTCGGATCGCGCATCAGCGGGCGCATCATGCACGAGAGTTTTCATGACCGACCTGTTCAGCTTCGGCCGAACCTATGACTTCCACGAGATTGTGGCCGACGGCGTGGTGCATGGCATCGGCCTCGTCCTGGCGCTGATCGGCGTCACGGCGCTGATTTTCTATGCGACGCTATGGTCCAATTCGGGCGGCCTCGTCGCCGCCTGGGTCTACGGCATTGGCCTGCTGCTCTGTCTCGCCACGTCCTTCACCTATAATATCTGGCCGCATTCCCGCACGAAATGGATCCTGCGGCGCTTCGATCATTCGGCGATCTTCGTGCTGATTGCCGCGACCTATACGCCATTTCTCGAGCGCGGCGCCTCCGAGCCGCTGATCCTCGCAATGCTGATCTTCGTCTGGTCGGCGGCGATCTTCGGCATCGTGCTGAAATGCGTCTTTCCCGGCCGCTACGACCGCCTGGCCATCCTGCTCTATCTCGGCATGGGCTGGAGCGGCGTCGTCGTCGTGCCGCATCTGGCGGAACTCCTGCATCCGGTGACCCTCTGGCTGATCGTCATTGGCGGCATCATCTATTCCTTGGGCGTGATCTTCCATGTCTGGGAGAGGCTCCGCTTCCAGAACGCCATCTGGCACGCTTTCGTGATCGCCGCGGCCGCCGTCCACTATTCCGCGGTCCTTACCTGTTTCAGCCTGTCGGGCGGCGCCTGACATAGGCCCTGTCTCACGGCCTCTCCCGGCGTCTGCTGCCAGCCTCTGCTTGCCGCGCGCAACACGTCCCTTCTCCCGCCGGATGCCGTCCCGACCGAATTTTACGGAACAGACGCCCGTCCTTCCTGTTGGTGTTGCATTGCCAAGGAAAGGAAGAGAGCATGTCTCAACTTGCAGAGGAGTTTATCCGGGCGCTGAAGCGGCTGGAGGACAGCGGCGATGCCGACGCGATCGTCGCCCTGTTCGGTGCCAATGCAACCGTCTCCAACCCGCTCCTGAGCGAGCATGGGCAAACGGAGGGCGACCCGTCGAAGTTCTGGCGTGACTATCGCGGCAGCTTCGACAAGATCACCTCGGAGTTCAAGGCGGTGGTCAGCCAGGACGGCGCCTCGTTTCTGGAATGGGTGAGTGAGGGCACCCTGGACGGCAAGTCTTTCCGCTATGGCGGCGTTTCCGTCCTGGACGAGAAGGATGGCAAGATCGCCGCCTTCCGCACCTATTTCGATCCCCGCCAATTGCCGCCCGCGCAGAAGACCACGGATGGCCGCAGCGAACTCGACCGCGCCCAGCAGGAACTCGCAGAACAGCGCGCCGAAGGCGG
This sequence comes from Rhizobium sp. SSA_523, assembly GCF_030435705.1. NCBI lineage: Bacteria > Pseudomonadati > Pseudomonadota > Alphaproteobacteria > Hyphomicrobiales > Rhizobiaceae > Affinirhizobium > Affinirhizobium gouqiense. Next base: position 1,993,918 of record NZ_CP129382.1, read on the forward strand.
TTATGCCTGAGCGCCGAATTATGTGAGTGAAAACTAATGCGCGCCCGGAACTCTGGGCGCGCCCGGATGTTGGCACTGGCCAGGGGTTGGATGCGATCTGCACTCCTTCGGGCTGATGCCGGAGGGAAATGGTCGCCACGCCAAACCACTTGCAACGCAATGATCGAGTGGAACCGACCATGCCTTCTTCGCGCACAAAAAGCCGCAACACCCGCAGCACAACCCGCCAGGCCGGGTCCGGCGACAGCGACCTGTTGAGCCGCAGCAATCTGCCCGACTGGATCGTCCAGGCGTTGAAAGCCAATCGGATCCGGAGACTGAGCCAGCTGGCGCCTCTGTCCGACCGGCAGTTGCTGGCGCTCTCGGGCATTGGACAACGGGCCTCGCAGCATATCCGCGCAGCACTCGCCCGGCAGAAGGCCGCACTGCCGCAGGCCGGCAGCGCCCGGCCCGCCGATGACCACGGCTCGGCGACACTTGCGGACTAAGGGTCAAGCCGTAAAACCCGATGGGTCAAACCATCTGCTGCGCGCAAGCCTTCTGGGCCCTGTGCGTCGCCTTGTCGCCCGAAAGTCTGTCTGCTATAGGAGACGAAAGTCAATTATAGTGGAATGCCTCTGTGCAGCCTGTCATTCGTGATGCCGACGCCGCCGATCTTCCGGCCATCCTGGAGATCTATAATGATGCGGTCGCCAACACGACGGCCATCTGGAACGACCGGCTGGTCGATCTGGAGGACCGGAAGGCCTGGTTCAAAGCGCGGCGCGAGCGCGGCTTCCCCATTCTCGTCGCGGAAATCTCGGGCACGATCTGCGGCTATGCCGCCTATGGGGACTGGCGCGCCTTCGAGGGTTTCCGCCATACGGTCGAACATTCGGTCTATGTGCACAGGGAGCATCGCGGCGCCGGAATTGGCAAGGCCCTGATGCAGGACCTGATCCTGAGAGCGCGCGCCGGCAATATCCATGTCATGATCGGCTGCATCGAATCCGGCAATCTCGGCTCGCTCCGGCTGCATGAGAGCCTGGGCTTCCGCGAGGCGGGACATTTTCGCGAGGTCGGCACGAAATTCGGCCGCTGGCTCGATCTCACCTGCATGGAATTGCGGGTCTGATGATCCGGCAGGCGTTTACGGCGATCGCTGTTCGGATCGCCGTAAAGCTCGCATCCTTTCGGACGCTGGATCGGCAAGATCAGTCGTAAAGATAATACTGCTGCCACTTGCCGCGCGGCACCTTGCCGCCGACCTTGTATTCGAAGGACAGGACTTTCAGTCCGTCTTCCGCGGTCACGCATCTGTATTTCAGGCGATACCATTCGCCCTTGCTGCGGAAGACCGCTCCGGGTGCCCGGAAGGAATTGCCCTTTTCGACGGTATCGCCGAACGTATAGGCGATGACCTTGTCCGGGCTGTAGCTTCCATCGGCTTTGGCGATGCGGCTCATGGCCTCCATGTCGCAGCGCTGCTCGCGCCTTTCCTCGGGCGTGAGGCGATCGAGTTGCTGGACGATACGATTGTCGAGGGCCAGCGCGGGAACTGCAATAGACAGGCAGAGACCTGCGATGGCGGTACGAAGAACGGGATTCATGTCATTTCCATCCAATATGACTCGGACGCGGCGGAAACTAGAGGACGTGTATCCGCTTGACCACCCACCATGACGGGAAGAACCGTAAATGTGATCAGCCATGAGGATGGGCCGATGTGATCGGGCTCCACCCGGCGCAATTGCCTTGTGGATTGTCCGTGGCCGCAAGGAAATCCCGCCGCCGCCTTGCCCTTGCCCCGGCCGCCGCTTATCTCTGGCCGATAGTCTCAGTTGATGCGGGAGTTTATCTTGAGCCCTTTGCGGACCTCGTCCAAAGCCGTTTTCCACACGCTTCCAACGCCGCCCAAGGCCGACAAGAGGCCGCAGACGGATACCCGCCACGACATCACGCGCACCGACGACTACGCCTGGCTGCGCGCTGATAACTGGCAGGCCATGTTCAAGGATCCCTCCCTCCTCGATCCCGCCATCCGCAACCATCTGGAAGCGGAAAATGCCTATATGGACGCGGCTCTCGGCGATACGGCCGAATTGCAGAAGACCCTGTTTGCCGAGATGAAGGGCCGCATCAAGGAGGATGATTCCTCCGTGCCGATGAAGGACGGCGCCTTCGCCTATGGCACGCTCTATGTCACCGGCGGCGAGCAGGCGCATTATTTCCGCACCCCGCGCGACGGTGGCGCGCGCGAGCTCCTGCTGGATGGCGACAAGCAGGCCGAAGGCAAGGATTATTTCCGCCTGTCCGGCCTCGACCACTGCAGCGATCACACGCGCGGCATCTGGGGCTATGACGACAAGGGGTCCGAATATTATACGCTGCGGGTGCGGGAATTCTCCACCGGCAGCGATCTACCCGATCGCGTCGAGAACACGGCCGGCGGCGGCGTCTGGGCTCCGGACGGCAAGAGCTTTTTCTACACGCTGCAGGACGATAACCACCGTCCGTCCAAGGTCTTCCATCATATTCTCGGCCAGCCGCAATCGGCCGATCGCCTGGTCTACGAGGAAAGCGATCCGGGTTTCTTCATGGGCGTCGGCGGCTCGCTTCTCGACGATTTCATCTTCATCGACATTCACGATCACGAGACGTCCGAATACCGCATCCTGTCGACTCGCGATCTCGAGGCCGAACCGCAACTGGTGGCGCAGCGTCAGGAAGGCGTCGAATACGCGCTGACCGAAGGCGGCGATGTTTTCTTTATCCTGACCAATGACGACGGCGCGAAGGATTTCAAGATCATGATGGCGCCGGTCACGGCACCGGGCAAGGACAACTGGACGGAAGTCGTGGGCCACGAGCCGGGCCGGCTCATCCTCTCCCATGCGGCCTATGCCCGCCATCTCGTCTGGCTGGAGCGTCGCGACGGCCTGCCGCGGATCGTCGTCCGCGACCGCGCAAGCGGCGAGGAACATGCCATCGCCTTTGCCGAAGAGGCCTATGCGCTGGGTCTGCAGGGCGCCGCCGAATACGAGACCGATACGATCCGCTTCTCCTATTCCTCGATGACGACGCCGAGCCAGCTGTTCGATTACAATATGGCGACACGCGAGCGCCGCCTGCTGAAGACACAGGAAGTGCCCTCCGGCCATAATCCGGACGATTATGTCACCCGCCGCGTCATGGCGACCTCCCATGATGGTGCGCTCGTGCCCGTCTCGCTGCTCTACCGCAAGGATTGCCCGCTGGATGGATCGGCACCCTGCCTGCTCTACGGCTATGGCGCCTATGGCATCAGCATTCCCGCCTCCTTCTCGACGAACGCGCTGTCGCTTGTCGATCGCGGTTTCGTCTATGCCATCGCCCATGTCAGGGGCGGCAAGGACAAAGGTTTCGACTGGTACGAGACCGGCAAGATGGCAATGAAGCAGAACACGTTCAAAGACTTCATCGCCGCCGCCGACCATCTGGTGACGCAAGGCTTCACCGCCTATGACCGGATCATCGCCGAAGGCGGCTCGGCCGGCGGCATGCTGATGGGCGCGATCGCCAACATGGCGCCGGAAAAATTCGCCGGCATCATTGCTGCGGTGCCCTTTGTCGATGTCCTCAACACCATGCTCGACGATACGCTGCCGCTCACCCCGCCGGAATGGCCCGAATGGGGCAATCCGCTGGAGTCCGCAGAAGAGTATCAATGGATCGCCGCCTATTCTCCCTATGACAATGTGGCGGACAGGCCCTATCCGCCAATTCTCGCGATTTCCGGCCTCACCGATCCGCGCGTGACCTATTGGGAACCGACCAAATGGGTTGCGCGGCTGCGGGACACCGCGCCCGAGGCCGGTCCCTATCTGTTGAAGACGAACATGGCCGCCGGCCATGGCGGCAAATCGGGAAGGTTCCAGCGGCTCGAGGAGATCGCCTTCGAATATGCCTTTGCGCTGAAGGTCGTCGGCCGCACCGCTTGATCGTCAACTGCCTGATCGCCAACTGCCTGATCGCGGAATGCCTGATCGCGAGAGCAATGTGGCGCGTGGAACCCGTCCACGCGCCCCGGCGTTGATGGGTGAAACCCGCTGCAGCCGTGCCCGGAGGCGGCGCTGTGCCGCTTCGGGGCTTCAATCAGGCCGCGCCTCAACCGCGAATGACGATCGGAACAGATGTTCATCAAGCAATGGTGGTTTCTAAAGCGGATGACGCGGCGGCTATGGTTCACCGCCACGCTCTATTGCCTGTTCGGCATTGGCGCCTCCCTCGCCGCCATCTGGTTCGCGCCTTATCTGCCGGAAGACCTGCCGCGCACCTTCGGGGCTGAATCGGTTGATTCCATCCTCACCATCATTGCTTCCAGCATGCTGGCGGTGACCACCTTCTCGCTGACGACGCTGGTTTCGGCCACCACCGCCGCAGCCAGCAGCGCCACGCCGCGTGCCACCAGCCTGCTGCTGGAAGATCGCACCGCCCAGCGCGCCCTCTCGACCTTTCTCGGCGCCTTTCTGTTTTCGCTGATCGGCCTGATCGCGTTGAACACCGAACTTTATGGCGAAAGGGGCCGTTTCCTGCTTTTCCTGGCCACGCTGATCATGGTGGCCTTCATCGTCGTTACGCTGCTGCGCTGGATCGATCATCTGGCAGGGCTTGGCCGGGTGGCGGAAACCATTTCCCGCGTCGAGGATGTCGCCCGGCGGGCGCTCGACGCGCATCGCCGCGATCCCGGTCTGGGGGCCGCCGCCTGGTCGGGGCCGCCGGAGGCAGCCATCGGCATTTTCCACCCGCAAGTGGGCTATGTCCAGAATCTCGACATGGGATCGCTGAACCGGCTGGCAGAGGCGCTGAAGGCCCGGATCTACGTGAACCGGCGGCCCGGCAGCCAGTGCGATCCCTCCCGTCCGGTCGCCTATCTTGTACTGGAAGACACCGCCCAGACGCTGCCCGATACGGCGGCTGCGACGATCCATGCGGCCTTCGCCATAGGTCCGCGGCGCTCTTTCGATCAGGATCCGCGCTTCGGTCTCATCACCCTGTCGGAAATCGGATCCAAGGCGCTGTCGCCCGGCATCAACGATCCCGGAACCGCCATCGACGTGCTGTCGACGCTGACACGGCTCCTGGCCCAGTCTCCTGCCCTGTCTCCGGCCCAGTCCCAGTCCCAGTCCCAGTCCCAGTCCCCGACCCGGGCCCCGGAGGCGAAACCCGTCCGCTTCGAGCGGATCCACCTCCTGCCTTTGACGGAGGACGAATTGCTGGATGCGGCTTTCATGCCGATCTCGCGCGATGGCGCAGGCCTCGTCGAGGTGGCCCTGCGGCTGCAGAAATCGCTTGCCGCCATTGCCGCACAGGCGGAATCGGACCTGCGCGTGGCGGCGCGGCAGATGGCGGAACTGGCGCATGACCGCGCTTTGGCAAGCCTCACCTTCGAAGAGGACCGCCAGCGGCTGAGCCGCGAGCACAAGCTGCTTTTCCCTGACCTTGCGTGACCGCCGGCCTGCCGGCCATTGCCTGCCTTCCATTGCCAGCCGGCCATTGCCTGCCATTGCCAGCCAGGACCAGCCAGCAACAGCCAGGGCCGGCAACCTTATGTTAACCCTCTCCGATGAGGATGCGGCGACGGGTTTGCCCGCGCGAAAGCGCCGCTTCCTGATTCGATCGGACGGCAACCCGGCGCACATCTGTGCTCCCCAATGTAGCGAAGCAGGGGATCGGGGCGGCACCCGGCAGAACAGTCTGCCTGTCAACGCCCATTCGGCGCCGATCGTGTCCAGACGCAAGCCTCGCGCAAGCTTCAGCGGTTAACGAAGGATTAACACTTCGATTATCGCGAGCCAGCGCCATGCAGATTGAGAGCCGACTGAGTGGCTACGGTTACCCCGCAAAGCCACAGATCCACGAGCGGAAACCCGAAGCGGTCCAGGACAGGGCCGTCGAGACCCGCCGTTTTCATGATGGCGCCCTGACGGGCAGCAGCACGCTTCTGTCCTCCTCGCTCGCCAATGCGCTCTGGGTGGTGGAAGAAAGCCGTCAGGCCGAAGGCGCAGCCGCCTCGACTGTGGCCCAGATCGAAGACATCTATTCCGAGTTCTAAAGAGTTCGCCGACCCCATGGCGGATCACGGCCTCTCCGAAAACCCCTGCGGTCCGGAACCAAGGTGCGGAACCGAGCCCTGAGACCCTGATCTAACCTCTGGATCCGAAGGCCTACCTACTCTGTGGCCCGGATGGCTGCCCGAAAGGGTAATGCCGTCCCTTCGAGCCGGCATCCCCTTTCTTCTCAATGTCCTTCAGTCTCCGTCAGGCATGGTCATGCGCATGCCCATGCCCATGTCCATGTCCATGTCCATGCGCCGAGGCTGGGCGTGGCGCATGCCCGCCGCAGCAGGCGTCTGCGGAATGGCCTTGGCCGCCATGATCATGCGGGTCCAGGTCCGGGTCGATCGTGCCGCCTGCCTGCCATTCCGCATAGGACTGTTTCAGGATCTGCACCGACGAGGTCAGGAAGAGCCCGGCCATCACGGCGGCCACGGCAAGATCCGGCCAGGCGGTTGCCGTTCCCCAGACACCCAGTGCCGCAATCATCACGATGACATTGCCGATGGCGTCATTGCGCGAGCAGAGCCAGACCGAGCGCACATTGGCATCGCCATCCTTGTAGCGCAAAAGCAGAAGCACGCTGACCAGATTGGCCACCAGAGCGAGAAAACCGATGACGCCCATGATGGGAGCCTCCGGCACGCCGACCACGAAGACGCGGTAGACGGTCGAGCCGAAGACGAACAGGCCCATCAGGAACAGGCTGATGCCCTTGGCGGCGGCAGCCGTCGTGCGTACCCGCAGGGAAGCGCCGATCACTGCCAGCGAAATTCCGTAGGTCACCGCATCGGCAAAGAAATCCAGCGCGTCCGCCTGCAGGGCCTGCGACCCGGCAAGACGCCCTGCCGTCATTTCGACGGCGAACATCACTGCATTGATGACGATGACCGCCCAGAGCCTGCGCTTGTAATCGGCCGATAAACCTTCGAAGCTTGCCTTGTGGTCGCAGCAGCCCGCACTCATGACGTCACCTTTTTTGTTGCAATCTGTCGATGACACCACAGATAATCCCTCTAGTGACTAGAGGTTCAAGAGGTTTTTTCGGCAATGTTCTCGATTGGTGACGTCTCCAGGCGGACCGGGGTGAAGGTCCCGACGATCCGCTATTATGAGCAGATGGGCCTGATGGCGCCTTCGGAGCGCTCGGAGGGCAATCAGCGGCGCTACAGTGGCAGTGATGTGGAGCGCCTGACCTTCATCCGCCATGCCCGCGATCTCGGCTTCGAGATCGAGCGGATTCGCGAGTTGATCGCGCTCAGCCGCCATCCGGACGCGCCATGCGACGGCGCCGACCGTATCGCCACCAATCATCTCCTCGAGGTGCGGCAGAAGATCGACCAACTGAAGCGGCTGGAGGCGGAGCTGGAACGCATCGTCTCCCATTGCGGCGGCCATACGGTGGAGGACTGCTATGTGATCCGCGCGCTCTCCGACCATGCCCTGTGCGAGCACGAGCATTGAGACGTGAAATGCCACGGAGCCGGAGCCAGCGCCTCTCGCTTCCTCCCGCCTCTTGACAGACCTTCAAAAGCGGCGCATGGATGACGCCATGATGATCGAACGCGCACCCATCTCCGTGACGTATTTTTGGGCCTACCGGTAACGGGCGGCTCGACAGATCACAATGTCAACAAGCCGCCGTCAGGCGGCTTTGTTGTAACAAGACGGCACCTGACGGCACGAAACCACCAAAGGATGCCGCAAATGCCTGAAGATACCGAAATCTCCCTCCTCCGCCCCTCGGTGATCAATATCCGGGTTGCCAAACCGCGCGACCTGCCCGAGCTGAACGACATGATCGCCCAGCTGGCCGCCCATCATGGCGACGCCTCGGCCATGACGCCGGAGGCTCTGGAGCGCGACCTGTTCGGCCCCATGCCCTGGATCCAGGCGCTGGTTGCCGATAGCGGCGATGGCCTGATGGGCTACGCCATTCTCGTGCCGCTCTACCGCGCCCAGGAAGCCAAGCGCGGCATGGATCTGCATCATCTTTTCGTCCGTGACGGCCATCGCGGCCATGGGATCGGCCAGCATCTGGTGGCCCGGGCCCGCGATTGCGCGCGCGCCCAAGGCTGCGATTTCCTCTCTGTCTCGGCCGCCACCGGCAATTTCGCCGCGCATCGCTTCTACGAGCAGATGGATTTCATTCCGCGCCCCGTCACCGGCATGCGCTTCCTGCAGCCGCTGGCCTGACGATCCCTCTGGATAAGGAACAGGATATGGCCCGCATCGCGATCGCCCTCACCCCCGATTATGCCGATTGGGAAATCGGCCTGCTGACCGCCGTTGCCCGCAGTTTCCTGCAGGCCGAAATCGTCACCGCTTCGCCGGATGGCGGGCCTGTCACCTCCATGGGCGGGCTGAGCGTCACCCCGGATTGCGCCTATGCCGATCTTGATGCGCAGGATTTCGATGCGCTGGTCATTCCGGGCGGCATGAGCTGGGAAAACGGAACGGCGCCCGATCTTGGCCCGCTCACATCAGCCTTCCGCGCCAAGGGCAAGCTTATCGCCGGCATCTGCGCGGCCGCCGGCGCGCTGGCCGGTCTTGGCCTGCTGAACACGGTCGCGCATACCGGCAATGCGCTCCTCGCGCACAAGGCGCAGGCGGGCTATCGGGGCGAGGCACTCTATCGCGACCGGCCGCAGGCCGTCTCGGATGGCGGCGTGATCACCGCGCCCGGCACATCGCCCTTCACCTTCACGGTGGAGATCCTCAAGGCGCTGGACCTGTGGACGCCGGAGGCGCAGGCGGAAATGGCAGGCTTTGCCGCGGAACATGCCTGATCGCAGTCATCGACGAGTGTCGCTCGGGGCCGTGCGTCAGCCTTCGCTGTGACCGGCGCGCGCCCTCGCCGTCTCTTGCCGCTCTTGCCGCTCTAGCCGCTCTTGCCGGCGCCGGTCTCAGTGTTTCAGCATATAAAGCGCATAAAGGCCGATCAGCGCTGCGGCGGCGAGCGCCGATACCAGTTTCAGCCGTCGCTCGATGAACCGGCGCATCTCCTCGCCATAGGAGTTCAGAAGCCAGGCAAGGGCAAAGAAACGGGCGCCGCGGGCAATGACGGCGGAGGCGATGAAGAGGCCGAGGCTGAAATTGGCGACCCCCGCGAGAATGGTCACCACCTTGATCGGCGGCAGATGGGCGAGACCGGACGTCACCAGCAGAAGCAGGATGGTCTCTCCATGGATCGAGGCGGCGAGCTGGTCGAAAGTGTCGAGCTTGCCATAGAAACTGAGAACCGGCTTTGCCACCGCCTCAAAGGCATAATGGCCGATCATCCAGCCCAGAATGCCGCCCAGAACCGAAGCCGTCGTCGCGATCAACGCATAGAGATAGGCGCGCTTGGGCCGCGCCAGCACCATGGGAATGAACAGCACGTCTGCCGGCACGAGAAAGAACGAACTCTCTACGAAGGCAATCACGGCCAGCCACCAGGCGGCGGCCTTGCGGGCGGCAAGCGCCATGGTCCAGAGATAGAGTTTGCGCAACATGTCTGAGAGCTCCGGCGGGAATGGCGTGAGAAAGGCGTGAGAAAGGCGTGAGACGGGCGTGGGGATGACGGGGGTGGGACTGAAGGCGGGCTGGGGGCCGGCAGGTGGTGGCTGCCGCGGTAGCGCAAGAGCCGCGCCGGCGCAAGGCTTCGCCCGGACAGCTGACCATGAGCCTGCGCTGCGGCCGACCTGGCCGGCCCAGAAGCATGAGGATCGCATCCATTAGGCCAAAGGGCCTGTGGTTCTTGCAAAGACCAAGTCGTTTTGGCCCCGATGCGCTACCGCCGTTCGCTGGCCAGCCGGTCGCCGGCCTCGATCAGGTTTGCCTGCAACTCCATCAGCCGGTCGCGAAGGGCAACAACCTCATCCAGACTGCAGCCGGTGGCGCGGGCAATGGCCGGCGTTATCTCGGCGGCCTTCTCCTGCAGCGCCCGGCCCGTCTGCGTCAGGGTGATCAGAACCTGCCGTTCATCCGCCTTGGCCCGCGCCCTCGCCAGAAGGCCCGCCTGCTCCAGCCGCTTCAGCAGCGGCGACAGCGTACCGCTGTCGAGGCCGAGGGCGTCCGACAGCGCCTTGACCGGCTGACCGTCCCGCTCCCAAAGGCTGATCATCACGAGATATTGCGGATATGTCAGTCCCAGCGGCTCCAGCAGCGGCTTGTAGGCCCGCGAAAAAGCATGCGCCGTACCATAGAGCGCAAAGCACAGCATCTGCTCCAGCCGGATGGTTGGATCCTTCGTCTTCTGGTCCGTCATGGCACGCCTCCTGACTTCGATGCCGCCTGCCCTATATTTTTTAAGGGCGCACAGGCTTGACGCCGAACTTCTATGCGCATAAATATATTGTGCACAATCGAATTGTGCAACAGCTTTTATCAAGCGATCGGCAAAGGCTGCGTCGCGCCGTACAGGTTCAACCAAGGAGACGATCATGGCTATACTCTACACCACCAAGGCTTCTGCCACCGGCGGTCGCGCCGGCCGCGCTCATTCCGACAATGGCGTTCTCGATGTCACGCTGACGGTGCCGAAGGAACTCGGCGGCGATGGCGCAACCGGCACCAATCCCGAGCAACTGTTTGCTGCCGGCTATTCCGCCTGCTTCCTCGGCGCCTTGAAGAATGTCGCCGGCAAGGCGAAGGTGAAGATCCCCGAAGATGCCACGGTCACGGCCACGGTGGGCATCGGCCCGCGTGACGACGGCACCGGCTTCGGCATTGAAGTCTCGCTCGTCGTGGATATTCCCGGCCTTGACCGCGAAACCGCGGAAGATCTGGTGGCCAAGGCGCATATCGTCTGCCCCTACAGCCACGCCATGCGGACGTCGACCGAAGTTCCCGTCTCGGTCGCCTGAGCGGGCCTCACGGCAGAATTGCTTTTCGAAGGGTCGCGCAAGCGGCCCTTTCTCCTGTTTGAGACTGCATGGTCATCGAGATGGCATGTCCCGTCGCAAGATCCAGTCACCGGATCTGCGCCAGGCTCATCCGCAACCGGTCCGTTCCGCCCTCGCCCATCACCATATCCACTTCGGCATGCGTGCGCGTCCAGATCGGCAGGGCCTGGAGAAGCAGCTCCCGCCCCTCCTCCGTCAGCGTCAAAAGCCGGCCGCGGGCATCCTTCGGATCCGGAACGACCTCCAGCAGCCCGCGCCGCTGCAAAGGCTTCAGCGCCGCCGTCAGCGTCGTGCGGTCCATGTCGAGAACCGATGCGACGGAGCCCATGGGGGCCGGCTGGGGACGGTTGAGCGACATCAGCAGCGAAAACTGGCCATTGGTCAGGCCCACCGGGCGCAAGGCCTGGTCGAAACGACGCGCCAATGCGCGGGCCGCCCGCTGCACGTGCAGGCAGAGGCAGGTATCGCGCACATGAATGGTGGTTGAAAAGGGAATCACATTTATGTTTGACATGACCTATATACGTTGATATCAACGCAATTGTCAAGTTTGGCCGGCGACATCTGGGAGGATATGATGACGCAGAAGGCAATGCAGAATGCCGTTGTTTCGCGGCAGGAATGGCTGAAGGCCCGGCAAGTCCTGCTTCAGCGCGAAAAGGAAATGACGCGGCTGCGCGATGCGATCAATCGCGAGCGGCTCCAGCTTCCCTGGGTGAAGGTGGAGGAGGACTATCGCTTCGCGACCCCGGCCGGCGAGAAAAGCCTGTCCGACCTCTTCGACGGTCGCAGCCAGCTGATTGTCTATCACTTCATGTTCGGGCCCGACTGGGAGGCCGGCTGCGAGGGATGTTCCTTCCTGGCCGACCATCTGGACGGCACGCTGCCGCATCTCAACCATCACGATGTGACGCTCGTCTGCGTTTCCCGCGCACCTCTGGACAAGATCGAAGCCTACAAGACCCGCATGGGATGGCGCTTTCCCTGGGTTTCCTCTTACGGCAGCCGCTTCAACCATGATTTCGGTGTGTCCTTCACCCCGGAGGAACTCGCCTCCGGCTCGGTCTTCTACAATTTCCGCGACACGCCCTCGGCCCAGGCGCATGATGAATTGCCGGGCCAGTCCGCCTTCTTCAAGGACGAGACCGGACAGATCTTCCACACCTATTCGTCCTATGCCCGCGGTGGCGAAGAGATGCTGGGCACGATGATGATCCTCGACCAGGCGCCGCTCGGCCGCAATGAAGACTCGACGATGAACTTCGTGAAGCGCCACGACGAATACGAGTCCGCGCCGAAGCCATCGGGCTGCTGCCACTAGTGGTTCGATCCGGATGGTCCAATCCATTCGCAGCACCGGCCAAGACCAAGACAACGCAGGATCCTGCGCTCCAGGGAGGAGAGACCAATGGACATGACCATGCCGAAGCCGCGTGCCGAGCACGCCTTTCTGCAAAGGCTTGTCGGACGCTGGCAGGTTTCTGCCGCGGATATGACCGATGGCGAGGACTGGATCGAGGAGGTCCGGTCGCTGCACGATCTCTGGTTCGTGGCCGAAGGGCGCGGCAAGATGCCGGGCGGCGCTGCGGCCACGACGGTTCTCACCCTCGGCTACAACAGCCAGACCGGCCGCTATATCGGCAGCTGGATCGGCACGATGATGGAGCATATGTGGGTCTATGACGGCGACGTGTCCGAAGACGGCTCGACGCTCAGCCTCTACACGACCGGCCCGAGCTTTGACGACCCGTCCGTCACCCAGGCCTATCGCGAAGAGATCATCTTCACCGGTGACGATACCCGGATTTTCACCTCCAGCGCCAAACAGCCGGATGGCGGCTGGCACACCTTCATGCGCGCCGATTACAAGCGGCTCGCCTGACGCAAGCTGACCGGCCCTGTCCGGCGTCACACGGATGTCAGGCAAGTCGCGTCTATGATGCGCCTGATCTCTCTCAACAGCCTCTGGCAAAGGATCGTTCGATGCCCTCTCCCAACCATGGCACCTTCATCTGGTGCGAACTGATGACGACCGACATGAACAAGGCCGCCGCCTTTTACGGCTCCGTCATCGGCTGGAACGCGAAGACAATGCCCATGCCCGATATGGAGGGCGAGGATTACGGCATATTCGACACGCGGGCCGGCGACGAGGATTGCGGCGTGGCCGGCTTCATGACGCTTCCGCCGGAGATGGCGGGGCAGATCCCGCCGAATTGGACCGGTTATATCGGTGTGGACGATGTGGATGACATGGTGGCCCGCTTCAAGGCGGAGGGAGGCTCGGTGCGCAAGGAGGCTTTCGATGTCCCCGGCGTCGGGCGCATGGCGGTGGTGGCCGATCCGCACGGCGCGGTCTTGTGCATCATGACGCCGCTGCCGATGGACAATCCGCCGCCAATGGCGCCGATCGGGTCGCCCGGCACATTCGGGTGGCAGGAACTCTATGCCGGCGATGGCCGCGAGGCGCTGGCCTTTTACGGCAGGATGTTCGGCTGGACGCTGGACCATGCCATGCCGATGGGGGAAATGGGCGATTACCTGATCTTTTCCCATCAGGGACGCCAGGTCGGCGGCATGATGACGCGTCCGCCCACAGTGCCTGTGCCGTGCTGGTCCTATTACATCAACGTGCCCTCCGTGACCGAGGCGGCCGAAAAGATCAGCAAGGGCGGCGGCACCGTGGTTTTCGGCCCGCAGGACGTGCCGGGCGGCAGCCAGATCGTTCAGGCCATGGATCCGCAGGGCGCCTTCTTTGCCGTGGTCTCACCGGCCTGAGGACAGCCCACCCGCCTCCCTTTGGCGCTCGCGCAGCGGCAGCACGACGCCGCGCGAGGCGCAATAGGCCAGAAGCGACAGCATGATGGCCGCGCCCCAGAGCCAGAAGATCGCATGGCCGGGCTGAAGCGTTCAGGAACAAGATCGAACATCAAGCCGGCAAGGAGAAGGACAAAAGCGCAGGATCCCCTTGTATAGAAGGCAGCGAATCAGCCATTATACAGTAAATGGTTCGCTTATATCTTCATATTACTGTTATATTTTTGAAGATATTAGAATAAAATACAAGGAAGATATGACGCAGCTGCTTTTCTCCCTTCCCGTGCATGAACGGCCGGATATCGTCCGCGGGCAGATCGAAAACATCAATTTCTTCGCGCCGGGATCGCATATTGTCATTCACATTGCGCAGCTGGCGGCGGATCTGCGCGATGAATTCCTGCAGTTTTGCGCTTTCGACAATGTCACCATCAATCCCGCCTGCCTCGAAACCGTCTGGTCGAGCGGCATTCTGCACACCCATGTCAGCAATTTCGAGCATGCAAGGCAAATCGGCATCGGCTTCGACAAGATCGTCCTGATCTCCTCCAATGAAATGCTGATCAAGCCGGGGATCAGCGATTATCTGTCGCCCCTTCCGGTCGGCGCCCAGACCGAGGTCTTCGACGATGCGGAAGACTGGGCGGTGTTCGATCGTGACCATCTGGCGCTGCCTGCCATGCAGAAATTCCTGGCGAAGCTGGATCTCCCTGTCTTTTTCGGCGGTCAGGCGGAAGGACAGTTCTTTCACGCCAATATCTTCGAGTTCATTTCCGAGCTCTACCAGGAATTCTTCCCCATGGGCCCGGTGGGGTTCCCGATCGAGGAAGTCGTTCCGCCGACCATTGCGGCGCGCCTGTCGCTCTTGGGCGTCGATATCGCGCCGCCGGTCACGCTGTGCGATTATTGCATCGACACCAAGATCAACCCCGCCCTCATCGAGCAGATCCGCCGCGGAACCGGCACGATCTTCGGGCGGCGGACGCCGCGCATGCTCAAGCCGCCCCATCTCAACCGATCGCTGCTGGCAGGCGTTTTCAGCGTCAAGCGCGTGCCGCGCGAGGATTGCGAGCTGAGGCGCTATATTTGCGGGCTGATGCGCCATCCCGCCGATCCCGTCCTGCAGACCGCCTGAGCGCGTGAGCGCGTGGACGCCTGAGCGCGGGCTGACGATGCCGCCCGCCGCCGCCTGTGCAAGGCGAAGGGAATCATCTAGCGTCGGCTTTGCTAATATCATGGCCGATGATGGTTTTCAGCGGCCCGCATCGATCATTGAAGAGGCGGGCATTCTTCTCGTTGGCATAGTCACGCTCTTGCAAACGATGAGGATATCGGATGACGCGGTTGTTGTTCTCGCTACCCGTGCATGAAAAGCCGGACATTGTCCGGGACCAGATCGACAACATCAATTATTTCGCGCCCGGCTCGCAGATCATCATCCACATTGCGCAGCTGGCGGCCGGGCAGCGGGACGAGTTTCTGCGGCATTGCGATGTCGAGAACGTCACCTTCAATCCGGAGTCGCTGGAAACCGTCTGGTCGGGTGGAATCCTCCACACGCACATCAGCAACTTCGAACACGCGCAGGCGATCGACCTTCCCTTTGACCGGATCGTGCTGATCTCGTCCAACGAATTGCTGGTGAAGGAAGGCATCGGCGCGTATATGGACACCTGCCTGATCGGCGCACAGACGGAAGTCTACGAGGATTCCGCCGACTGGGGCGTGTTTCGCGAGGCTCATCTGCAGCTGCCGGGCATGCAGCGCTTTCTCGCCAAGCTCAACCTGCCGCTTTTCTTCGGCGGCCAGGCGGAGGGCCAGTTCTTTCCCAAGAATATCTTCCAGATCCTGTCCAATACCTATCGCGAGTGCTTTCCCATGGGCCCGATCGGCTTTCCGATCGAGGAAGTGGTGCCCGCCACCGTGGCGGCGCGCTTCGCCTTTACCGGCGTCGACGTGGTGCCGCCCATTACCTTCTGCGATTACTGCACCAATCTCGAGATCGGACCGGATTTCGTCGAGCAGATCCGCCGCGGAAACGGCAGCATCTTCGCGCGCAAGGTGCCGCGTGCGCTGCAATCGCCGCATGTCAACAAATCCGTGCTGAAGAGCGTCTTCAGCGTCAAGCGCGTGCCGCGGGAGGATTGCGATCTGCGCCGCTATATCCGCGGCCTGATGCAATAGCGCAGGCCTGGTTCGGACCGGATCGGTTCGGTCCGGATCAGTTCTCGAACCGCAGCTTCATGCCGAGCCGCGGATCGGAGGGCACGAGTTCCAGCGCATGGGCGGTCGAGAAGGGAACCGATGCGTCCGGCGCGCTGACGATCCCGTAGCGCCCGAGCGGCAGGTCGAAAATGATGCGATCGACCGGCAGGCCGAGATCCGACAGGCGCGCCTGCGTCCGCTGGCGCTCGCTTTCCGGCCGGGTGGACAGAAAGACGATGGAATGGCCTTCCGCCAGCAATTGCCGGGTCGCCGCCACCGCTTCCTCGATAGCCGGAACCTGATCGTAATGCGGCGCGAAATAGGCGCTGCCATGGCCGAAGATGAAGCCGTCGATCAGCACGAAATAGGTGTTCTGCCGCTGGAGCTTCTGCCGCCATTCGCGGATCGTCCCCCAATCCTCGTAGTCGCTGACGAAGCGGGTGGAGCAGAAGGCGCCACCGACGATCAGATGGGCGATGATATCGGAGGTATAGATCTCCCGCGGCGCCTGATCGCTCCCGCCGCTCAGGCTGCGATAGGCTTCCAGGTAATGCGCCGGATCGCGGAAAAAATAACCGCCGACCGAAAAGACATCGGAAATCACCTGCTTCTCGACGATGGAGAGGATGAGGCCGGCCTCGTTGGTACGCACATAGCTCTTGTTGCGGGGATTGATACTGTCGAAATGGTTGAGCGATTCGACGCTGACATAGTTATAGGCCTGCTCAATGTCGGAAAGCGCGAAACTATTGTCGCTGTCCTTGACGAGAAAGGGTTCCGAAAGACCCGTCTGCTGCAATGTCCTGGCCACCGTCTCGGGCTGGCTGGCGGTCGGCTGGTCCAGAACCACGACTTCGATCCGCCGCCCGAAGGCCGCCCGCAGGCCGGCGCGCGCATCATATTTCTCGTCGTGCTCGCGAAGGATCGTGACGATCAGGTCGTCCAGATTGAAATCCAGCCGCCGCACGGCTTCGGTGATCATCGGGCGGCCATTGCTGCAGGGCAGCATCCATTTGGGCGCCATGCCGGGAAAGCGGCTGGAGCGGCCTCCGCAAGGAACGATCACTTTCATAGTCTGTCTCCTGAAGTCCGCGCCAGAAGATCTTCCAGCCGCGCCAGGACGAAATCCCGCTGCTGGGCCTCATGGGCATAGGGAATGATGCGGGCGAGGTGGATGCCGAGCAGCAGTTCCTTCAAGGGGCCGGCTGCGGCGCCGAACCGACTGCCGGCAAATCCGTTCAGCCGGTCCTGGACGTAATGCGTCACGCCAGCCGGCAGCGGCGGCGAATGGCGGGTGTACCAGCCGGCTTTCAGATCCTGTTCCAGCTTGGCCGCATCGGCCAGCCAGTGGTCGAAGAAACTGTCGAGAAGATCGATGAAGATCAGCTCGTTGCGATCGGTGATCAGGATGTTTTCCAGCGTCATGTCGCCATGGCAGGCGCTGGGCGCAAGCCGGTCCGGCATGTCGACCCGCTCGATCGCGTCCAGCAAACCATGCAGGGCCTGCTGCGCCCGCTGGTCGGCAGGGCCGGTCTTGTCGAGGATCTCCCGGCATTTCATCCGGGCGACCGTGCGGGGCGAAAACCCGCTGGTCAGATCCTCCATGCCCGAGAGGCGCGTGAGGCTTTCCAGCAGCCGGTCGACGACGCAGACGACATCGGGGAGATCGGCGCTGCGCAGAAAGGCGATGCCATCGCGGCCGCGCACGAATTCCATGTCGAAGAAATACAGGCCGGTTTCCAGAATGCCCTCATCCAGCACGCGCGGCGTGCGCGCGCAGCCATCCAGCAGGCCGGAGATCAGCCTCTGCTTGATGGCCTGGGCCTGCAGGCGGACATTGCCGGCCGGCGCGGCGGAGATCTTGCGGACAAATGCCTCCTGCCCCTCGCTGCGGATCAGCAGGATCCTCGCCCCGGAAAACCCCGTCAGTTCGATTTCCGCGCCGGGGCCGCTCTCGGCGGTGGCCGGCGCGGGTACCGGTCCGGCCGGCAGGCGGGGAGAGAGAGGATGTGCCATTCATCGCCTCCAGGCCGGCAGGGCCAGCCGCACGTCGAAGACGGCCATGCCGGCTTTTGCGGCCGCCTGCACCCCGTCATCCATGTCCTCGAAGACAAGACAGCGGTCGGGCGACACCGACAGCGCCTCGGCGGCCTGCAGATAGCCTTGCGGATCCGGCTTGCCGCGCGTCACATCGCTGCCGGTCACCGTCACGCGGAAGATATCCGTCCAATTCAGGGCCGACAGCGTGATCTCGACGCTGCGCCGCGAGCCGGAGGAAACGAGCCCGATCGGATAGGCGCGGCCCAGAACCGGCAGCAGCAGCGCCGTCGGCAGCGGCCTTGGTGGCGTTTCCTGGAAAAGCCGCGCGGCGAGCGACACCTTCTGCGCATGGATCTCGTCCGCCGAGGCCGAACAGGAACGCCCCGCCACCAGCCGCGGAATGGTTTCCCGCGCCGCGCCGCCGGAGGCCGCCAGGAAATCCTCGAAGGCGAGGCTGAGCCCGTGATCGCCAAGCACGCGGCGATAGGCCTCGTAATGCAGAGGCATCGTATCCACCAAAGTGCCGTCAAGGTCGAACAAGATCGCCTCGATGGAGGTCTGCGAAAGCCGGCCGGCGAAATCCATCTGCAAATCACCAAAGATCAGGGCGTGTCATATGGGACACCTGGAATGAGTGATTGATACACAGAGCTTGCTCGAAGCTGTAGTGAAAGCGGGCATAAAACTATTCAACCATCTGCCGCGCTCAGATAAACCGCGCGAAACTATTGGACGGTTGCTGTAGAAAAATGCGAATTGGCATTCATATACGAAGAATAAACGCATGATTTGCAGCATCGGCCGGCGCGCGTGCATCACGCGCACAACATCCTCGCCCGCCGGGGCAGTCGAAAGCCAGATCTGCGGTCTTCAATGGCGCTGGACTTGCCTTGCGCAGCCGCATCTGGTCGGCGCCGGAGCCTATTGCCTGCCCGGCTTTCTCATCCCATATCGTTGAGAGGAAGGGGATAGATTGGCATGGCCCGCAAATACAAGGAAAAGATTGAGGCCTGGTACCAGCCGCCCCAGCCGGTCATCTGTCCGCTCTGCGACCGGGAAATTCCCGAGGATCAGAGGGATGAGCACCACCTTGTGCCGAAAAGCCGGGGCGGCCGCGAGACGCAGACGCTTCACCGCATATGCCACCGGCAGATCCACGCGCTGTTTTCCGAAGCCGAACTCGAAACCGATTATGCAAGTATCGAGGCTCTCCTCTCCCATCCCGAAATGGCAAAGTTCAAGGCCTGGATCTCCCGCAAGCCGCCCGGCTTTTTCGACGGGACACGCCGCAGCAAAAGGCGCCGGGAGATGGGAAATCCGGCCGAGCGCTGGTAGCGACGGCCTTTGACTTCCTGACCGCATGCGCCTAAGGCGGCTTCAGGACGCTCTCAGGTCGGGCAAGAAGGACGACGCCAGTGGCAAGCAATGATGATGACTACATCTATGACGAAGTGAGCGGCGAATGGCGGCCGGCCTCGGAAATGAAGGCCGAGGCTGCCAAGGCAAGCGAAGTGCGGGATGCCGCCGGCAATCTGCTTGCCGATGGCGATAGTGTCGTCCTGGTCAAGGATCTGAAGGTGAAGGGCGCCGGGCAGACCCTCAAACAGGGAACGGTGATCCGCTCCATTAGGCTGACCGACAATCCGGACGAGATCGATTGCCGCCACGATACGATCAAGGGCCTTGTCCTGCGGACCGAATTCGTCCGCAAGCGCTAGTTCTAGAGCAGGTCCAGCAAAACGGCGTTAGCGGTTTTGCATCCGGACTGCGTAAAGACAAAGAGATAGAGCACTTGATCCCGCTTTGACCGGAGATACTCTAGAGGATTTTCGGTGAAAGCGGGATCCGCACCTCGATCGGCCAAACAGGCTCAACGTGCAATGGCCTCTGCCCAGAAATGGCGGTCCTCATAATCCGTCGGATCGTCAATGCCGGCAAGATGAAAGGCTTCGCGTCGCTCGACGCAGGTGCCGCAGCGGCCGCAATGTCTGGCGCCGCCCTTGTAGCAGGACCAGGTTTCGGCAAAGGGCACCCGGTGCGCAGCGCCCTCCTGCACGATATCGGCCTTGGAGCGTTCGACAAAGGGGGCCGCAAGCGCCACCTGCGCATAGCCATCCAGCGCATGCCTCTGCATGGCCGCGAAACTGTCGATAAAGTCCGGCCGGCAGTCGGGATAGATGAAGTGGTCGCCGCCATGAACGGCAATGGCCACGGCATCGGCCTTCTGCGCGGCGGCAAGGCCGAAGGCAATGGTCAGCATGATCGCATTGCGGTTGGGCACCACCGTGATCTTCATGCTGTCCTCCGCATAATGGCCATCGGGAACCTCGACGGCATCGGTCAGCGCGGAGCCGCTGAGAAAGCCGCCCAGCCTCGAGAGATCGATCAGATGATGGGGAACCGCCAGACGTGCGGCGGCCTGGCCCGCAAAATCGAGTTCCTTGCGGTGGCGCTGGCCATAATCGAAGGAGATCAGGCCAACCAGCTCCGCTTCGGCGGCCATCTTGTGGGCCAGCACGACGGAATCCAGTCCGCCGGAACAGACGATGAGTGTCTTCATTACTTATTTCCTTGTTTTGACCGGGTAGGCTGCGACCGGAGACAGGCACGAGATACGACCGGCCCCTTTTTACGACCAAACCGGACCGAGGGAAACCGGCAGGATCGGGACCAGCGGCATTATCGGCCGGCCGCGACCGCACTTGGATCTCATGTGAACCGAAACCCGGCTTTTCGCGCTCAAGTAGCAGAGCCGGGCGCGCGATCGCATCGCCGCCTTGGCCTGGTCGCAAGGACTAAGGCATTATCCTGCACAAAATCAGAGACTTGCTCGCATCCTTCTCGCATTGGCTGATCGCGCAGGGGATGCAGGCAGTAAACTTGACTGCGCCTTCAATGTTAAGCGTATGTATTTCAATATAAAACGCAAAATGCGCATATATCTATATTCATTCAAAATTAAACCTTCTCCCCCAAGCTGCACGCTGAAGGGAGACTGGCATGAAGCAGCATTACTCGATCTTGGCGACCGCCTTCTTGTGTCTTGGCGCATCCTTTGCGCAGGCAGAACCTGCGAAACCGGATGCAAAGAGCTTGGTCTCACCCGAGCTCGTCAAGAATATCCAGAGCTTTATCGGATCCGATATTGTGCGCCTGTCCGTCGAGGCGCAGAACACGCGCCTGAAGGATCTGAAGCAGGAGGAGATCGATCAGCTCGACAAGCAATGGCGTGCCGAGCGCGAAAGCGCCGACAAGCCTTTGATCGCTGCCACACTGTCCAGCCCGCTTTCTGTCTATCTCTCGCGCATCCAGGGCCGCTCGCTTGGCCTTTACGCGGAAATCTTCGTAATGGACAGGAATGGCCTCAATGTCGGCCAGAGCTCCGTCACCAGCGATTTCTGGCAGGGCGACGAGGACAAGTTCCAGAAGACCTTCGATGTCTCCGGCGATGCCATGTTCATCGACGAACCCGAATGGGACAAGGACGCCCGCATCTGGCGCGGCCAGGTGAGCTTCACCGTCGTGGATCCGCAGACCAAGGCGGCCATTGGCGCCGTGACCGTGGAACTGAACCTGACGGAACTTGCCCGCCGCCAATCGCCGGGCGCCTGATCAAGCGGGATGGCAAACGGTGGGAGCGGTTTTCCGATCAACCTGCCGAATGACCCGACCTGCCTGACCGAGACGCTGGATCGCGCCTTGCCCGGCGGCTGATCATTTTACCAAAATAAGGGGCCAACAATGCTCAAGAACTTGTCCGTCAGCACCAAGGGGTTCATCGCCTTTGGCATCCTGGCCATCATTGCCGTCATCACGTCGCTGATGATCCATCAGAGCGCCGTGACGGCCGAAAGCGCCGTGCGCCAGAACGAGAAGCTCGATGGGGTTGCTCAAGCGGCCGCCACGCTGACCGATGACGTGACGAAGGCAACGCTGGCGCTGAAGAATTTCCTGCTGACGGGCGATCGCAACTTCCAGAACGACTATGCGACACTGACCGAACTGATCACCAAGGATGCCAGCCATCTCGACACCCTTCTCAAGGCAGCGGTGCCGGCCAGCCGGAAGGATTTCGAGCAGGCCATGGAGGCGATTGCAAGCTGGCGCGCCACCACCGCCGACAAGCAGATCCTCCTGATGCGCGACCCGATGACCGTCGATCTGGCCCGCGCCATGGAACTGTCGCAAACCGGCAGCGCCCTGCAGCAGGCCTTCTACACCTCGATCAACGCCATGCGCGACGAGCTTGAGAAGCAATCGACGGCAGCCGATGCCGCACAGCAGGCGGCCATTGGCTCCGTTGCCTTTATCAGCCTCGTTGCAGCGGGCCTGGTCGTCCTTGCCGCCATCGCCCTTGGCGTGCTGAATTTCCGCCTTGTGTCGCGGCCGCTTGGAAGGCTGACCGAGGCCACCTCGCGCCTCGCCCGGGGCGATCTCGATGTCGTCATCGATCAGGGCGGCAAGGATGAGATCGGTCGCATGGCGGCCGCCATGCAGATCTTCCGCGAGGCCGCCATTGCCAACCAGCGCCTGCAGGCGGAAGCGGAGGGCAACCGCGCCAAGGCCGAGGCCGACCGCCTGGCCGCACAGGAACAGGCGGAGGCCGATGCGGCCGAGCGCCTGCGCATTGCCACATCCGGTCTTGCCGGCGGATTGAAGCGGCTTGCGGAAGGCGATCTCGCATTCCAGCTGACGGAAGCCTTCGCGCCGGATTTCGAAGGTCTGCGCCACGATTTCAACCAGTCGGTCCGCCAGCTGAACGCAACGCTGGCCTCGATCAACGACAGCATTGCCACGATGGAAACCGGCACGCGCGAGATCGCCAACGGCTCCGATCACCTCTCCAAGCGCACCGAGCAGCAGGCCGCGGCTCTGGAGGAAACGGCGGCGGCCGTCGAGGAAATTACCGCCAATGTGCAAAATTCGACGCAGCGCACCGAAGAGGCACGCCGCGTCGCCGGCCAGGCCAATTCCTCGGCCGATGCCTCGTCGCAGGTGGTCGCCCGCGCTGAAGAGGCGATGAAGAAGATCGAAACCAGCTCGCAGCAGATCTCCAACATCATCGGCGTGATCGATGAGATCGCCTTCCAGACCAATCTTCTGGCGCTGAATGCCGGCGTCGAGGCCGCCCGCGCCGGTGAAGCCGGCAAAGGCTTCGCCGTCGTCGCCCAGGAAGTGCGCGAACTGGCGCAGCGCTCTGCCAATGCCGCCAAGGAAATCAAGCAGCTTATCCACAATTCCAGCCTGGAAGTGTCGAGCGGCGTGGATCTCGTGCGCGAGGCAAGCACGGCGCTGCGCACCATTGGCGGCTTCATCGTGGAAATGAACGCGCATATGGATGCCATTGCCGTCTCGGCGCGCGAACAGTCCACCGGGCTTGCCGAGGTCAACCAGGCGGTGAACGCCATGGATCAGACGACCCAGCAGAACGCCGCCATGGTGGAGGAATCGAACGCCGCCTCCAGCGCCCTCGCCCATGAAGCGGCCAAGCTGCGCGAACTGGTCTCGCATTTCACCATCGAGGCCAATGCCTCGGCGCAATCGTCAGCCCTGCGCCAGACTGCCCAGAACATGGCCCGGAGTATGGCTCCCCAGAACAGGGCCCCCGCTGCCCGCGCCAATACAGCCGCCCGGCCCAATGCCTCCGAACGGCCCGCCGCCATGCCAAGGGCTGCAGCACAGCCCGCCCGCGCCCATGGAAATACGGCGCTTGCCCAGGACAATTGGGAAGAATTCTGAGCCGAACCGGCAAAACAGCCCTCTCTGTCAGCGGCGCGGACGTAAAAACCGCGCCGCCTTTGCCTTCCCCCTGCGGACAAGCCTGCAGAGCCGCGTGGTTCGGTTTCGGCATCCGCATCCGTCCGCAGCACCTGCAAGAGCGATAGTTGAACCCATTCCACTAGGGTCTGTTGACATTCAGGGTTTGGAACGTGGTTTGCGAGAAAACGGCCCAGTTTCAGAAGCGAAGCCGCAGGAAGGGCCAACCCCTTTCAAGGCTTCGCGACGCCAAAATGGGCCGTTCTTCTCCAAATCCTGCGGACGCGTCGGATTTGCCCGCTGAATGCGTTGAGAATGCTCGTGATACATTGGGTATCCCTTGCGCTTTTCGCCTGTTCAGCAACCAAATCCGACACGCGCCACGTCCGAAACCTGATTGTCAACAGACCCTAGTGCATCCGGCGAGCCCCGGTGATATTGAGCATGGCAAGCTGGCGCGATCAGGCCGGCCAAGGAGGTCATCCATGCTCGCAGGTTCCGATATCGTCGTCATTGCGCTTGTCGCTTTCGTGGTGCTTGTCCTCTTTGCCGGGATCAAGACGGTGCCGCAGGGCTATCGCTACACGGTCGAACGCTTCGGCCGGTACACGCGCACGCTCGACCCGGGCCTGAACCTGATCGTCCCCTTCATCGAGCGCGTGGGTTCGCGCATGAACGTGATGGAGCAGGTTCTCGACATTCCCCGCCAGGAAGTGATCACCAAGGACAATGCCAGCGTGGCGGCGGATGCCGTCGCCTTCTACCAGGTGTTGAACCCCGCCCAGGCCGCCTATCAGATCGCCAATCTCGAGCAGGCCGTGCAGAACCTCACAATGACCAATATCCGCTCCGTGATGGGCTCGATGGATCTCGACGAGCTTCTGTCCAACCGCGACATTATCAATGAACGCCTGCTGCGGGTGGTTGACGAGGCCGTGCATCCTTGGGGAATCAAGGTCACGCGCA
Source organism: Rhizobium sp. SSA_523 (assembly GCF_030435705.1). NCBI lineage: Bacteria > Pseudomonadati > Pseudomonadota > Alphaproteobacteria > Hyphomicrobiales > Rhizobiaceae > Affinirhizobium > Affinirhizobium gouqiense. The sequence goes on from NZ_CP129382.1 coordinate 2,018,663, forward strand.
TCGAGATCAAGGATATCCAGCCGCCCGCGGATCTGGTGGCCTCCATGGCCCGTCAGATGAAGGCCGAGCGCGAAAAGCGCGCCCAGATCCTGGAGGCGGAGGGCTCGCGCAATGCGCAGATCCTGCGTGCCGAGGGCGCCAAGCAGGCCGCCGTGCTGCAGGCGGAAGGCGAACGCGAGGCCGCCTTCCGGGAGGCCGAGGCCCGCGAGCGCCTGGCCGAGGCGGAGGCCAAGGCGACGCAGATGGTCTCCGTCGCGATCGCTGCCGGCGATGTGAACGCCATCAACTATTTCGTTGCGCAGAAATATACCGAGGCCATGGCCGCGATCGGCACGGCCAACAATGCCAAGATCGTGCTGATGCCGATGGAGGCCTCCGCCCTGATCGGCTCGCTGGGCGGCATTGGCGCGCTCGCCCGCGAAGTCTTCGGCGAAGGCGGCGATGCGGCAGCGCCCGCGACCCGGCGGGTGACCCCGCCGCGCAGCAAGCCGAGCACGACAGGGGGCACGACAGGGGGCATGACAGGGGGCACCGGCGCCTCCGCCTCGTCGACCGGCGTGCCCATCAATCCCTTCGACCCGACCCGAACCGAGCGCTGATCCATGATGGCCGCCTTGATCCTCGACCTCGGACCGTGGAGCTGGTTCATTCTCGGCCTGGCGCTTCTTGCCGCCGAACTTGCCGTACCCGGCATGTTCCTGATCTGGATCGGGCTTGCCGCCATCGTCGTCGGCGGCATCTCCCTCATCCTGTGGGATCTGGCCTTCTGGAGCTGGCAGTTGCAACTCGTGCTCTTTGCCATTCTCGCAATCGCCATCACCCTGGCCGGGCGCCGCTATTTCGACAGGCCCGACAACAGCAGCGACGAGCCGCTTCTCAACCGCCGCGGCGAGAGCCTCGTCGGACGCACCGCAACGCTCAAGGAGCCGATCACCAATGGGCGCGGGCGCATTCGCCTGGATGATACCTGGTGGTCGGTCACCGGCCCGGACCTTGCCGCCGGCATGACGGTCCGGGTGGCGGAATGGACGGGCAATGAACTGATCGTCGAGCCCGTCGCCTGAGCCAGGTCAGGCCACGCCAATCCGCAGCAGATCGTGAAAATGCACCAGGCCGAGGGGACGCTTTTCGGCATCCACCACGATCAGCGCGCCGATACTGTTCTTCTGCAGCATGGCAAGCGCCGCCGTCGCCAGCGTATCGGGTCCGATCGTTTTCGGCGACGTGGTCATCACATCGTCGACGACGAGATCCCCCAGATTGCGCGTCAGGTTGCGGGCGAGATCGCCATCGGTGATGATGCCGGCCAGGCGGCCGTCCTCTTCCATGACCAGCACGCAGCCGAAATGCTTGTGCGACAGCGTCGACACCGCATCGCGCATCGGCGTGCCGCGGGCCACCAGCGGCAGGCGCTCGCCGGTATGCATGATGTCCTTCACATGAGTTAGGCTGGCGCCGAGTTTTCCGCCGGGATGGAAGGTGTGGAAATCGGTTGCGGTAAAGCCGCGCGTTTCCAGAAGCGCGATCGCCAGAGCGTCGCCGATCGCCAGCTGCATCAGGGTGGAGGTGGTGGGCGCCAGGCCATGCGGGCAGGCCTCCTGCTCGTTTGGCAGCAGGAAGACGAGATCCGAGGCGCGCGACAATGTCGAATGCGCCGAGCAGGTCAGCGCGATCAGCGGGATCGAGAAACGCCGCGTATAGGCAACGATGCTGCGCAATTCCGCGCTTTCGCCGCCCTTGGACAGCGCGATCACCAGATCATTGCCGGCAATCATGCCGAGATCGCCATGATTGGCTTCCGCGGCATGGACGAAGGAGGCCGGCGTGCCGGTGGATGCGAATGTGGCAGCCAGCTTGACGCCGATATGGCCACTCTTGCCGACGCCTGTGACGATCACCCTGCCCGAAATGGCCGAGATCATGGCGACAGCCTGCCGGAGCGTATCGCCAAGGCCGTTGCCCAGCGCCTCCTCGAGCGCCTCAAGTCCGCGCCTTTCCATGGCGATCGTTCTGAGCGCGGACTGGATGGGATCGACCGGAGCGGAAGAAAGAGCCGTATTGTTCATGGCGGAGCGATAGCCTGCCTTGGCAAAAAAGTCCATCGCAGAGGTCAAGCGCCGATCTCAACCAATCATTAACCAGACCGCTTTACCTTTGGGTAAGCATTGTTCCACCTGCGTCGCGACGGTCGACCGCATCACAGGCGGAATGGCCAGGCGTTTCGATGCGGAGCAATGCGCGAAGGCCAACACTATTCCTTACCGATGCCCCCGATCCATGCCCTTTTTTCGCCAGGCAGTCAGAATGAGCAAGAAGACACACTCCGGCGAACGCCCCGCCCGGCTCCTCGGGCCGGCCGCTCTTCTTGTTGCCTCGGCAGCCCTGCTCGTCCCGCATATGGCGGATGCCCAGAGCACCTACCGGGCCGGCACATCCCGTCAGAGCAATGGCGACATCTACGGGACGGACAGCAATTCCCGGACCGATCCCGGGCTTGGCGCCGATAGCGGGGCAGCGCTCGGCGACCGAAGCCGCAACACGTTCGATAACGGGCGGGAGGACGATCTCAGCGCCGGCAATCCCTATGGCACGACGGCAGCCACCGCCACGCCCGGTTCGCCGCTGAGCGCCACCGGCCTGCGCAGCGGCAGCATGCTGCAGGGAACGCCGCTTCCCCAGGCCGACAGCCTGGATGCCGATGACCTGAACACTCTCATCGATGCCGAGCAGAACCCGGCCGAAGGTCCCCTCGATCCGGGCGAGGCGCCGGTCACCCGCACCGATGACGGCCTGGGCCTGCGCCTGGGTTCCTTCAGGCTGCGCCCATCGGTGAACGAGAGCATCAATACCGAAACGACTCGAAGCGGCGGAGGGAAATCCACCCGCACCTATCTCTCGACCACCGGCAATTGGGACCTGCGCTCCGACTGGTCCCGCCATGCCCTGACAGTGGTCGGCGAAGGCACTTTCGAGCGCAATATCAGCGGCCGCGGCGCAACCGATCCCCAGGCCCGCATCGACGGCACGCTGCGGCTCGATCTCGCCGACGATACGATCGCCAATCTCACCGCCGGCTACGCCTATCAGCGCGAGGATGCCAATGATCCCAACGCCATTGCCGATGCCCTCGACCAGGCGGATGTGAACCGCTTCACCGGCGGCGCCGCGCTGGTGCGCGATCTCGGCCTGATCCGCGGAACCGCCGGCATTGCCGTGACCCGCACCACCTATGGCAGCGTGCGGCTCAGCGATGGCCGCTCTCTCAGCCTTGCCGATCGCGACCGCACGGCGATCGAGGGACGGCTTCGGCTCGGCTATGAAATCTCGCCGGCGATCATCCCCTTCGTGGAAGCCACGATCGGCCAGGCCGATTACGACTCCTCCGTTGATTTTGCCGGCTATGCGCGCTCTTCCAACAGCTATGCCGGTCGGGCCGGCATCGAGCTTGATCTCGGCGAGAAACTGCGCGGCGAACTGGCGCTCGGCTATGCCGCTGTCGATTACGAGGATCGACGGCTGACGACGATCGACGCCTTCACCGCCGATGGCGCGCTTGCCTGGTCGCCGCAACGCGGCACCGTTCTCGATCTCGGCCTGCGCACGACCGTGCAGGATTCGACGGCGCCCGGCGCCAGTGGCTGGGTGGATTACCAGCTCACCTCCAGCCTGTCGCATGTCATCCTGCAAGACCTGACGGGGCGCCTGACCGGCTCCGCCACGCTGCGCGACTTCCCGACCTCGCAGAACGAGTTGAACTGGCAGCTGGGCGCAGGCTTGATCTGGACCATCAACCGCTATTTCGACGTGACCGCCAATCTCGGCTACGAACATACAGACAGTGCCAGCGGCGCCGACAGCAATCTGGTCAGGGCCGGAGTGGGTCTGACGCTGCGTCGCTAGATCATTTCCGGTAAAAACGGGATCACCTGAAATGCTCTATCTCTCTGTTTTTCAAGCAGTCCGGACGCAAAACCGCTGACGCACTTTTGCTGGACCTGCTCTAGGGTCTGGCCGGTCAGGTCCAAACCAAAGTGCCTTCGGCCATCCAGACAGGGGAAGGCCATTCATGAAAAAGGCCCTGCCGCTTTTGCCGCAGGGCCTTTTTTCTTATGTTGCTGGCCGCCGGGCGCCGATGGTCCGGGACAGCCGCTCAGAGCTTCGACGTGATGTCCTTCAGCGGTCCCTGGATCAGCGGGCGGATATCGTCGCGCTTCAGCGCGAAGGCGAGGTTGGCAAGGATGAAGCCGTCCTTGGCGCCACAGTCATAGGTTTCGCCCTTGAAGTGATAGGCGGCGAAATCCTGATCCTTTGCCAAAGCCAGCATGCCGTCGGTCAGCTGGATCTCGTTGCCGGCACCACGTTCCTGCGTTTCCAAAATCTTGAAGATCTCCGGCTGCAGGATGTAGCGGCCATTGATGAAGAAGTTGGACGGTGCCGTGCCCTTGGCCGGCTTTTCCACCATCTGCGTGATCTTGAAGCCTTCGCTGCCCACTTTGTCGCCCACGCCGACAATGCCGTATTTATGGGCGAGTTCGGGATCGCACTCCTCCACCGCCAGCACATTGCCGCCGGTCTGCTCATAGAGCTCGACCATGCCCTTGAGGCAGCTCTTCTCCGAGGCCATGATCATATCGGGAAGCAGGACCGCAAAGGGCTCATTGCCGACGATATCGCGCGCGCACCAGACCGCATGGCCAAGCCCGAGCGGCACCTGCTGGCGGGTGAAGCTGGCTGTGCCCGCCTTCGGCAGAAGATCCGCCAGGAGCGTCAGCTCGGCATTCTTGTTGCGCTCGCGCAGCATCTGCTCCAGCTCGTACTGGATATCGAAATAATCCTCGATGACGCCCTTGCCGCGTCCGGTGACGAAGACGAAGTGCTCGATGCCGGCTGCCGCGGCCTCATCGACGACGTATTGAATGACTGGCTTGTCGACAACCGTCAGCATTTCCTTCGGAACGGCCTTCGTCGCAGGCAGGAAGCGGGTTCCCAGACCTGCAACAGGAAATACGGCTTTACGGATCTTTTGTCCCACTCATGCCTCCTAAGCACAAACAATCATCGCGGTGCGATGCACCGCGGGCAGCTATTGAAGATTCCCTACCATTTCACAAACGATGACAGAAGCGTGTTCACATGGTAAAGACATTATTGACAACTCCTGTCCTATCCTCTCGTCACGCCAGGGATGTCCAATTCAATCCTGGCGAAGTTGAGACGGAATAAACCAGGGACACGACCGCTGATGAAGTTTGCCAAGTCACATCGCCTCGCGCTCTCCACCATCGCCGCCATGATGGTCGCGACAACTCCGATAAATGCCCGTGCCGACACGGGTTTCAAGTCATGGGTTGCCAAATTCTACGAAACCGCGGCTGCGAGCGGTATCAGCCGGTCAACCTACAACAAGGCATTTGCCGGCATTACCGGTCCGGATGCGGATGTTCTGGAGAAGGCCCGCTACCAGCCGGAATTCAAGTCGCAGATCTGGGACTACCTGGATTCGCGCGTCAATCCCTATACCGTCAAGGTCGGCCGCGAAATGCTGGCTCGCCATGGGCGGACGCTGGCAGTGCTGGAAAAGCATTTCGGCGTCGACAAGCACATCCTGCTGGCCATCTGGTCGATGGAATCCAATTACGGGGCCGTTCTGGAAAACCGCGATCGCCTTCACCATGTGCCCCAGGCGCTTGCGACCCTGGGCTGGGGTGATCCGAAGCGCGCCAAATTTGCCCGTACGCAGCTGATCGCGGCCCTGAAGATCCTCCAGAGCGGCGATGTGACGCCCAGCCATCTGACCGGCTCCTGGGCCGGGGCCATGGGCCATACGCAGTTCATTCCCACCAGCTATCTGCTCTATGCGGTGGATGCCGATGGCGATGGCCGCCGCGACATCTGGGATTCGGTTCCCGATGCGCTGGCAACCTCGGCCAATCTGCTTGCCAAGAATGGCTGGCAGACCGGCAAGACCTGGGGCTATGAGGCCGTGATGCCCGCGGGCGCCGCCAAGCTGAGTGGCAAGACGAAGACACTGGGCGAATGGGAGCGGCTCGGCTTCCGGCGGCCCGACGGCAAAGGCTTTCCGCGCTCTTCCGATCGCGCCGAGCTGAAGCTCATGGCCGGCGCGAACGGGCCGGCTTTCCTGATGGTGAAGAACTTCTTCGTCATCAAGCGGTACAATGCGGCCGATTCCTACGCGCTGGCTGTCGGCCTGCTGGCAGACCAGATCGCCGGCTATGGCGGCGTGTCGCAATCCTGGCCCCGCCCGCATAATACGCTCGACATCACCGAAAAATTCGAGCTTCAGAGCAAGCTGAAGGAACTCGGTTATTACGACGGGGAGATCGACGGCAATTTCGGCTCCGGCTCGAAGGCGGCGATCAGCGCCATTCAGGCGCGGCTCGGCATGGAAAACACCGGCGAGCCGTCCAAGACACTCCTGCGGGCTCTGCGCAACTGACGGATCCCGCACAACAGGATGATCCGTCCTGAGCGGGCGGATCCGGCTGCGGCATGAGAGCCGCAGCAACAGAGGCGATGAAAAGAGGAAGAGCATGGCGGGACACTCGCGGATATGGCGCGGCCTTGGGGCCGTCTTCTGCGCCGTCACCCTTCTCCTGGCCGATTTCGCCCCGGTCCTGGCGCAGGAGCGGCGTACCCTTTTCGACATGCTGTTTCGCAATGAACGGCGCCAGCCGCGCGCCAATCCCTCGATCATCCAGATGCAGCAGCCGCGTCCCCGCGTGCGCCAGCCGCGTTCGGTGACGCGCACGCCGGCACCTGCCCAGCCGCGCGCCGAAGTTGCCGCCGAGCCGGCCGTCGAGAAGCGCGAGGATGCCCGCAAGATCCTGGTCGTCGGCGATTTCACCGCCGCCAGTCTCGGCACCGGGCTGGAGGCGAGTTTCGCGGATGATCCGTCAGTGGTCGTCGTCAATGAGGGATCGGGCTCGTCCGGGCTCGTCCGGCAGGATTTCTTCAACTGGCCGGTGGAATTGCAGAACCAGATCGAGACGCTCAAGCCGGCGCTCGTCGTCGTGATGATCGGCGCCAATGACCGGCAATCCATGGTGATCGGCGAGCAGCGGGAGCGGTTCAAGACCGAGGCCTGGCTGAAGGAATATGAACGGCGGGTGGCGGAACTGGCCGGGATCGTCTCGACGCGCAGCCTGCCGCTCCTCTGGGTCGGCCTTCCGGCCTTCCAGTCGACAGCGCTGACGGCGGATGCGGTGACCATGAACGGCATCTATCGGCAGAATGTCGAGAAACTGGGCGGCCAGTTCGTCGATGTCTGGGACGGCTTCGTCAGCGAAGAAGGCCAGTTCATCATCACCGGCTCGGACATCAACGGCCAGCAGGTCAGGCTTCGCAGCGCCGACGGGATCGGCTTCACCGAAGCCGGCAAGCGCAAGCTTGCCTTCTACGTCGAAAAGCTCGCGCGCCGGCAATTGGGCGATGTCACGCTGGAATCGCTGACACGGCTGGATTCCGGTGACCTTCCGCTGCTCGGCAGCCTGCCGCCGGAGGCCGAGGCAAGTGTCCCGACCCAGCCGATCAGCCTCTCCGATCCGCAACTGGACGGCGGCGACGTGCTTCTCGGATCTTCTGCGCCGGCGCCGAACCGGGCCATGTCACCGCGCACGCTCCTGCTGACGAAGGGAGAAGTCCCAGACGCCCCTGTCGGCCGGGTGGACAATTATCGCCTGACGCCCCAGCCGGAGCCCGGCGCCGCGCAGTAGGCCATTAAAGCCCTGCCCCCCGGCAAACCGGGGAGCGGGCCCGGCACCGGACCCGACCCTGGATTGGGTGCTTTGCCGCGATCCTCAGGCGGGAAGCACGGTCGCGCCCATCAGCGCTTCATCCACGGCGCGAGCCACCTGACGACCTTCGCGGATAGCCCAGACGACCAGCGACTGGCCGCGGCGCACATCGCCCGCCGTCCACAGCTTGTCGACCGAGGTGCGGTAATCGCGATCATTGGCAACGACATTGGTCGAGCCGCGGCGATCGACGTTCAATTGCAGCCTGTCGCCCAGATCCTTCAAGACGCCGTCCTGGAAGGGACCGGAAAAGCCGATGGCGATGAAGGCGAGATCGGCCTTGATGATGAAATCCGTGCCGGCAATCGGCTGGCGCCGCTCATCCACCTGGCAGCAGCGAACGCCGGTCAGATGTCCGTCTTCGCCGACGAATTCCAGCGTCGCAACCTGGAATTCGCGCACGGCGCCTTCCGCCTGCGAAGAGGAGGTGCGCATCTTGGTTGCCCAGAAGGGCCAGACGGCGAGCTTGTCTTCCCGCTCCGGCGGCATGGGCCGGATGTCGAGCTGCGTGACCTTCACGGCGCCCTGACGGAATGCGGTCCCGACGCAGTCCGAGGCCGTATCGCCACCGCCGACAACGACGACATGCTTGGCGCCGGCCAGGATCGGATCGGAGGGCCAGCCGACGCTGTCGATGTTCTCGCGGCCGACGCGGCGGTTCTGCTGCACCAGATAGGGCATGGCATCATGCACGCCATGCAGGTCGACGCCCGGGATTCCGGCAGGGCGCGGCGTTTCCGAACCACCGCAATAGATGACGGCGTCATGCTCGTCGAGAAGCGTCTGCATCGGCATGTCGACGCCGACATTCACGCCGCAATGGAAGGTGACGCCCTCGCCGGTGATCTGCTCGACGCGCCGGTCGATGAAGTTCTTCTCCATCTTGAAATCGGGAATGCCGTAGCGCAGCAGGCCGCCCGGCTTGGTCTCGCGCTCGAAGACATGCACGTCATGGCCGGCACGACCCAGCTGCTGGGCCGCGGCAAGGCCGGCCGGGCCGGAACCGATGACCGCGATCTTCTTGCCGGTCTTCACCGTGGCGGGCTGCGGCGCGATGAAACCGAGCTCATAGGCCTTGTCGGCGATCGCCTGCTCGACCGTCTTGATGGCCACCGGCGCATCTTCGAGGTTCAGCGTGCAGGCCTCCTCGCACGGGGCGGGACAGACGCGGCCGGTAAATTCCGGGAAGTTGTTCGTGGAATGCAGGTTGCGGATCGCCTCTTCCCACTTGTTGCTGTAGACGAGGTCGTTCCAGTCGGGGATCTGGTTATGGACCGGGCAACCCGTCGGCCCGTGGCAGTAGGGAATGCCGCAATCCATGCAGCGCGCCGCCTGCTTGGTCACTTCCGCATCCGACATCGGGATGAGGAACTCGCGGAAATGGCGAATGCGGTCAGAGGCCGGCTGATACTTCGCCACCTGCCGGTCGATTTCCATGAAACCCGTAACCTTGCCCATCTTACATCCCTTACTTCTTCGCTGCTAGCGCAGCCAATTTTCAACCTTCAACCCCGGCACGCGGGAAAACTCATTCTCATTGTTCGTCACCAGCACAGCATCCAGTGCCACTGCATGTGCCGCGATCCAAAGGTCGTTTGGACCGATGGTCTTTCCTTGTCTCAGCGCCAGCCGGATCTCGGCATACCGCCGATCGGTCGGCATCTGCAGCGGCGCCACATAGAGCCGGCGGGTCACCGCCGAAACTTTGCGCGCCAACTCCTCGGAGCCGCTTTTCATTACGCCGTACCAGATCTCACCATGGGTGATGATGCTGATGAAGGCATTCTCTTCCCCGATCTCCAGAAGTCGTTCGAGGACCTTTCCACGCGGATCCCTGACAATCGCCGAGACGATGTTGGTATCAAGCATGTACCGCATCAGATCTCGACCTCACGGAGCGGTTCCAGATCATCGTCATTGCTGACGAACTCTTCCCCACTCCAGGCTTCCGCCTGCTTGAGATACTCGATCAGGCCGGCGGTCACCGCCGTTCGCATCAGGATCGATCCATCCGGCAGTTGCACCAAGACGGCGCGATCACCTTCGAATTCGAACTCCTTCGGTATGCGAACCGCCCGGCTTCGACCGTTCTTGAAGATGGCGACCGCGACCTCGCCATCTCCATTTGCGTCTTTCACATGCTCGTTCATCTCTGCCTCCGCTGTTGGCATATGCTGGCAGCATATCACAACAACGGGGCAAGTCGAACTATTCCGCCGCGACCCCCATGCGCATGCGCTCCATCTCCTCGAGCGCCCGACGATATTCGACCGGCATCACCTTGCGGAATTTCGGGCGGTATTCGGTCCAGCGATCCAGGATCTCCTTGGCCCGCGTCGAGCCGGTATAATGGAGATGGTTGGAGATCAGCTGATACAGGCGCTCCTCGTCGTGGCGGGTCATGTCGCCGGACACGTCGACACGGCCCTTGTGCATGAGATCGCCGCCGTGGTGATGCAGCTTTTCCAGCATGTCATCCTCTTCGGGAACCGGCTCCAGCTCCACCATCGCCATATTGCAGCGCTTGGCGAAATCGCCGATCTCGTCGAGAACATAGGCAACGCCACCGGACATGCCGGCCGCGAAGTTGCGCCCCGTCTCGCCAAGAACCACGACGATACCGCCCGTCATGTATTCGCAACCGTGATCGCCAACGCCTTCGACGACGGCAATGGCACCGGAATTGCGCACGGCGAAGCGTTCCCCGGCCACGCCGCGGAAATAGCATTCGCCGGTGATGGCGCCGTAAAGCACCGTATTGCCGACGATGATGCAGTTTTCGGCGGGAACCTTGAGGTTTTCCGGCGGGCGCACGATGATCCGGCCGCCCGACAGGCCCTTGCCGACATAGTCATTGCCATCGCCGACGAGATCGAAGGTGATGCCGCGTGCCAGGAAGGCGCCGAAGCTCTGCCCGGCCGTTCCGCGCAAAGTGACGTGGATCGTGTCGTCCTTCAGCCCCTTATGGCCCCAGCGCTTGGCGAGCGCGCCGGACAGCATGGCGCCGGCCGAACGGTCGACATTCTTGATCGACACGTCGAAGGCCACCGATTCCTTGCTTTCGAGCGCCGTCATCGCCTTTTCGATCAGTTTGCGGTCGAGCACCTCGTCGATCGGATGCTTCTGCCGCTCCGTCCAATAGGTTGCGGCCTTCGGCGCCTCGACCTTGTGGAAGATCCTGGAGAAATCCAGGCCGCGCGCCTTCCAATGCGCCAGCATCTCGTCCTTCTCCAGAAGCTCGGACGCGCCGATAATGTCGTCCAACCGCGTGAAGCCGAGTGCCGCCAGCATTTCGCGCACTTCCTCGGCCACGAAGAAGAAGTAGTTGATCACATGCTCCGGCGTACCCTTGAAGCGCTTGCGCAGCACCGGATCCTGCGTCGCAACGCCGACCGGGCAGGTGTTGAGGTGGCACTTGCGCATCATGATGCAGCCGGCGGCAATCAGCGGCGCCGTGGCGAAGCCGAATTCGTCGGCGCCGAGCATGGCGCCGATGATCACGTCGCGACCGGTCTTCAGGCCGCCATCCACCTGCAATGCAATGCGCGAGCGCAGGCCGTTGAGAACCAGCGTCTGCTGGGTTTCCGCCAGGCCGATTTCCCAAGGCGAGCCCGCATGCTTGAGCGAGGTCAGCGGCGAGGCGCCGGTGCCGCCATCGAAGCCGGCCACCGTGATATGATCGGCGCGCGCCTTGGCAACGCCGGCCGCCACGGTGCCGACCCCGACTTCGGAGACCAGCTTGACCGAGACATCGGCATCCGGATTGACGTTCTTCAGGTCGAAGATCAGCTGGGCCAGATCCTCGATCGAATAGATGTCATGGTGCGGCGGCGGCGAGATCAGGCCGACGCCGGGCGTGGAGTGCCGTGTCTTGGCAACCGTCGCATCCACCTTGTGGCCGGGCAGCTGGCCGCCTTCGCCGGGCTTGGCACCCTGCGCCACCTTGATCTGCAGCATGTCGGCATTGACGAGATATTCCGTCGTCACGCCGAACCGGCCGGAGGCGATCTGCTTGATGGCCGAGCGTTCCGGGTTCATCGAGCCGTCCGCCAGCGGCGTGTAACGATCGCTTTCTTCGCCGCCCTCACCGGTGTTGGACTTGCCGCCGATGCGGTTCATGGCGATGGCGAGCGTCGTATGGGCCTCGCGGCTGATGGAGCCGAAGGACATGGCGCCGGTCGAGAAGCGCTTGACGATATCCGCCGCCGGCTCCACCGCATCCAGCGGGACCGGCTTGCGTCCGATCGCCTCGGCCGACCTGATCTTGAACAGGCCGCGAATGGTGTTCATCCGCAGCGCCGTCTCGTTGACCATGGCCGAGAATTCAAGGTAGCGCTCCTGGCTGTTGCCGCGCACCGCATGCTGCAGCGATGCCACCGCGTCCGGTGTCCAGGCATGGCTTTCCCCACGCATGCGATAGGCATATTCGCCGCCGATATCGAGCGTGGAGGCAAGGATCGGATCCTTGCCGAAGGCCGACTTGTGGCGGGCAAAGGTCTCCTCGGCGATTTCCGCCAGGCCGACGCCCTCGATGGTGGTGGCGGTGCCGAAGAAATACTTGGCGACCAGGTCGGAGGAGAGGCCGATCGCATCGAAGATCTGGGCGCCGCAATAGGACTGATAGGTGGAGATGCCCATCTTGGACATGACCTTCAGCATGCCCTTGCCGACCGCCTTGATGTAGCGATAGACGACTTCCGATGCATCGACTTCCTTCGGGAACTCGCCGCGGGCATGCATGTCCGTCAGCGTGTCGAAGGCGAGATAGGGGTTGATCGCTTCCGCGCCAAAGCCGGCCAGGCAGCAGAAATGGTGGATCTCGCGCGGTTCGCCCGATTCCACGACGAGGCCCACCGAGGTGCGAAGCCCCTTGCGGATGAGGTGGTGATGCACGGCGGCCGTTGCCAGCAGCGCCGGGATGGCGACGCGGTCGGGCCCGATCTGCCGGTCCGAGAGCACGATGATGTTGTAGCCGCCCTTGACCGCCGCCTCGGCGCGCTCGCACAGCCGGTCCAGCATTTCCGGCATGCCTTCGGCCCCGCGCTCCACATCATAGGTGAAGTCGAGCGTCTTGGTGTCGAAATGATCTTCCATATGGCCGATGGAGCGGATCTTCTCGAGATCGCCATTGGTCAGGATGGGCTGGCGCACTTCCATGCGCTTGGCCTTGGCCATGCCCTCATGGTCGAGAATGTTGGGGCGCGGGCCGATGAAGGAGACGAGGCTCATCACCAGTTCCTCGCGGATCGGATCGATCGGCGGGTTGGTGACCTGGGCGAAGTTCTGCTTGAAATAGGTATAAAGCAGCTTCGACTTCTGCGACATGGCCGAGATCGGCGTGTCCGTGCCCATCGAGCCGATTGCTTCCTGACCGGTCGTCGCCATTGGCGACATCAGGATCTTTGTGTCTTCCGAGGTGTAGCCGAAGGCCTGCTGGCGGTCGAGAAGCGAGACGTCACGGCGCAGCGCGCGCGGCTCCACCGGCCGCAACTCCTCGAGAATGATCTGCGTGCGATCCAGCCAGCTGCGATAGGGATGCTTGGTCGCCAGTTCGCTCTTCACTTCCTCGTCGGAAATGATGCGTCCCTTTTCCATGTCGATCAGCAGCATCTTGCCCGGCTGCAGGCGCCACTTCTTGACGATGGTTTCCTCCGGCACCGGAAGAACCCCGGCTTCGGAGGCCATGATCACGCGGTCATCCGAGGTGACGACGTAGCGGGCCGGACGCAGGCCGTTGCGGTCCAGCGTCGCGCCGATCTGCCGGCCATCGGTGAAGGCAACGGCGGCGGGGCCGTCCCACGGCTCCATCAGCGCTGCGTGATACTCGTAGAATGCCTTGCGTTCCGGCGTCATCGACTGGTTGCCGGCCCAGGCCTCCGGGATCAGCATCATCACGGCATGGGCCATGGAATAGCCGCCGCGCACCAGAAATTCGAGCGCATTGTCGAAGCAGGCCGTATCGGACTGCCCCTCGTAGGAGATCGGCCAGAGCTTGGAAATATCGTCGCCGAAAAAGGGCGAGGATACCGAAGCCTGGCGCGCCGCCATCCAGTTGACATTGCCGCGCAGCGTGTTGATCTCGCCGTTATGGGCCACCATGCGGTAGGGATGGGCAAGCTTCCAGGACGGGAAGGTATTGGTGGAGAAGCGCTGGTGGACGAGGGCCACGGCCGATTCAAACCGCGGATCGGAAAGATCCTTGTAATAGGCGCCGACCTGATAGGCGAGGAACATGCCCTTGTAGACGATCGTCGAGGAGGACAGCGAGACCGGATAGAAACCGGTTTCCTGGCCGCCGAACTGATCGTAGATCCGGTTGGAGATCACCTTGCGCAGCAGGAAGAGCTTGCGCTCGAAATCATGGTTCGTCGCGGCGTCGCGGCCGGCGCCGATGAAGATCTGACAGTGATAGGGTTCGGTCGCGGCAATATCGGGCGCCTTCGACAGCGAGGCATTGTCCACCGGCACGTCGCGGAAGCCCAGAAATTGCTGGCCCTCTTCGGCAACCACATCGATGATCACCTTCTTGAAGTGCTCGATCTGCTGCGGATCGCGCGGCATGAAGATGTGGCCTACCGCATATTCGCCGGCCTTCGGCAGGGTCACGCCCTGCTTTGCCATTTCCTCGCGGAAGAAGCGGTCGGGGATCTGCACCAGAATGCCCGCGCCATCGCCCATCAGCGGATCGGCGCCGACAGCGCCGCGATGGGTGAGGTTCTCCAGGATGAACAGGCCGTCCTTGACGATCTGGTGCGACTTCTGCCCCTTCATATGCGCGATGAAGCCGACGCCGCAGGCATCATGCTCGTTGCGCGGATCGTAAAGACCCTGCGCAGGCGGCAGACCGGGGGCGGACATGCGAAGCGGAAGCACGGTCTTCGCGGCGTCTGCCGCGGCACCATGGGATGTTAAAGTCTTCGTCATCATGTCTCTCCTTATCGGCCGCCGGACACGAGACCTGGCGGGCAAGGTTGTCGGACGCAGGCCGCTTTCCGCCGCCCACTGCACTACACGTCGCAAGTGAACCGCAGAAGACAGCCACCTTCAAGGGGAAGGTTAACGGTTTTCTGCGGCTTGCGGCTCAAATTAGGACAGGATGACTGTCCTAGTTCTCGCTTTTCTATGACAGAAATTCCGGCGGCGCGCAAGGGAGATGCAGGGAAAAACACGGCCGCTTTTGCCCGAAAATGTCGGAGAAATGCGAGCATGCGTAATAAAATTTCGCAAAGGCCATCGGACGGATCGACTTTGCTGCTTGGGGGATGGGACCAGCCTGATCCAGGGCAAAAATGGGTTGAACCTTGCAGCCATCGGCTTATACCAAAGCGCGGCGCTTGCCGAACCCATCTTTCGTGAGTTCATTTTCATGTTCTTTGCCTCGGATAATTGGGCGGGTGCTCATCCCGCCATCAACGAACGCCTGTTGCGGGAATCCACCCGCTTCGCCGCCGCCTACGGCACGAGCGATCTGGACCGCGCCATCGAGCGCAGGTTCAACGAGATCTTCGAACGGGACGTGGCGGTGTTTTTCGTCGCGACCGGCACGGCGGCCAATTCGCTGGCGCTGGCAAGCCTTGCCAAGCCGGGCGGCGTGATCTTTGCCCATTCCGAAGCGCATGTGATCGAGGATGAATGCGGCGCGCCGGATTTCTTCAGCGGCATGCGGATCTGCCCGGTGGAAGGCCCGCGCGGCAAGATGGATCCGAAGCATCTGAAAAACCGCATCTCCCGCTATCCGCAGGACGCCATCCATCATGGCCGGGCCACGGCGGTGACGATGACGCAGGCGAGCGAAGTCGGCACGATCCACACGCTGGACGAGATCGAGACGCTTGCCGCCATCGCCAAGGAGGCGGGTCTGCCGCTGCACATGGACGGTGCCCGCTTTGCCAATGCGCTGGTCGAACTTGACGCCTCCCCTGCCGAAATGACGTGGAAACGCGGCGTCGACGTCCTCTCCTTCGGCGGCACCAAGAATGGCTGCTGGTGCGCGGAAGCCATCGTCTTCTTCGATCCGCAAATGGCGAAGGAACTCCCCTTCCTGCGCAAGCGCTCCGCCCAGCTCTTCTCCAAGTCGCGCTTCATAGCCGCCCAGTTCGAGGCCTATCTGCAGGACGATCTCTGGCTCGACCTGGCGCGTCACGCCAATGCCATGGCCAATCGGCTGCGGGCCGGGCTCGACGCCTCCAACAGCGCCCGCCAGGCCTGGCCGACCACGTCCAACGAGGTTTTCGCGGTCATTCCCAAGGCAACGGCCAAGGCTGCGGAAGACAAGGGCGCCAAATTCTATGACTGGCTGGAGCCGCATGACATGTCGGAACCGGTTGCGGATGGTGACATGCTGATCCGCCTCGTCACGAGCTTTGCCACCGAGCCGCAGGATGTCGACGCTTTCCTCGACGTGATCGCCGCCGGCTGAGGCGGCGATCCGCAACGGCAGGCGGCGCGCGGCGCGCACCGCCTCTTTCGCTATCCCTGCGGGGTGATGCGCTGGGCAATCAGGCTGGACAGGGCCTCCGTCAGCGCCGCATCGGCGCCGCGGCGCGACACCAGAACGAATTCCACATCCTCCAGCGCCGGGAGACGGCCGCCTGTCACTTCGCGCAGGCCCTCCGGCGCCATGCTGCGCGGCTGCACCAGAAGGCCGAGCCCCGCCCGCGCCGCCGCTGTCAAGCCGGCAAGGCTGCCGCAGGTACAGGTGATCCGCCAGGCCAGTTTGGCCCGGTCCAGCGTTTCCTGCGCCACCCGGCGGGTAATGGAGGGCGGCGGGAAGGCGATCAGCGGCACCGGCTGCTCCGGCTCCAGACGCAGGAGATCCGGATCGCGCGCCAGCCACACCAGCGGCTCGCGATACAGGAGGCGGCCGTGGGTCTCGCCGATATGCCGCTTGGCGAGGACCAGATCGAGATCGCCCACATCCTGCATCTGGTAGAGCGTCGCGCTGAGCGCCACCGTCAATTCCAGATCCACCAGCGGATAGAGGCGGGTGAAATCCTCCAGAATGGCCGTGAGCCGGTTGGCGACGACATCTTCCGACACACCCAGGCGCAACCGCCCCCGCAGCCGGCCTTCGCCGAACAGCGACATGACCCTGCCATTCATGTCCAGCATGGCCCGCGCATAGCCCAGAAGCGCCTCGCCCTCCGTCGTCAGCTTGACCCGATGCGTGGTGCGGTCGATCAGCTGCCGCCCGAGACTGCGCTCCAGACGCTGGATGTGATGGGTGACCGTGGACTGGCCGATCCCCAGCTGGTCCGCCGCCAGGGTAAAGCTGCCGGTCTCGTTGAGGCGCAGGAAGGTGGCAAGATGAGTGAGGTTCAACATTATCACGAAACTCGATAACTGTTAGTCTTTGCATTCTGCTTCATGATCAGGCAGGCGTAAAGCCACTCCTTCCCTTTGCCGTCGAGACCCTGTGATGCGCCGTTTCCTTCCCGACACTTTCACGCTGCTGCTGCTGGCCACCGTGGTGCTCGCCTCGCTATTGCCCGCCGACGGCGCCTTCGCGCTCTATTTCGGCTATCTGACCGACTGCGCCATCGCGCTCCTGTTCTTCCTGCACGGTGCGAGATTGTCGCGCGACGTGGTGATTGCCGGCGTGCTGCACTGGCGCCTGCATCTGACGATCCTGGCGGTGACCTATGCCATCTTTCCGCTGCTTGGTCTGGCGGGCGACCTGATCCCGGAGACGATCCTGAAGCCGGAACTCTATGCCGGCCTGCTTTTCCTCTGCGTCCTGCCCTCCACCGTCCAGTCCTCGATCGCCTTCACCTCGATTGCCGGCGGAAACGTGCCGGCGGCGATCTGCGCCGCCTCGGCCTCCAACCTCTTCGGCATGTTCCTGACGCCGCTGCTTGTCGGCCTGTTGATGACGACCAGCGGCACGGCCGGCTTTTCGCTGGATGCGCTGGAGACGATCCTGCTCCAGCTGCTCGCCCCCTTCGTGCTCGGCCAGATCCTGGAGCCCTGGATCGGCAAGTGGATCCGCTCGAAGAAGAAGCTGCTGACGCCGGTCGACCGCGGTTCGATCCTGATGGTCGTCTATCTCGCCTTTTCGGAATCGGTGAACGAAGGCCTGTGGCAGACCTTTTCGATCACCGATATCGGCGTCGTCATCGCGCTGGATATCCTGCTTCTGGCGATCGTGCTGACGATCACCATGGTCGGCAGCCGCCTTCTGGGCTTCAACAAGGAAGACGAGATCACCATCACCTTCTGCGGCTCGAAGAAAAGCCTGGCCTCCGGCGTGCCCATGGCGGGTGCGATCTTTGCCGGGCAGAGCATTGGCGCCATCGTGCTGCCGCTGATGCTGTTCCATCAGATCCAGCTGATGATCTGCGCGGTCATCGCCCAGAAATACGCAAAACGCCTGACCGTGGCGCAACCGGATACGGCGCCGGCCGTCGTGTGACCACCAGGGTCTCCACGAAAAAAGGCCCCTCCCGGCGGGGGAGAGGCCCAATCGAAAACTGGCATCAAGCCGGTCTAGCAGCGAGGGGTCAGTTGACCTTCTGCGGATCCGGCTGAGCCTCGATCGTCTTCGGCGTGCTGACGGCGTCGGCGGCAATCGAGATGCGGCGCGGCTTCAGCGTTTCGGGAATATTGCGCAGAAGATCGATATGCAGCAGACCGTTCTTCAGCGAGGCATCGCGCACCTCAACGTGATCGGCGAGCTGGAAGCGACGCTCGAAAGCGCGCTTGGCAATGCCGCGATACAGAAACTCGGTCTTGTCTGCGGTGTCGTCTTCCGACTTCTCGCCCTTGACGGTCAGCATATGGGCATGTGCCTCGATGCTGAGTTCGGTTTCATCGAAACCGGCGACCGCCATGGTGATGCGATAGGTGTTTTCGCCAGTGCGCTCGATATTGTAGGGCGGGTAGGTCTGGGCCTGCTCGGGCTGGCCGACACCGTCCAGCATGGAAAAGAGCCGGTCAAAGCCGACGGTCGAACGATAGAGCGGCGAAAAATCGATATGACGCATAGTGTCCTCCTGTGAAGCGACGTGTGCGGTTGTCATCTGCTGTTTGTCTTCCTGCGATCGAAAGCCGTTGCCCCTGAAAGTGGCGGCGCCGGCTGTCGTGCAACGGACCCTTTCGGCGTCCGTGGAGAAGAGATGGGAGCTGGCTCGCGCCGGTTCAAGACCTTTTTTTCACGATCCTGCAGCAGCGCCTGCGCGCTGCGTCTCCGGCTTCTTGAGGCCCTCTCCGGCAGTCTGGCATGAACCGCATATGAACCGCCGGTTCCGCCGCCATTCAGCCGGAGGGCGGCATTCTGCGCCGGTCGGTCGGGTCTGCCGCCGACGGCCGGAGCCCGTCCCTTCACTTCGGCCATTCTATGGCCGGCCTGGGCATTCGCCCAGCCGGCTTTTTTCTTTGACGCGAGACCGGTCAGCCCCTATCGCTTCGATCATTGAGGGAGCGCGGCGCAGCCATGGACGACATCCTTTTCTCGACACTCGATAATCCCGTGCCGGACAATCACACCGCGGGCTTCTTCGAGGGCGCCCAGAAGATGAAGCTGCGCTATGCGCTCTTCCGGTCGAAGATCTCGCCGGCGCGCGGCACCGTGGTGCTGCTGCAGGGCCGCAATGAATTCATCGAGAAGTACTACGAGACCATTCGCGATCTGAACGCCATGGGCCTCTGGGTGGCCACTTTCGATCTGCGCGGCCAGGGCGGCTCGCAGCGCCTGCTGAAGGATCCGCGCAAGGGCCATGTCCGGCGGTTCAGCGATTACGAGAGGGATCTCTCGCATTTCCTCGAACATGTCGTCCTGCCGGATGCGCGCCTGCCCTTTTTCCTGGTGGCGCATTCCACCGGCGCCCTGATCGCGCTTTCCGCCGCGCCCATGCTCTCCAATCGCATCGACCGCATGGCGCTTGCCGCGCCCTTTGTCGGTCTTGCGCATGAAAGCCTGTCGCAGGCGGGGGTCCTGCGGCTGTCCACCGTCCTGTCGCGCATCGGGCTTGGCGCAACCTCCATGGGCAAGGATCACAGCCAGCGCGCCTTTGCCGGCAATCCCCTGACATCGGATCGCGCCCGCTTCGACCGCAATGCCGCATTGATGACGGCAAGGCCGGACCTGACGATCGGCCCGCCCACGGCCCGCTGGCTCTATGAGACCCTGACGGCCGCCGAACGCGCGTCGCAACAGGCGCATCTCACCCGCGTCACCATTCCGACACTGATTCTCGCACCCATGCTGGACGGCGTGGTGCCCTATCTGGCGCAGGAAAGACTGTCGCGCAATTTCCGCGCCGGCCAGTTGATCACCCTCACCGGCGCCCGCCATGAATTGTTCCAGGAGCGCGATCTGTTTCGCGCCCAGGCGCTGGCGGCCATAGAGGCCTTCATGCCGGGCAGCGAACCCATGCCGGACGTGGCGGAAGGCGTGGCCTGACAGGCGTCACCCCTGAAGCAGCGCCCTCGCCTCGTCATAGACGGCGCGGCTGCCGGCGGCGATGATATTGCCGCCCTGCTCCGGCCGATCGCCGTCCCAGGTGGTGATGATGCCGCCGGCCTGCTCGATCAGCGGGATCAGCGCCCCCACATCATAGGGCTTCAGCCCGTTTTCGATGACCAGATCCACATGCCCCGCCGCCAGCATGGCATAGGCATAGCAATCGACTCCATAACGGAAGAGGCGCACCGTCTCCTCCACGGCGCGGTAACGCCTCAGCTCGTCGGGGGCAAAAATATGCGGCGATGTGGTGAAGAGGATGGCATCGGCCAACCGGCCGCAATCGCGCACATGGATCTGCCGCTCGCCATCCGGGCCGCGATACCAGGACCGGCTGCCATCGGCGAAAAAGCGCTCGCCGGTAAAGGGCTGATCCATCATGCCCATATGGCCGCGGCCGTTCTGGTAGAAGCCGATCAGCGTACCCCAGACGGGAATGCCCGCGATGAAGGCCCGCGTGCCGTCGATCGGATCGATCACCCAGACATGCTCGCGATCGAGCCCGAAACTTTCATGCTCTTCCCCCAGGAGACCGTGCGCGGGGAAGCGCGCCGAAACCAGATCGCGAATCGCCAGTTCGGCCGCCTGATCCGCCTCGGTCACCGGGTCGAAGCCGCCGGCAAGCTTGTTGGTGATCGACGTGCCGGTCCTGAACCGCGGCAGGGTCTGCTCCCGCGCGGCATCGGCAAGCTGGTCGAAGAAGGCGCGATCCGGCAACATGGGCACTCCATCTGGTTTGCGGCAGGCGATGCGTCAGCAATGTTCCTTCTAGCCGATTGGCCGCGATGGGCAAGATGGCGGCCCGCCGATCCTCTCCGGCGGCCATATCACGGCGCGCCGATCCTGCGCAGACGAGGCACTGCCTTCATATTAGTCAGGCGCAATTGTTGCTTGACATTTGTGCAGATCGGCTCTAGGGTCACATTACAGTCTTCTGACTGTAAATGCCCTCCTTGGGTGTTTCCTCCCTAGACTTAGCCGCGCCTCGAGCGCGGTTTTTTTTGCTCCCAATGCGCTTGCTTGTCCCGGCGGTAGCGCATCGGGTTGACGAAAAACGGGATCCACACCCCATGCTCTGAGGGAGAGGGAGATCATAGACGGGAAGACGCGGCTTCGCCGGAGAGGCGGCTCTACTCGGCCGCCAGCGCCAGGTCGAGGCTGATGTCGCCGGCGACATCCACCATCTTGCGCATGAAGGTTGTCAGCGCGGCGCCCACCAGCTCGAATTCCGGCTTCTTGTCGAGCGTCATCTCGTCCACATAGAGGGCGCGGTTGATTTCGATCTGCAGGGCGTGCAGACCGCGCACCGGGCGCCCGTAATGTTCGGTGATGAAGCCGCCGGCATAGGGCTTGTTACGCACGGCGTGGAAGCCCATGTCTTCCAGGATATGCAGGGCGGCGCGCGACAATTCGGCCGAGGCGCTGGTCCCATAGCGGTCGCCGATGATGAAATCCGGCCGAAGATCCGAACCGGACAGACGGATATTGCCGGGCATGGAATGGCAATCGATCAGCACCGCCATGCCGAAGCGGGCATGGGTGCGGGCGATCAGCCGCCGCAGGCAGGCATGATAGGGTTTGTAGATCGCCTCGATGCGCGCCAGCGCCTCCGAGACCGGCAGCCGGTGCCGGTAGATCTCCATGTTTTCCGCGACGATTCGCGGCACCGTGCCCAGCCCGCCGGCCACCCGCATGGAGCCGATATTGGCATAGGACGGCAAGGCGCTCTCGAACATGCGCGGATCGAGCTCATAGGGCTCGCGATTGACATCGAGATAGGCGCGGGGAAAATGCGCCGCCAGAAGCGGTGCGCCAAGCAGCGGCGCATCGGCGAAAAGTTCGTCGACAAAGTGGTCTTCCGATCGCCTGATGGCGAGTGCATCGAGCCTGGACGCCTGCAGAAAGGCCTGCGGATAGACGCGCCCGCTATGCGGCGAGTTGAAAACGAAGGGGATGGTCTGCGCAACAGGCTCCCGCACCTCGAAGGGGTCAAAATCGCCCGTCAACCAATCCATCCGGCCTTTACCATGTCGCAAACTCGTTGATTGTCCATGTTGCCAGTTGCAGGACGGGAAGTCCATACTATCTCCACCTCAACGAGCGATGCTGCGCGCCCGCCATTCACCGCTTTTTTACTGCGGAACGGCTAGTGTGAGAGCTTCCGGAACCACGAAAAGCCAAAAACGGTCCTGATGATGCAAAAAATCCTTCTCGCCGAAGATGACAATGATATGCGCCGCTTCCTGGTCAAGGCGCTGGAAAAGGCCGGTTACAAGGTGATTTCCTTCGACAACGGAGCAAGCGCCTATGACCGCCTGCGCGAGGAGCCCTTTTCCCTTCTGCTCACCGATATTGTGATGCCGGAAATGGACGGCATCGAACTGGCACGCCGCGCGACCGAACTCGATCCCGACCTGAAGGTGATGTTCATCACCGGATTTGCCGCCGTTGCGCTGAACGCTGATTCGAAAGCGCCGAAGGATGCCAAGGTTCTGTCCAAACCCTTCCACCTGCGTGACCTGGTCGACGAGGTAAACAAGCTCCTGGCAGCCTGATTCTCGGAAGGCTTTGAACGGGGCCAGGCCAGGACCCGATGGTCCAGGCTCGTTTTTGCGCGCTTTCGCCCCGGCATTCGTCCCGGCATTTGGGGCGCTTCGGGGCGGGCCGGATCGCGGCCCGCGAACCTTTCCCCGGCGACGTTAAAAAAAGCGTCACATGAGGAAAAAAAGCGGTTGACGGCTCGGCCGCTTTTATGGTCTATCCGCCGCCACGGAAGGGCGTGTAGCTCAGCGGGAGAGCACTACGTTGACATCGTAGGGGTCACAGGTTCAATCCCTGTCACGCCCACCATTCCACCTAAGACGACTGAGAAATCCGCTGCGGCGGATTTTTCCGTTTCAGGGGATCAGATCCTGGATACGGTCGGGAACGCGCCCGACGCCCCGGCGAAACCTCCGCCGGAACTGCCGGACCTCTCCACGAATCGCCTTCCGGGTGATGAATTTTTCCGCCCCTCTTCCTATCTGCATCGGCACGCAAGCGAAGCGCCACAAGTCTAGGGTCAAAACTCAGTCAGGATTTGGCGCGTGGTATGCGAGAAAATCGTTCAGTTTTAGGAGCGAAGCCGCAGGAAGGGCCAACCTCTTTCAAGGCTTTGCGACGACAAAATGGGCGATTTTCGCTATATCCCTGCGGGACGCGGCGGATTTTGCCTGCGAAAGCGTCGAAAAGGCTTTGTGGAGTTTCGCTCCACGGCAGCCTCTTCTCCTATTCGCAAACAAAATCCGCTCGCGCCACGCCCGAAACCTGATTGAGTTTTGACCCTAACGCTTGCAGTCAAGGATGCGCGGCAGCGCCGGAGGATGTGATGGGACTTTTTGATAGCCTGCTTGGCCATGGATCGAGCGTCGATCCCAATGATCTTTCCAAACGCCTGGACGGCGTGCTGATCGAGGGAGAGCAGCCGCAATTGGCCTTCCGGATCGTCCGGGACTTCTTCGTCTTCACCCAGCACCGGCTGATCCTTGTCGATATCCAGGGCCTCACCGGCAGCAAGGTCGATTACACCACCATTCCCTATCGGGCGATCACCTGCTTTTCCGTCGAGACGGCCGGCACATTCGATCTCGATTCCGAATTGAAGATCTGGATTTCCGGAAGCGCCACGCCACTCAGCCGGACGCTCGGCAAGGGCAGCGATGTGCGTGGCATCCAGCGCGCGCTCGCCACGGGCGTCTGCCGGTCATAGCCATTGCCGGTCATAGCCCTTGCCGGTCCGGGGGCCTGCGGGTCAAGGCGCTGATCGGCCGGGATGCTCTCGCGGCTGCTTGTGGAAAGACGGGTGGTCATGACGATATAGCGCCGGCGGCGTCCTTCGGCGGGCTTCTCCGGCATGGCGACTTGAAAGCCTGGAACAGGGGCCCATTTCCCCCTTGCGCGACCGGTCCAAGTCTGCTTCCAGACGTGGCATCGCAAATGCGCCAGGGGGACTTCCGGTCGGGCCCTTCAAGGAGCGGCCAGAGGTCTGGCAGCAGCATATGTTCGGATTGAGAATGCGTTCGGTTGAGACCCTCTCCCCAGTCCCGCTTTTCAAGGCAGCGCAGGCCCGCCTGAAGCTGGTGAAGAGAAAGGCCTTCGCCCGTGGCAGCGAGATCGGCCTCATTCTGTCGAGCATGGCCATCGGCGTGGCCGCCGGAGCCGCCGTCAGCGGCATGAGCTGGATCTCCCGCGCCATGCACAGCCTGATCTTCGGCATCGAAATGTCCGACTGGCTGAGCTCCTCGCAGATCGACAACAAGATGATCCTGCTGATGTCGCCCATTTGCGGCGGCATCCTTCTCGGCATCTTCCTCTATATCCTGGCACGCCGGCGCAGACGCCAGATCGTCGACCCGATCGAGGCGAATGCGCTGTATGGCGGCCGCATCTCCTTGACCGACAGCCTGATCGTGGCGGCGCAGAACCTGATCTCCAACGGTTTTGGCGCCTCCGTCGGTCTCGAGGCCGGCTATACGCAGCTGTCCGCCGGCATCGGCTCCAAGATAGGCACGAAGCTGAAGCTTCGCCGCGAGGACATGCGCATCCTCGTCGGCTGCGGCGCCGCAGGAGCCATTGCCGCAGCCTTCAACGCGCCCTTGACCGGCGCCTTCTATGCCTTCGAGCTGATTATCGGCACCTACAGCATGATTGCCCTGGCGCCGGTGGTGATCTCCGCCATCATCGCCACCTTCGTCGCCCGCGCCCTGTCGGGCAACAGCTTTATCATCGAAGTGGGCGAGATCGGCATCATCACGCCGGCGGATTACGTGCCCGCCATTCTGCTGGGGGCCATCTGCGCCGGAATCGGCATCGTGATCATGCAGGGCGTCGCTTCCATCGAGGAACTGGCCCGCAAGAGCTCCATCCCCCCTTATGTCCGCCCGGCGATCGGCGGCATCATCGTCGGCCTGCTCGGCATGGTGACGCCGCAGGTTCTCTCGGCCGGCCACGGCGCCCTGCATCTGAACCTCGACAGTGACGCGCCGGTGCAGATCCTGATCGGCATCTTCCTGCTGAAATCCGTTGCCTCGGCCGTTTCCATCGGCTCCGGTTTCCGCGGCGGCCTGTTCTTCGCCTCGCTGTTCATGGGCGCCCTGATCGGCAAGATCTTCGGCACGCCCGCCGACCTGATCACCACAGGCTCGCTGACCCCGACAGTGCTTGCCGTCGTCGGCATGAGCGCGCTGGCGGTCGCAATCATCGGCGGGCCGCTGACCATGACCTTCCTGGCGCTGGAAATCACCGCCGATTTTCCCATCACCGCGCTCGTGCTGGCTGCCGTGATCACCTCCTCCGTCGTGGTCCGCACGACCTTCGGCTATTCCTTCGCCACCTGGCGCTTCCACCTGCGCGGCGAGAGCATTCGCAGCGCTCATGATGTCGGCTGGATCCGCAATCTCACCGTCGACAAGCTGATGCGTGCCGATGTGAAATGCGCCAAGCTCGGCTCCACGCTCGAGGAATTCCGCGAGGCCTTTCCGCTGGGCTCGGCAAAGCGGGTGATCCTGCTGGACGACAATGAGCGCTATGCCGGCATCATCTCCCTCCCGGATGTCTATGCCGACGAGGAGGAGGCCAGCCGTCCACGCACCGAACTCGGCGATTTCATCAGCCATGACAACGATTTCCTGCTGCCGCAGATGAATGCGCGCCAGGCTGCGGCCATCTTCGACCAGAGCCATGCCGAAGCGCTCGCCGTGATCAACAACCTGATCGAGCGCAAGGTGATCGGCCAGTTGAGCGAGGCCCATACGCTTCGCCGCTATAGTGAGGAACTGGACCGCCAGCGGCGCGAGGCGCTGGGCGAAGTCGCCTGAGCCATTCCGATTCCCGTCCAGCCATCCGCCACGGCAAACACCCGACCCGTCCGCCGGACATAGAAAACGGCACCGGATTGCTCCGGTGCCGTCGTCGGTCAAATCGAATGTGCCGGATCAGGCTGCCGCGGAGGCAGCGAGCGGAACTTCGGCAATCGTTGCCAGAACCCGCGAAGCGATCGCATAGGGGTCCCCTTGCGAGTTCGGGCGGCGATCTTCGAGATAGCCGCGATAGCCGTTGTTGACGAAGGAATGCGGGACGCGGATCGAGGCGCCGCGATCGGCCACGCCGTAGGAGAACTTGTTCCACGGAGCCGTTTCGTGCTTGCCGGTCAGGCGCAGATGGTTGTCCGGACCGTAGACGTCGATATGCTCTTTCCAGTTCTTGGCAAAGGCCGCCATGAGGGCTTCGAAATACTCCTTGCCGCCCACTTCGCGCATATACTGCGTGGAGAAGTTGCAGTGCATGCCCGAACCGTTCCAGTCGGTGTCGCCGAGCGGCTTGCAATGGAATTCGACGTCGATGCCGTATTTTTCGCAGAGGCGCAGCAGCAGGTAGCGGGCGATCCAGATCTGGTCGGCGGCCTTCTTGGAGCCCTTGCCGAAGACCTGGAATTCCCACTGGCCCTTGGCCACTTCGGCATTGATGCCTTCGTGGTTGATGCCGGCTTCGAGGCAGAGATCAAGGTGCTCTTCAACGATTTCGCGGGCGATGGAGCCGACATTCTTGTAGCCGACGCCCGTGTAATACGGGCCCTGCGGCGCCGGATAGCCCTGCTCGGGGAAGCCGAGCGGACGGCCGTTTTCGTAGAAGAAATATTCCTGTTCGAAGCCGAACCAGGCGCCTTCATCGTCCAGAATGGTGGCGCGGCTGTTGGAGGCATGCGGCGTGACGCCATCCGGCATCATGACTTCGCACATCACCAGGACGCCGTTCGTGCGGGCCGGGTCGGGATAGACGGCAACCGGCTTGAGAACGCAATCCGAGCTATGACCTTCCGCCTGCATGGTCGACGACCCGTCGAAGCCCCAGAGCGGGAGCTGGTCCAGCGTCGGGAATTCTTCGAATTCCTTTACCTGGGTCTTGCCACGGAGGTTCGGCACCGGCTTGTAACCATCGAGCCAAATATACTCGAGCTTGTACTTTGTCATAGGTCTCTCTCGTTTCTACGCTGCGAGGTGTGAGCAGATCCCGGTCCGCCGCGCCCATCATGGCGCCGCCACCGGAACTGCAAAGGCAGATGCATAATGCGTGCCAGTTCGAGCGCCGCGCGGGCAAAAGCTGAAAAAGTCGCGGTTTTGTGACCCTGGAGCCTCCATGGTCAGGCTTTGGCCGCTTTCCGGCACCGGTTGTGGAACGCCGCCAGCGCCAGACCGTTTGCCTCTGAAGCGAAGACCCATGTTCGGGCGATGGCGTAGAGACACACCCACCGAATGATCTTGCAAGAAGTCTAGAAAATGTGCATATTGCACAGGAAGACAGCAGACGGTTCGATGCAAAGGAATGCATCAAGCCTAAATTTTATGCAGAAATGATCCGGATTGGACGAATGAACGAAGGATAAGGCCATGAACGCATCCCATGAGAGACCGACCGCAACCATCATACCATTTCCCGCAGGCGGGCTTCGCCAGCGTCGGGCTGTGGCGGATCAGCGGGGCTCGACGGTGGACGTTCAGCCTGCGCGCTACAGCGACCTGGCCTTCGGCGGCGCCTGGTATCACGATGAGGCCATCCGCGAGAAAAATGATTCGCCGGCCAAGCTCAGCTGAGCGCACTGCACAATATCTAGGCAAAATCGATGAAATCTTGGGCGATAGCCTGTCTGGTAAGCATTGCCGGGCAGGCTTTGTCTTAACAGGCCGCCAACCGGCCTGAAGAACGCCCGCCTTTGCGGCATCAGCGGCAAATCTGGGCATTGGCGGTCTCACCAGCCACTGCCGCGGCCGCGGCTCCAGGCTTGCCGGCGAAACCACGCTATGTCACGCGCCCGCCTTGCGCGATCCAGCCCCGTCGCAGATGCGCCACGGCGCGCTCCACGATTGTCTTACCCACCCTGTTCCTTCGCAGTTTCAGAGGCTTGGCGCGGCTATGGCGCCAGTCTGGAGA
This sequence comes from Rhizobium sp. SSA_523, assembly GCF_030435705.1. NCBI lineage: Bacteria > Pseudomonadati > Pseudomonadota > Alphaproteobacteria > Hyphomicrobiales > Rhizobiaceae > Affinirhizobium > Affinirhizobium gouqiense. The sequence continues at coordinate 2,046,902 of NZ_CP129382.1, forward strand.
AAGGCTGATGCGGCCTGGCAGGGCTGGCGCCGCAGTGCCTCGCCTCCGCCGCCAGCCGGCTTTAACCGCCGGCCTGCAAACAATCTTGCTTTATTGCCCCGCATTGCACAAACTCGACCCCTTCTTTCAGGCGCAGCGCCGTACAAACGGTCCATCAAGGGCTTTCAAGGGGTTCTATGTCGATCAAGGCCAGCATCTATCATCTGACGCATTACACCTATGACCGCCCCGTCCGGCTCGGACCCCAGATCATCCGCCTCAAACCGGCAGCGCATTCCAGGACGAGGGTCCTCAGCCACTCCCTGAAAGTTTCGCCCAGCCAGCATTTCGTCAACCTGCAGCAGGATCCCTACGGCAATTACCTTGCCCGCTACGTCTTTCCCGAGCCGGTGACCGAGCTGAAGATCGAGGTGGACCTCGTCGCCGACATGACGGTCTACAACCCGTTCGATTTCTTCGTCGAGGAAGAGGCGACCTTCTGGCCCTTCGCCTATCCGGACATTCTGGCCGACGATCTCTCCATCTATCGCCGACCGGAGCCGCCTGGCCCCCTGCTGACCGATTTCCTGGCGACGATCGAGCGGGAGCCGCAGCCGACGGTCGATATGGTGGTTGGCCTGAACGCCCGCCTTCAGCGCGAGATCGGCTATGTGATCCGCATGGAGCCTGGCGTGCAGACGCCGGAGGAGACGCTGAAGAGCGCCCGTGGCTCCTGCCGCGATACCAGCTGGCTGCTGGTGCAGATCCTGCGCCATCTGGGCTTTGCCGCCCGCTTCGTCTCCGGCTACCTGATCCAGCTGACGCCGGACCTCAAGGCGCTCGACGGCCCCTCGGGCACCGCGGTCGATTTCACCGACCTGCATGCCTGGGCGGAAGTCTATCTGCCGGGCGCTGGCTGGGTCGGCCTGGATCCGACGTCGGGGCTCCTGACCGGCGAAAGCCATATTCCTTTGGCTGCGACCCCGCATTACCGCAATGCCGCGCCCATCTCCGGCGGCTATTTCGGCGAGGCAAAGACCGATTTCGATTTTGCCATGACGGTGACCCGCGTGGCGGAGCATCCGCGCATCACCAAGCCATTCTCCGACGAAAGCTGGGACGCCCTGAACGCGCTCGGGCAAAGGGTGGACGATGTCTTGAGCGCGAACGACGTCCGGTTGACCATGGGCGGCGAGCCGACCTTCGTTTCGATCGACGACTTCCAATCCGAGGAGTGGAACACCGCAGCCGTCGGCCCGACCAAGCGCGATCGCGCCGATGTGCTGATCCGCAAGCTGCGTCAACGTTTCGCGCCCGGCGGCTTTCTGCATTACGGCCAGGGCAAGTGGTACCCCGGCGAAAGCCTGCCGCGCTGGACCTTCTCGCTCTACTGGCGCAAGGACGGCCTGCCGATCTGGTCCGATCCGGATCTGATCGCCGCCGAAAGCGGCAGCCATTCCGTCCCGCTTCCTGCCATCGACCATACCGATGCCGCTCGGCTGCTGCAGGCCATCGCCGTCGAGCTGGATCTCTCGCCCGACAATGTCGCGCCCGCCTATGAAGATCCCGCCGAGTGGATCATCAAGGAAGCCAACCTGCCGGAAAATGTCGATCCGTCCAATTCCAAGCTGAAGGATCCGGAGGAGCGTACCCGCATTGCCAAGGTCTTTTCGCAGGGGCTGACGACACCGGCCGGCTATGTTCTGCCGGTCCAGGCCTGGCAGAGCCGCGCCTCCGGCCGCAGCTGGGTCAGCGAGACCTGGCGCACGCGCCGCGGCCGGCTCTATCTCATCCCCGGCGATAGTCCCGTCGGCTTCCGGCTGCCGCTGAACGCCCTGCCCTATGTGCCGCCCTCCCGCTATCCCTATATCAACCCGGTCGATCCCACCGTCGAGCGGCCGCCGCTTCCCGATTTCTCGGCCGAGACCGTCCGCCTGATGCCGGAGCATTCGCTGCGGCCAGACATCGCCCAGCAGACCCAGATGGGACAGTCCTACGAGGAGATCGGCGGGCGGGTGCGCACCGCCATTTCCGTCGAGGTCAGGGATGGGCGGCTGTGCATTTTCATGCCGCCGACGGCAGCGCTCGAGGATTACCTCGATCTCGTTGCCTCTTCCGAGCGGGCTGCACGGGCAATCGGCCTGCCGGTCCATATCGAAGGCTATACGCCGCCGCAGGATGAGCGGCTGAACGTCATTCGCGTCGCGCCCGATCCCGGCGTGATCGAGGTGAACATCCACCCGGCCGCCAATTGGCAGGACTGCGTCGACATTACCTCGGCGATCTACGAGGAAGCGCGGCAGAGCCGGCTGGGCGCCGACAAGTTCATGATCGATGGCCGCCATACCGGAACCGGCGGCGGCAATCACGTGGTGGTCGGCGGCGCCAATCCGAACGAGAGCCCCTTTCTGCGCCGCCCCGATCTCTTGAAGAGCGTGGTTCTGCACTGGCAGCGCCACCCGTCCCTCTCCTATCTGTTTTCGGGCCTGTTCATCGGCCCGACAAGCCAGGCGCCGCGCATCGACGAAGCGCGCCATGACAGTCTCTACGAATTGGAGATCGCCCTTTCCCAGGTCCCGGCGCCGGCAGAGGGTGCAGCTCCCCTGCCCTGGCTCGTCGACCGCCTGTTCCGCAATCTCCTGACGGATGTCACCGGCAATACGCATCGCTCGGAAATCTGCATCGACAAGCTGTTCTCGCCCGATGGTCCGACCGGACGGCTGGGCCTCATCGAGTTTCGCGGCTTTGAAATGCCGCCCAATGCCCGCATGTCGCTGGCGCAACAGCTTCTGGTGCGGGCGCTGATCGCGCGGTTCTGGACACATCCGCTGTCTGGCTCTTTCGTGCGCTGGGGCACGGCGCTGGCGGACCGCTTCATGCTGGCGCATTACGTCTGGCAGGATTTCCTGGACGTGCTGGCGGATCTGCGCCAGCACGGCTTCGATTTCCGGCCCGAATGGTTCGCCGCCCAGCTGGAGTTCCGTTTTCCGTTTTTCGGCGAGGTCGAATATGGCGGCGCAAGGCTCGAACTGCGCCAGGCGCTGGAGCCCTGGCACGTGATGGGCGAGCAGGGCGCAATCGGCGGCACGGTCCGCTACGTCGATTCCTCGGTCGAGCGTCTGCAGGTCCGGCTGGAGACCGACAATCCCGATCGCTACCGCGTCGCCTGCAATGGCCGCGCCGTGCCCCTGGCCAGGACCGATGTGCAAGGGGTGGCGGTGGCCGGCGTGCGTTTCAAGGCCTGGCAGCCGGCTTCGGGACTTCATCCGGTCCTGCCGGTCAACGCACCGCTGACCTTCGACATCTACGATACCTGGTCGCAGCGCTCGGTCGGCGGCTGCGTCTATCACGTGGCGCATCCGGGCGGGCGCAATTACGAGACTTTCCCCGTCAATGGCAATGAAGCGGAGGCCCGCAGGCTTGCGCGTTTCGAACCTTGGGGGCATACGGCTGGCCAGTATGTCTTAATGCCGGAACGGGTGTCGCCGGAATTTCCTCTGACACTCGACCTGCGCCGGCCGATAGGAGTCTGATGTGGCCATAGAACCGGCCAGCCGTCCGGCCAGCGGTGCGGCCAGAAGTGCGACACGGCCGATAAGCGCGCCGGACGAGGCCATCGGCAATGATCCGATCCTCGGCTATCGCGCCCTGCCGGGGGTCTCCGACGAGATGCTCGATAGAGACGGCCAGATCCGGCCGGTCTGGCAGAACCTCATCACGGCCCTCGGGCGGATGTCGGAAGGCGAGCGCCACGAGCGTTTCGCAAGGGCCGACCGCTATCTTCGCGATGCGGGGGTCTTTTACCGCACCTATGGGGCGCAGGGTAATGCCGAGCGCAGCTGGCCCATTTCCCATGTCCCGGTCCTGATCGATGGCAGGGAATGGGAAAGAGTGTCTGCCGGACTGATTCAGCGCGCCGAGCTTCTGGAGCGCATCGTCGCCGATATCTACGGCGAGAACCGGCTTGTGCGCGAGGGGATCATCCCGCCGGCGCTGATCGCCTCCAATCCCGAATTCCTGCGGCCGCTGGTGGGTGTCACGCCGGCGCGCGGCCACCATCTGCATTTCTGTTCCTTCGAAATCGGGCGCGGGCCGGACGGCAATTGGTGGGTTCTCACCGATCGCACCCAGGCGCCGTCCGGAGCGGGCTTCGCGCTGGAGAACCGCGTTGCGACGACCCGCGCCTTTTCCGATATTTACGGCGAAACCCATGTGCATCGGCTGGCCTCCTTTTTCGGCGCCTTTCGCGACGCACTGCAGGCGCACAAGCGCTATCCGGATGATCGCATTGCCGTGCTGACGCCGGGGCCGGCCAACGAAACCTATTTCGAACATGCCTATATTGCGCGCTATCTCGGCTTCATGCTGCTGGAGGGCGAGGATCTGACCGTCGTCAACGATCGGGTCATGGTGCGCACCGTTGCCGGGCTGAAACCGATCGGCGTGCTCTGGCGGCGTCTCGACGCCTCCTATGCCGATCCCCTGGAACTCAACCAGAATTCCCATATCGGCACGCCGGGCATGGTTCAGGCGCTGCGCGCCGGCTCGGTGACCATCGTCAATGCGCTTGGCTCCGGCATATTGGAGACGCGCGCGCTGCTGGCCTTCACGCCCAGCATCTGCCGCCATCTGCTCGGCGAGGAGCTTCTCCTCCCTTCGATCGCCACCTGGTGGTGCGGCCAGAAGGGCGAGCGCGAGCATGTCGCCGAGAATATCGCGAAGATGGTGATCGGACCCGCCTATTCGCGCGCGCCCTTCTTCGACGATAGCGGCCAGTCGGTCCTCGGCGAAAAGCGCGCCGGCAGCAAGGCGGAGATCGAGGCCTGGCTGGCCGGCGAGGGAAACCGGCTGGTCGGCCAGGAAGTGGTGACGCTCTCGACGACGCCTGCCTTCGTCAACGGCAAGCTGACACCCCGGCCGATGTCCCTGCGCGTCTTTGCCGCCCGCACCGAAAACGGCTGGCAGATCATGCCGGGCGGCTTTGCCCGGATCGGCTCCGGCGACGACGTGGCGGCCATTGCCATGCAGGCGGGCGGCACCGCGGCCGATGTCTGGATCGTCTCGGACCGGCCGGTGGAGCGCCAGACGCTGCTTCCCCCGGAGGAGATCTTCTCGCGCAACATGCCGGGCAGCCTGCCCAGCCGCGCCGCCGACAATCTCTTCTGGCTCGGGCGCTATATCGAGCGGGCCGAGGGGGCGCTGCGCATTCTGCGCTCCTGGCACATGCGCTATGCCGAGAGCGCCGATCCGGACCAGCCGCTGCTGGCCGATGTCGCGCGCTACATGGCCAGCATCGACATGGACATGGCCAAGGCGGTTCCGGATCCGCTGATCCGCAACATCGACAGCGCCATCTATTCCGCCAGCAATATCCGCGACCGCTTCTCGCAGGATGGCTGGCTGGCCCTGAACGATCTGGCCAAGACCGCCAAGCGTTTTCACGAATCGGTCAAGGCCGGCGATGACGCCGCCCATGCCATGACCGTTCTCCTGCGCAAGCTCGCGGGCTTTGCCGGTCTCGTGCACGAGAACATGTACCGCTTCACCGGCTGGCGCTTCCTCTCCATCGGCCGCTATCTCGAACGCGGCCTGCACATGACGCGGCTGCTCGGCCATATGTCGGGGCAAGACGCCCCGGACGGCTCGCTCGACATGCTGCTGGAGATCGGCGACAGCGTCATGACCCATCGCAGGCGCTACAATGTCAACACGGCAAGGCTAACGGTGACGGACCTGCTGGCGCTCGATCCCCTCAATCCGCGATCCATCCTGTTTCAGCTGAACGAGATCCGCACCGAGGTGGAGCAGCTGCCGCACCAGCAGGGTGTCGGGCAGATGTCGGCACTGGACCGCGAGGCCATGCGGCTGCATTCGGGCATTGCGGTGATGACACCGGAATCGCTGACGGGATCGGTCTACCAGAAGCTGGAAACGGAGATGGAGAACCTCTCCGATCTCCTCGCCCGGACCTATTTCGGATGAGGCCCTAGATGCTTTACGATCTGTCGCTGCACATGGGCTATCTGTATGATGTTCCGGCCTTAGGCGCACGCCATATCCTGCGCGTCATGCCCCTGTCTTTGCCCAACCGGCAGCGCCTGATCGCCGGCTCTCTCGCCATTTCGCCGACAGCCGACGAACGGAGCAGTTTCCTCGATTTCTTCGGTCAGCAGGCAACCGCCATCGCCTTCCGCTCGCCGCATGAACGGCTCGATATCCGCATGCAGGCCAGGGTCCAGGTGGAGGCCTGCGCCATGCCGGCGGACCTGTCGCCGCCACTGCCCCAGCTGCAGGCCGAACTGGCGGAGCTGCGCTCGATCGAGGCCGGCTCGCCGCATCACCTGATCGGCGCCAGCCCGCGCCTCCCGGCGGTCCGGGACATCGCCGCCTATGCGCGGGAGCTCCTGGAGCCGGGACAGACGGTGCGGGAGATCGCCACCGCGCTCTGCGCCCGAATCCATGCCGATTTCGCCTATGATTCGCAGGCGACGACGGTGGATACGACACCGCTGGAGGCCTTCCGGTTGAAGCAGGGCGTCTGCCAGGATTTCTCGCATGTGATGATCGTCGGCCTGCGCAGCCTCGGCATTCCGGCCGGCTATGTCTCCGGCTTCCTGCGCACGATCCCGCCGCCGGGCAAGGAGCGGCTGGAGGGCGCCGACGCCATGCATGCCTGGGTGCGGATCTGGTGCGGCAAGGCGGAAGGTTTCATCGAGCTCGATCCGACCAATGACATTCCGGCGGGATCCGATCATATCGTCGTCGGCTATGGCCGCGACTATTCCGACGTCGCGCCTGTTATCGGCGTTTTGAAAAGCTATGGCAGCCACCAGACGGTGCAGGCCGTCGATGTGGTGCCGGTCAAGGTCTGACCGGGTTGCCGCTCATCTGAAGCGTTTCGCAACGTATTTTGCCGATCGATCGAAGTTTACTTATCTAAATTAGAGATCCTACAGCATTTGCCGATAACAGTCTCATCATCTGATGTTCAGACTATGGATCGGTGATGATGACCAGGTTCTCCCTTTCGCGGTTCATGAAGGACCGGCGCGGCAATTTCGGCATGATGACGGCTATTCTTCTGCCGATGTCCATCGGCGTCGGCGGGATGGCCATCGATATGACACGTGTCATCCAGGAGAAGATCGATCTGCAGGCGCTGGCCGATTCGGCAACGCTTGCCACCGCCGCCAAACTGTCCAATGAGGACAATATGAGCGAGGCGCAGGCCGAGAGCATGGCGCGCGATTTCTTCCTCTCGCAATATCTGAGTCAGCTCGAACAGAGCGGCATGAGCGCCGAGGAGATTGCGAAGATCAAGGCGGAGCTGGAGAAGAACACGACCTCCGACGCCACCATCACCGCGCTCGGCGGTTCGAGCAAGAATTTCGAGGTGAAGATGAGCGCCACCCATGCGGTACCGCTCAATCCCTTGTCGCAGATGCTCGGCATGACGAGCTTTCCGGTGACCATATCCAGCGTCGCCAACAGCGCGAGGCAGGGCAATGCTTTGTCCATGTATGTCGCCCTCGACCGCTCCGGCTCCATGGCCTGGGACACGACCACCGTCGATCCCATAAACCCGACGAAAACGGTGAGGGGAGTGTACCAATGCGGATATTATACCTGCTACGGGAACTACCAGACCACCAATTACGTCACCAAGATCGCGGCGCTGAAGGCTGCGGGCTCGGTCATGTTCGCCGAACTTCTGAAGGCCTCGGCGCCGGATGTGACGAGCGTCAGCCTGCAGCAGGAAGAAGCCAAGAAGCTGATCCGCATCGGCGCCGTCTCCTATACCGACCGCACGCAGAAGGAAGAGCCGCTGGCCTGGGGCACGCTGAAGGCGGCGAAATATGTCAGCGATCTTCCTGAAGTTCCAACCGGCGGCACGGATGCCTCCGGCGCTCTCGAGCTTGCCTTTTCCGCGCTGAAATCCACCAACAGCAACGAGGCGAACCAGCACAAATCGATGAAGAACATGAATTTCGGCCGCTTCATCGTACTGATGACCGATGGCGAGATGACCGGCAGCAGCGGCACCTGGAACCAGACCATCGACAACAAGGTCCGCGCGCAGTGCCAGGCCGCCAAGGACGACAAGATCACCATCTTCACCGTGGCCTTCATGGCACCCGATCGCGGCAAGTCGCTGCTGAAGGCCTGCGCCAGCGGAACAGACAACTACTATGAATCAGATGACATGACGGATCTGGTTCAAGCCTTCGGCGACATTGGCCGAAAGGCGGCAAAAACAGCCGTGCGCCTGACCAACTGATCCTCGTCCAAGCCGTCAAAAGGCGCCTGTGCAGCCAATTGCACAGGCGCCTTTTCTTTTTTTTCCAGTGACTTGCCCAAAAATCGCGCGCTTTTTCCCAAAGCGCTGAAGAACATCGCACTGGAAGATTGCATGTGTCCCGCAACGATGCATAAACTGTCCGCCAGCACGTACCGGATCAATTGAACCGCTCCCAAGGTCTCGTTCCCGAAACAAAGTTGGCGATCCTCATGAACAATTCCCTTACCCCGGTCGAAATCCCGCAGCCGGCACCCCGCAGCTCCAATCCGAAAATCATGGCGGAGGAAATCATCGAGCGCCTGACCTACCGCATCGGCAAGGATGCCAAGGTCGCAAAGCCGCATGATTGGTTGACCGCCACCATTCTCGTCGTGCGCGACCGGATCATCGACAAGTGGATGGAATCCACTCGCCGCGTGTACCGGACCGGTGACAAGCGGGTCTATTATCTATCGCTGGAATTCCTGATCGGCCGCCTGATGCGCGATGCCGTCACCAATCTCGAACTGATGGCCGAGATCCGCGACGCGCTGAAATCGCTCGGCGTCGACATGGACGTGATTGCCGGACTGGAACCGGATGCCGCGCTCGGCAATGGCGGCCTCGGGCGCCTGGCGGCCTGTTTCATGGAAAGCATGGCGACGGTGGACATTCCCGCCTATGGCTACGGCATTCGCTATGTCCACGGCCTGTTCCGGCAGCAGATGGCCGATGGCTGGCAGGTCGAACTGCCGGAAACATGGCTGGCGCACGGCAATCCCTGGGAATTCGAACGCCGCGAGAGCTCCTACGAGATCGGCTTCGGCGGCTCGGTGGAAGGCGTTGGCGGCTATGACGAAGCGCCGCGCTATGTCTGGAAGCCGGCGGAGCGCGTCATCGCCATGGCCTATGACACGCCGATCGTCGGCTGGCGCGGCAAGCGCGTCAACACCTTGCGGCTGTGGTCGGCCCAGCCGATTGACCCGATCCTGCTCGATGCCTTCAATGCCGGCGATCACATCGGCGCGCTGCGCGAAAGCAACAAGGCGGAGACGCTGACGCGCGTTCTCTATCCGGCCGACGCCAATCCGGCCGGTCAGGAACTGCGCCTGCGCCAGGAATATTTCTTCTCCTCGGCATCGCTGCAGGACATCCTGCGCCGCCACCTGCAGCAATATCCCGATTTCACCAATCTGCACGAGAAGGTTTCGATCCAGCTGAACGATACGCATCCGGCCGTCTCGATCGCCGAGATGATGCGGCTGCTGACCGACGTGCACGGCATGGATTTCGACGAGGCCTGGGATATCACCCGCCAGACCTTCTCCTACACCAATCACACGCTCCTGCCGGAGGCGCTGGAAAGCTGGCCCGTGCCGCTGTTCGAAAGGCTCCTGCCGCGCCACATGCAGATCATCTACGCGGTCAACACCAAGATCCTGCTGGAGGCGCGCAAGGACAAGACCTTCGACGATACCCAGATCCGCGCGATCTCGCTGATCGACGAGAATGGCGATCGCCGGGTGCGCATGGGCAATCTCGCCTTTGTCGGCTCGCATTCGATCAACGGCGTCTCGGCGCTGCATACGGAGCTGATGAAGGAGACGGTGTTTTCCGACCTGCATGCACTCTATCCCAACCGGATCAACAACAAGACGAACGGGATCACGCCGCGCCGCTGGCTGATGCAATGCAATCCCGGTCTCACCGGCCTGGTCCGCGAGGCGATCGGCAGCGCCTTCGAGGACGATACCGAAAAGCTCAAGGCGCTGGACGATTTCGCCGAGGATGCCTCCTTCCAGGAGAAATTCGCGGCGGTGAAACATGCCAACAAGGTGCAGCTCGCCAATCTCGTCGGCAGCCGCATGGGCATCCGGATCGACCCCTCGGCCATGTTCGACATCCAGATCAAGCGCATCCATGAATACAAGCGGCAGCTATTGAACATCGTCGAGGCGGTGGCGCTCTACGATCAGATCCGCTCGCATCCGGAGCTGGACTGGGTTCCGCGCGTGAAGCTGTTCGCCGGCAAGGCGGCGCCGAGCTATCACAATGCCAAGCTGATCATCAAGCTGGCCAATGACGTCGCGCGGGTGATCAACAATGATCCGGCGGTGCGCGGCCTGCTGAAGATCGTCTTCATCCCGAATTACAACGTCTCGCTCGCCGAGATCATGGTGCCGGCAGCCGATCTGTCGGAGCAGATCTCGACCGCCGGCATGGAAGCCTCGGGCACCGGCAACATGAAATTCGCCCTCAACGGAGCGCTGACAATCGGCACGCTGGACGGCGCCAATGTCGAGATGCGCGATCACGTGGGCGAGGACAATATCGTCATCTTCGGCATGACAGCCGAGGAAGTGGCCCGCACGCGGGCGGACGGCCATAATCCGCGCGCCATCATCGAGGAATCGCGCGAACTGGCCCAGGCCCTTGCGGCCATTGCCTCTGGCGTCTTCTCTCCCGATGACCGCTCGCGGTTCCAGGGCCTGATGGAAGGTCTCTACAATCACGACTGGTTCATGGTGGCAGCCGATTTCGATGCCTATGCCAAGGCCCAGCGGGATGTCGACCAGATCTGGAGCAAGCCCAAGAGCTGGTATGCCAAGACCATCCGCAATACCGCACGCATGGGCTGGTTCTCGTCCGACCGGACCATCCGCCAATATGCGACGGATATCTGGAGAGCTTGATGAGCCAGTCGCCCAAAGAGCTCGGCAGGAAAGGGCAAACGGAAAAGGGTGACATCTCACTTGCCGAGATCGAGGCGATCACACAGGGCGCACATGCCAATCCCTTCGCCATACTCGGCCCGCACAAGAGCGGAAACAGCGTCATTGCGCGCTGTTTCATCCCCGGCGCAGAAGCCGTCACGGCTTTGACGCTGGACGGACAGGCCGTCGGCGAGCTCGCCCTGCGGCATGCCGACGGCTTCTTCGAGGGCGCAACGACGCTGACCCAGGCGCGGCCGCTGCGCTATCGCGCCCGCCGCGGCGATGTGGAATGGTCGGTGACCGATCCCTATAGTTTCGGCCCGGTGCTTGGGCCGATGGACGATTATCTTCTGCGCGAGGGGTCCCATCTTCGGCTTTTCGACAAGATGGGCGCCCATCCCTTGAAACATGAGGGTGCCGAGGGTTTTCACTTCGCCGTCTGGGCGCCGAATGCGGCGCGCGTCTCGGTGGTCGGCGATTTCAACAATTGGGATGGCCGTCGCCACGTGATGCGGCTGCGCATGGATACCGGCATCTGGGAAATCTTCGCTCCCGATGTGAGACCCGGCGCCAGCTACAAGTTCGAAATCCTGGACAAGGAAGGCAATCCGCTTCCCCTGAAGGCCGATCCCTATGCCCGCCGGGCCGAATTGCGGCCGCAGACAGCCTCGATCACGACGGCCGAGCTCGACCAGGCCTGGGATGACGCGGCACATCGCGAATTCTGGAAGAAAGCCGATCACCGCCGGCAGCCGATCTCGATCTACGAGGTGCATGCCGGCTCATGGCGTCGGCGCGACGATTCAAGCTTCCTCTCCTGGGACGAACTGGCGGCCGAGCTCATTCCCTATGTGACGGATATGGGCTTCACCCATATCGAATTCCTGCCGATCACCGAACATCCCTATGATCCGTCCTGGGGCTATCAGACGACCGGCCTCTACGCCCCGACCGCCCGTTTCGGCGATCCGGAAGGCTTTGCCCGCTTCGTCAACGGCTGCCACAAGGTCGGCATCGGCGTCATCCTCGACTGGGTGCCGGCGCATTTCCCCACCGATGCGCATGGCTTGCGCCATTTCGACGGCACGGCGCTTTACGAGCATGAGGATCCACGCCAGGGCTTTCACCCCGACTGGAACACCGCCATCTACAATTTCGGCCGGATCGAAGTCCTGTCCTACCTGATCAACAACGCGCTCTACTGGTCGGAAAAGTTCCACCTGGACGGATTGCGCGTCGATGCCGTTGCCTCGATGCTTTACCTCGATTATTCCCGCAAGCACGGCGAATGGGTGCCCAACGAATATGGCGGGCGGGAAAATCTGGAGGCCGTCCGCTTCCTGCAGAAGCTGAACGCCGTCAGCTATGGCAGCCATCCCGGCGTGATGACGATTGCGGAGGAAAGCACTTCCTGGCCGAAGGTCTCGCATCCGGTGCATGAAGGCGGCCTCGGCTTCGGCTTCAAGTGGAACATGGGCTTCATGCACGACACGCTGAGCTATCTGAAGCGCGAGCCCGTGCATCGCAGGTTTCACCACAACGAGCTGACCTTCGGCCTTCTCTACGCCTTCACGGAAAATTTCGTCCTGCCTCTCAGCCATGACGAGGTGGTGCACGGCAAGGGCTCGCTGCTGGCGAAAATGGCCGGAGACGACTGGCAGAAATTCGCCAATCTGCGCGCCTATTACGCCTTCATGTGGGGCTATCCCGGCAAGAAGCTCTTGTTCATGGGCCAGGAATTCGCCCAATGGAGCGAATGGAGCGAGGAGCGGCAGCTGGACTGGAACCTGCTGCACTATCACCCGCATGAGGGGATAAGGCGGCTGGTGCGCGACCTGAACCTCACCTACCGCGCCAAACCCGCTTTGCATGCCCGCGATTGCGAGCCGGAGGGCTTCGAATGGCTTTTGGCCGACGATGCCGAGGCCTCGGTCTATGCCTGGCTGCGCAAGGCGCCGGGCGAGAAGCCGGTGGCGGTCATCACCAATTTCACACCGGTCTATCGCGAGAGCTACAGGGTTCCGCTGCCGCTTGCCGGGCGCTGGCGCGAAGTGCTGAACACGGATGCCGAAATCTACGGGGGCAGCGGCAAAGGCAATGGCGGCAGAGTGCAGGCGGTTTCGGCGGGGGGCACCACCTATGCCGAGGTCACCCTGCCGCCGCTTGCCACCATCATGCTTGAGCCGGAACACTGATTGCATTGGGAGGGACCAAAAGAATGACCGCAACCAAACGAAGCCAGCCGCTCGCGCGTGACGCCATGGCCTATGTACTGGCCGGCGGACGCGGCAGCCGCCTGAAGGAACTGACCGATCGCCGCGCCAAGCCCGCCGTCTATTTCGGCGGCAAGGCGCGCATCATCGATTTCGCCCTCTCCAATGCGCTCAATTCCGGCATAAGGAGATTCGGCGTGGCCACCCAGTACAAGGCGCATTCGCTGATCCGGCATCTGCAGCGCGGCTGGAACTTCCTGCGGCCCGAGCGAAACGAGAGCTTCGATATTCTGCCGGCCTCGCAGCGTGTTTCGGAAACCCAGTGGTACGAGGGCACGGCGGACGCCGTCTACCAGAACATCGACATCATCGAAGCGTATAATCCGGAATTCATGGTCATCCTGGCCGGCGACCATGTCTACAAGATGGATTATGAATTGATGCTGCAGCAGCACGTGGATTCCGGCGCGGACGTCACCGTCGGCTGCCTGGAAGTGCCGCGCATGGAAGCCACCGGCTTCGGCGTCATGCATGTCAACGAGAAGGACGAGATCATCGCCTTCGTCGAGAAGCCGGCCGATCCGCCGGGCATTCCGGGCAAGCCGGACCATGCCCTGGCATCCATGGGGATTTACGTGTTCCACACGAAATTCCTGATGGAATGCCTGCGCCAGGATGCGGCAGACCCCCATTCCAGCCGCGATTTCGGCAAGGACATCATCCCGGGCATCGTCTCCAGCGGCAAGGCCGTAGCGCATCGCTTTACCGAATCCTGCGTGCGCTCCGATTTCGAGCGGCAGGCCTATTGGCGCGATGTGGGAACCATAGACGCCTATTGGCAGGCCAATATCGACCTGACGGGGATCGTCCCCGAGCTCGATATCTACGACAAGTCCTGGCCGATCTGGACCTATGCCGAGATCACGCCGCCGGCCAAATTCGTGCATGACGACGAGGACCGCCGAGGCTCGGCCGTCTCCTCCGTCGTCTCCGGCGATTGCATCATCTCCGGCTCGTCGCTCTACAACAGCCTGCTGTTCACCGGTGTCCGGGCCAATTCCTATTCCAGGCTCGAAGGCGCGGTCATTCTTCCCAATGTCCGCATCGGCCGCCGCGCCCAGCTTCGCAATGTCGTCATCGACGCGGGTGTAACCATTCCCGAAGGCCTTGTGGTGGGAGAAGATCCGGACATCGACGCCAAGCGCTTCCGGCGCAGCGAGAGCGGCATCTGCCTCATCACCCAGCCGATGATCGACAAACTGGATCTTTGACGCGGCGCAAGGACAAGGCGCGGTCGAGGTTCAGGATCACGGTCAGGGTCTGGGCTTCGGCAAAGCCGGTGCCTGTTGTGGCATGAGGGTTGGCATTGTGGACACGGTGGCCAATGCGGGCACGGTGGCCAATGTGGGCACGGTGGCCAGTGCGGGCAGGCTGAGCACTGTTAGCCCGCTGAGCAAAGTGGGAATGGGGAAAAAGGAAAACGCATGAAGGTCCTCTCGGTCGCGTCCGAAATCTACCCGCTGATCAAGACCGGCGGGCTCGCCGATGTCGCGGGCGCCCTGCCCTTGGCACTGGCCGGGCGCGGCGTCGAGGTGAAGACGCTGATCCCCGCTTATCCTGCCGTGCGGGCCGCGCTTCGCGAGGAGCAGTCCGTTCTGCGGTTCGGCGATCTTCTGGGCGTGGAGGCACAGATCCTCTCCGCCAAGGTGGCGGGACTCGATCTTCTGGTTCTCGACGCGCCAGCCCTGTTCGACCGTTCGGGCGGGCCCTATATCGATCGCGATGGCAGAGATCACCACGACAACTGGCGGCGTTTCGCAGCTCTTTCCCTTGCCGGCGCGCACCTGGCGGCAGGCCGCCTGCCCGACTGGCGACCCGATCTCGTCCATGTGCACGACTGGCAGACCGGGCTTGTGCCGGCCTATATGCGCTTTCTCGAACCCCCGGCTCTGCCCAGCGTCATGACGATCCATAATATCGCCTTCCAGGGCAATTTCCCCTCCTCCATCTTCCCCATGCTCGGCCTTCCCGCCCATGCTTTCGACATTGACGGCGTCGAGTATTACGGTCAGGTGGGCTACCTGAAGGCCGGCATCCAGACCGCCTGGGCGGTCTCGACCGTCAGTCCCTCCTATGCCGAGGAAATCCTCACGCCGGAATTCGGCATGGGGCTGGAGGGACTGCTGAACCGCCGGTCCGGCGAACTGCATGGCATCGTCAACGGCATCGATACCGATGTCTGGAACCCGCAGACCGATCCCGCCATTGCGCGCCCCTATGGCGCAGGCGATCTGAAGCCCCGCGCCGACAACAAGCGCACGGTGGAAACCCATTTCGGCCTGGTGGATGACGACTCACCGCTATTTTGCGTGATCTCCCGCCTGACCTGGCAAAAGGGCATGGATCTGGTCGCCGAGGTGGTGGACGATCTGGTGGAACGCGGCGGCAAGCTGGCGGTTCTCGGCTCGGGCGATCCGGGTCTGGTCGCCGCCCTGCAATCGGCGGCGGCTCGTCATCCCGGCCGGGTCGGCATTGCCGTCAGCTACAATGAACCGCTGTCGCATCTGATGCAGGCGGGTTGCGATGCCATTCTCATCCCCTCCCGCTTCGAGCCCTGCGGCCTCACCCAGCTCTACGGCCTGCGCTATGGCTGCGTGCCGGTCGTCTCCCGCACCGGCGGCCTGAACGATACGGTGATCGACGCCAATCCGGCCGCTCTCGGCAGCCGCGCGGCAACCGGGATCTCCTTCAGCCCCGTCACCTCCGAGGCCCTGCGCCGCGCCATCCGGCGAACCATCCGCCTCTATGAAGACAAGAAGACCTGGGCACAGATCCAGAAGCAGGGCATGAAATCCGACGTCTCCTGGGACAAGAGCGCGGCCCTTTACGAACACCTTTATTCCAGCCTTCTACCGAAAGGGTCGCATTGATGATCAGGACCGTCTCCACCGCGCCATATCAGGACCAGAAGCCCGGCACGTCCGGCCTTCGCAAGAAAGTTCCGGTTTTCCAGCAGGAGAATTATGCGGAGAACTTCATCCAGTCGATCTTCGACAGCCTCGAAGGCTATGAGGGCAAGACACTGGTGATCGGCGGCGACGGGCGCTTCTACAATCGCGAGGTCATCCAGATCGCGCTGAAAATGGCCGCGGCAAACGGCTTCGGCAAGGTCATGGTCGGTCGTGGCGGTATTCTCTCGACGCCGGCAGCCTCCCACATCATCCGCAAATACGGCGCCTTCGGCGGCATCGTGCTGTCGGCAAGCCATAATCCCGGCGGTCCGACGGAAGATTTCGGCATCAAGTACAATATCGGCAATGGGGGCCCGGCACCGGAAAAGATCACCGATGCCATCTATACCCGCAGCAAGATCATCGACACCTACAAGATCGTCGAGGCGCCGGACCTCAACCTCGACGCCATCGGCAGCAGCCGGCTTGGCGAGATGACGGTCGAGATCATCGATCCGGTCAAGGATTATGCCGACCTGATGGAAAGCCTCTTCGATTTCGGTGCGATCCGCGCGCTGATCGGTTCGGGCTTCAGGGTGGTGATCGATTCCATGAGCGCCGTAACCGGCCCCTATGCGGTGGACATCCTCGAGCGCCGGCTCGGTGCGCCGGCCGGTTCGGTGCGCAATGCCGAGCCCCTGCCGGATTTCGGCCACCATCATCCGGACCCCAATCTCGTGCATGCCAAGGCGCTGTATGATGACGTGATGAGCCCCGACGGACCCGATTTCGGCGCCGCCTCCGATGGCGATGGCGACCGCAACATGGTCGTCGGCAAGGGCATGTTCGTCACACCCTCCGACAGCCTTGCGGTGATCGCCGCCAATGCCACCTGCGCCCCCGGCTACAGTCAGGGCATTGCCGGCATTGCCCGGTCCATGCCGACCAGCGCCGCAGCCGATCGCGTGGCCGAAAAGCTCGGCATCGGCATGTATGAAACGCCAACCGGCTGGAAATTCTTCGGCAATCTTCTGGATGCCGGCAAGGCAACGGTCTGCGGCGAGGAAAGCTTCGGCACAGGCTCCTCGCATGTGCGCGAAAAGGACGGTCTCTGGGCCGTGCTGTTCTGGCTGAACATCATCGCCGCCCGCAAGCAGAGCGTCAAAGAGATCATCGAGGCGCATTGGGCCGAGTTCGGCCGCAACTTCTATTCCCGTCACGATTACGAGGAAGTCGACACCGCCGCCGCGAATGCGCTGATGGACAGCCTTCGCGCCAAGCTCCCCTCCCTGCCCGGCAAGAGCCATGGCGCCCTGACGATCGAAAGCGCCGACGATTTCGCCTATCATGATCCGATCGACGGTTCCGTTTCCAGGAACCAGGGCATCCGGATCCTGTTCCGGGGCGGCAGCCGCGTCGTTTTCCGGCTGTCCGGCACCGGCACGTCCGGCGCCACCTTGCGCGTCTATGTCGAGCGCTACGAGCCGGATGCCAGCCGCCACGGCACCGAAACGCAGGCGGCGCTGGCCGATCTCATCGCCGTGGCCGAGGAAATCGCCGAGATCAGATCCCGCACGGGGCGCGACGCGCCGACGGTCATTACCTGAACCATCGCCATGCCCGGGTCCGGGCCTTGCCTTTTCGGGCAGGCGCGGCCTCCGGGCGAAGCGCGGCCCGCCGGGCAAGGCGCGTCGCCTCGGGCTCCGGCCTGCCCAATGGAGTGCGGTCGCGGCGCTGGCCTTCACGGCTGGCGGATTTCGGGCTCCACCAGCATCTGCAGCAGGCTGAGCGATTCCTGCCAGCCGAGATAGCAGGCCGCTTCCGGAATGACGTCCGGCAGCCCGGATTGCGTCACCTTCAGCTCGGTACCGACCACCGTCGAGCGCATCTCCACAGTGGTCTCGATCTCGCCGGGCAGGTTCGGATCGTCGAACTGATCCGTATAGCGCAGCCTTTCGTTCTCGATGATCTCCAGGTAGCGGCCGCCAAAGGAATGGCTCTCGCCCGTCGTGAAATTGGTGAAGGACATGCGGAAGGCACCGCCCACCCTCGGCTCGAAGACATGCATATGCGCGGTAAACCCATGCGGCGGGTTCCACTTGACCATGGCATCGGCATCGGTGAAGGCGCGAAAGACGCGCTCCGGCGGCGCCTTCAAGACCCGGTGCAATCGAATGGTGAATGGCATGGCGTCCTCCTCTTCCTCTGTCGAAGCCGGGGCAATCATCAAGGACCCGACATTTGCCTTGAGAGCCTGCCGAAAACCGGTATCAAATGTCAAATCCATTCCAGATCCATTCCTCCAGGGGCTCATAGACGGGACGCTGGGCAAGCAGGCGAGACAAGCATGACCAACTCTCCTCTGGGCGCCGTTCTTCTCGATCAGGCTGTCCGCTTCAGCATCATGTCGCAGCATGCCGAGGCGATCGAGCTTTGCCTCTTCGAGGCGGATGGTGCCCATGAACGTGCCCGGCTGTTCCTGCAGAAGACCGGCGACGGTCTCTTCTCGCTGGATGTGCCGGATCTCGCCGAAGGCACCCGTTACGGCCTGCGCGCCCATGGCCCCTATGATCCGGATCGCGGGCTCTGGTTCGATCCGTCCAAGCTGCTGGTCGATCCCTATGCCAAGCAACTCGACCGGCCTTTCCGCCACGACAGCCGATTGTCGCTGCGCGGCAAGGACACGGCGCCGCTGGTGCCGAAGGCCATCGTGACCCGCGACCATCCGGTTGCGCTCGAAAGCCCGCGCCTGCCCCAAGGCGGCTTCATCTACGAGCTCAACGTGCGCGCCTTCACCATGCAGCATCCGGATGTGCCGCCATCCGAGCGCGGCACGCTGGCAGCGCTTGCCCATCCGTCCGTCCTCGCGCATCTGAAGCGCATCGGCGTGGATGCCGTGGAGCTGATGCCGATCACCGCCTGGATCGATGAGCGCCATCTGCCCGGCCTCGGTCTCACCAATGGCTGGGGCTACAATCCCGTTGCCTTCATGGCGCTGGATCCGCGCCTCGTCCCGGGCGGCATGGACGAACTGGCAAAGACGGTGCGCGTGCTGCACGAACACGGCATCGGCGTGATCCTCGATCTCGTCTTCAACCATACCGGCGAGAGCGACCGGCATGGCGCCACCCTCTCCTTGCGCGGTCTCGACAACCTCACTTATTATCGCCACGTTCCCGGTGAGCCGGGCCACCTCATCAACGATACCGGCACGGGCAATACGATTGCCTGCGACGAGCCGGTCGTGCGGCAGCTGATCCTCGATACGCTGAGGCATTTCGTCCTGCATGGCGGCGTTGATGGCTTCCGCTTCGATCTCGGAACCGTGCTCGGGCGCAGCGCCCACGGCTTCTCCCGCGACAGCGAAACACTCGGCGCCATCCTGTCCGACCGCATCCTGTCCGACCGGGTGCTGATCGCCGAGCCCTGGGATATCGGACCGGGCGGCTATCAGCTGGGCAATTTTCCGCCGCCCTTCCTCGAATGGAATGACCGGACGCGGGATGATCTGCGGTGCTTCTGGCGCGGCGATGCGTGGAAGGCCGGGCGCCTTGCCCATGCCCTGGCCGGCTCCTCGGATGCTTTCATGCGCCATGGGCAGGCTGAAACGCGCACGGTCAATTTCCTCTGCGCGCATGACGGCTTCACGCTGATGGACCTGGTCTCCTACGCCCACAAGCACAACGAGGCCAATGGCGAGGAGAACCGCGACGGCCATAACGAGAACCATTCCTGGAACAATGGCATCGAGGGGGAGAGTGACGACCCGGCGGTGGTGGCGGCCCGATTCAAGGATGTCAAAGCCTTGCTGGCAACGCTCTTTGCCAGCCGCGGCACGATCATGCTGACGGCCGGCGATGAGGGCGGCCGCAGCCAGCATGGCAACAACAATGCCTATGCCCAGGACAATCCGCTCACCTGGCTTGACTGGACGACGCTGGATGATGAACTGGTCCAGCACACCGCCAGCCTCGCCTCCCTGCGACGTCGCTTTTCCGCCTTTTCCGACCTCACCTTTTTCTCCGGCCGCGACGGCGACGTGGAATGGCTGAACCGCTATGGCGCGCCGATGACCGTTGCCGAATGGGAGGAGGCCGATCGCGGCGACCTGACCATGGTGCTGAAGACCCATGATCGCAAGACACAGCGCGACACCCGCCTCGCCGTGGTCTTCAACCGCCACCGAGCCGCACTGGATGTCTCCCTTCCAGGCCAGTGGCAGGATCTGGAGAGCGGAAAGACGGGCTCGCTGTTTCGCCTGCCGCCGCGTTCGGTCCTGTGGTGCGTTCAAGCTTCGGGCCTGGAGCATTTCCGGTGAAGACGGGATCACCTGAAATGCTCTATCTCTCTGTCTTTGCGCAGTCCGGTTGCAAAACCGCTGACGCACTTTTGCTGGACCTGCTCCAGGCTCGGGAATGGGCATGGGTTCAGGCTTGGGCCCAGGAGCAAGCAAAGGCTGAGCGGGTCGATCAGACACCGCGCCATCTTCGATGATTTTTGCATTGCCGCATCCTGTTTGCCACCTGCCGGGTTCCCGCCGCCGCAAATTGGTATAACAGTCTGTCTCGAGCTGTCGGACGAACGAGAGGTAGCCATGCCGCGTGAGATTTCGCTGAGAGACGTCAAGGATCTGGTGGGCCAGGAGATCGGCGTTTCCGACTGGATCACGGTCGACCAGGCGATGATCGACACCTTTGCCAATGCCACCCGCGACCACCAGTTCATCCATACCGATCCGGATCGCGCCGCGGCGGAAAGCTCCTTTGGCGGCACGATTGCGCATGGCTTTCTCACCCTCTCCCTGCTCTCGACGATGAACTACGATGCGCTGCCGCATATTCGCGAGCAGACCATGGGGCTGAATTACGGCTTCGACAAGCTGCGCTTCGGCTCGCCGGTGCGCAGCGGCCGGCGCATTCGCGGACGCTTCACCCTGACGGAAGCCCGGCTGCGCGGGGCCGGCATGCTGATGACCACGTATGATGTGACGGTCGAGATCGAGGATGAGCGCAAGCCGGCCCTGACGGCGCAATGGATCACCATCGTCCAGTTCGACCCGAAGGACCGCCCGGAGGACTGACCTCTTACGTGTCTCGTGTGTCTTTCGCGTCTTGCAACTACAACAGGATTTTTTTGCTTTACTTGAAAGCATTGAGTTCATAATAAATGCGATACATACTATAGATCCGCAAAAATAACTCATACAAAGGTATGAGTAGATAGCACAATACGGCACTTCTAATGGCTTCTAAGCTCGTGTTTGTATTTGTTAATCCTTGAATTTTCAGATAGCAAGTATAGCTTTCGTCAATTAACCAGATTTAAAATACCTTCTTCGAATTTCGTCATGAAGTGACGGAAAGGAAGGAAGGCAATGCAATTCCGATCGTTGAAAATGAAAATCGCTGTCCTGTCGGGGATCTGCGTGCTGACGGCCGTCGGCGGCCTGCTGGGTTATGGAATCGTGGCGGCGTCGAACAGCCAGACCTATGTCAGCACCAATATGACCAGCCTGTCGCGGGACATGACGATCAAGAGCCTCACCAATGCCGCTCTCGCCCAGGCCCGGACGATCCAGGGCAATCTGAACGAGGCTTTCGATGCGGCCCGCATCACGGCGCGCAGTTTCGAGGCCATGGCCAAGAGCGATGCCATTGCAGCCGATCAGCGCCGCGCGCAATTCAACGCCATTCTGCTGAACGTCCTGAAGGACAATCCGCAATTCAACGGCACCTATAGCGCCTGGGAGCCGAATGCTCTCGACGGCAAGGACGAGACCTATCGCAACAAGGCAAGCGCCGGTTCCGACGCGACGGGCCGCTTCCTGCCCTATTGGACGCGGGCCGCGGATGGCAAGATCGATATCCAGCCGCTGGTGGAATATGACAGCCATGCATTGCATCCCAACGGCGTGGTGAAGGGCGGCTGGTATATCGGTCCGCAAACCGGCCAGGGCGAAAGCATTCTCGACCCGCTGCCCTATATCGTACAGGGAAAGAACGTCTATCTGGCGACCATGTCCGTTCCGATCACGATCGACGGCCGGTTTGCCGGCGTGGCCGGTGCCGATTTCGATCTGTCCTTCGTTCAGCGCCTGGCGAGCGAGGTCAAATCCGGCCTCTTCAACGGCAAGGCGTCCGTCACCATCCTCAGCTACAAGGGCCTGGTCGTCGCCTCGAGCGAACGGCCCGATCTGGTCGGCGAGCCGATGGAAAGGCTGGACCCCTCGCTGAAGGATCTGCTGCCCTCCATCCAGTCCGGCAAACGCGATGCCACGGAGAGCGGCGCGCTGTTCCGCGCCCTGGCGCCGATCACGCTGGGCCGCACCAAGACACCCTGGTCGGTGCTTATCGAAGTACCGGCAGATGTGGCCATGGCCCAGGCCTCCGCGCTCGATGCCTCGCTGAGCAGCCGCAATGTCCAGGATGCCTGGCTGCAGGCAGCGGTCGGGCTGGCGGTTCTCCTGGCCGGCGCCGGTGCCATGTGGCTGGTCTCGCGTTCGATTTCCCAGCCGATCGCCGCCATGACTGCGGCCATGCAGCGCCTGGCCGATGGCGACCTGCAGGCGGATGTGCCCGGCATCGGGCGGCTCGACGAAATCGGCCAGATGGCTTCGGCCGTGCAGATCTTCAAGGAAAACGGCCAGCGCGCACGCCGGCTGGAAGAGGAAGCCGGCCATAATCGCGAGATGAGCGAACAGGAGCGCAACCGCACCGCCGCGGCCGAGCGCAAGCGCAGCGACGAGATGATGCATGCCACCTCAAGCCTGGCCCATGGCCTTAAGCAGGTCGCCGCCGGCGATCTGACCTTCTCCTTCCGCGAGCCTTTCGCCGCCGATTTCGAAGGGCTCCGCAGCGATTTCAATGCCGCGGTGGAACAGCTACGCTCCGCAATGGGCCTGGTTGCCACAACGACGGCCGCCATCGACAGCGGCTCGCGGGAATTGAGCCAGGGAGCCAATGACCTGTCCAAGCGGACCGAGCAGCAGGCGGCGGCGCTGGAGGAAACCGCTGCGGCGCTGGACGAGATCACCGCCAATGTCACGAATTCCACCAAGCGGACGGAAGAGGCGCGCGGCGTGGCCACGCGGGCAACCCAGGCCGCCGATCAATCCGCCGATGTCGTCTCGCAGGCGGAGCTTGCCATGGCGCGCATCGAGGATTCCTCGCAGCAGATCTCCAACATCATCAGCGTGATCGACGAGATCGCCTTCCAGACCAATCTTCTCGCTTTGAATGCCGGTGTGGAGGCCGCGCGGGCCGGCGATGCGGGCAAGGGCTTTGCCGTTGTTGCCCAGGAGGTGCGTGAACTCGCCCAGCGGGCGGCGACAGCCGCGCGCGAGATCAAGGGCCTGATCCAGAACTCCTCCGTCGAGGTGGAGAGCGGAGTCAAGCTGGTCCGCAATGCCGGCGATGCCCTGAAGACGATCGGCCAGTTCATCGTGGAGATCAACGGCCATATGGACTCGATCGCCACCTCGTCCCGCGAGCAATCCACCGGACTGGCCGAGGTCAATCAGGCCGTGAACGCCATGGACCAGACGACACAGCAGAATGCCGCCATGGTGGAGCAATCCACGGCAGCCTCCAGCGCTCTGGCCAATGAGGCCGCCAAGCTGCGCGATCTGGTCGACCAGTTCCAGCTCGGTTCCGCCTCCGGCGCCGCGCAGAGCCTGCGCCATGTCGCCCGCACCATGGCGGGCCAGGCAGAGCGATCCGCCCCTCAGGCCGGGGCGCGGCGGCTGGCTGCGACCGGCACCGGTCCCGCCCACCAGCAGGAATGGGCGGAGTTCTGACCTTGCCTTTCCCCGTTACGCTCAAATCCCGCTCCATGCGGTTTGCAGGCAAAGGTGCCAGACGGGGAGTGGAGAGAGGGAAAGAGGGGAAGAGGGACAGAAGAGAAGGAGCGCGGCATTCGCGCTCCTTTGCTTTAGGCCTGGAACCTGTCAAGGGCCGCATCTGCAGCGGTCTGCTGCAGAAGGCCGAAGGCATAATCGGAAAAGGATCGCCAGCATTCCAGCCGGAATTGCGTTTCGCCGCTGCGCAGGATCACCACCTCGATCTTGCCGAAGATGGTTCTTGCACAGGCGCCCACGGGAAAGGCTTTTTGCGACAGATCGAGCGGGCAGCCACCGTTCAGCGTCGCTTCGGCGCCCGGGCCGGAGATCAGGATAGCGGTATTGCGATGGGAAACATCAGTGGCCGAAGCAAGCGCGCCGGATGCGGCGGCCGAGCGCATCAATCCGCCCGCCCCCTCGTCGATCACCAGCCATTCGTCAGGGCCGAGCCAGAGCGCCACGCGGCTGCCGCTGCGCGCCGAGGTCTTGGGCGCGGTTGGCAGCGGCAGATCGAGAGCAGACGACAGCGCCGGCACATCCTCGGCCCGGGCGCGCAGCGAGATGCGTTCGGCCGGAGGCGCCGGTTGCAGGCCGACATGCGCCGAGCCGCCATGGGCGCCGGACAGCGGCAGGTCGCGGAATGCACTCTCAGCCATGGATTCGGCCCCCTTCCTTGTCGTAGAACACCATGTCGGTGACGGTGGCGGCAAGGGTTCTGTCTTTCATCGGAATATAGACCGTTTCGCCGAGCCGCGCGCGTCCGCCGGCAACGAGCGCGATCGCGATCGAGCGGCCCAGCGTCTCCGACCAATAGGCGGAGGTGACATGGCCGAGCATGGTCATCGGCTTGGCCTGGTTGGGATCGGCGACGATCTGGCCGCCTTCCTCCAGCACCTCTGTCGGATCCGCCGTCAGAAGGCCGACCAGCTGCTTGCGGTCGTCGCGCATGAGATCGGGGCGCTTGAGCCCGCGAATGCCGACGAAATCCGGCTTCTTCTTGGATACCGCCCAGCCGTGACCGGCATCGTCGGGTGTCACCGTTCCGTCGGTGTCCTGGCCGACGATGATATAGCCTTTCTCGGCGCGCAGGACATGCATGGCCTCCGTGCCATAGAGGCAGGCGCCCAGCGCCTCGCCGCGCTCCCGGATCGCCCTCCAGACAGCGGTGCCGTAATCGGCCGCCACGTTGACTTCGAAGCCGATCTCGCCGGTGAAGGAGACGCGGAAGAGCCGCGCCGGAACGCCCATGACCGTGCAGTCTGCGACGCTCATATGCGGGAAGGCAGCGTCGGACAGATCGAGCCCTTCCACAAGCGGGGCGATGATCTCACGCGCCCTCGGCCCCTGCACGGCAATCACCGCCCATTGCTCGGTGGTGGAGGTGAGCCAGACCCTGAGATCGGGAAATTCCGTCTGCAGGTAATCCTCCATGTGATGGAGCACGCGCGGCGCGCCCCCGGTCGTCGTCGTGACGTGGAAGCGGTCTTCCGCCAGCCGCCCCACGACACCGTCGTCATAGATGAAACCATCCTCGCGGGTCATGATGCCGTAGCGGCATTTGCCCGGCTTCAGCGTGTCCCAGGCATTCGTATACATCAGGTTGAGGAATTTCGCCGCATCCGGGCCGACCACTTCGATCTTGCCCAGCGTTGAGGCATCGAATATGCCCGCCGTCTCGCGAACCGTCCGGCATTCCCGGTTGACGGCCTGATGCATGTCCTCGCCGCGGCGGGGGAAAAACCAGCCGCGCTTCCAGTTGCCGACATCCTCGAAGACGGCGCCCGCCCTCGCCAGCTCGTCATGCAGCGGCGTCTTGCGGGCGGGGTCGAAGAGCGCCCCCCGCGCATGGGCCACCAGGGTTCCGTAGGTCACCGGCGTGTAAGGCGCGCGGAATGTCGTGAGCCCCACCTGCGGGATCTCCTTGCCCAGCATTTCGGCCGCTATGGCAAGGCCATGCATGTTGGAGAGCTTGCCCTGGTCGGATGCCATGCCATTGGTGGTGAAGCGCTTGATATGCTCGATCGAATGCATGCCCTCGCGCACCGCAAGCCTGATATCCTTCGCCGTCACATCATGCTGGAAATCGACAAAGGCCGCGACGGTGGTCTCGCGTCCCGCCCCTTCCGCCGCGCCGATCATGCCGCCGGTCCAGGCATAGGCGGTTTCCGCGGACACGGAAAGCGCAGCGCCGCCTGCTGCCGCCGCCTCGGCGAACACGTCGCTCAGCGCGTCCGTGCCGTTGCAGGCGCCAACCGAAACACAGGTTTCGGCATAGATGTTCGGCAGGAAGCGCTGGTGCTCGGCATCGAATTTCAGCTTGCCGCGCGATTGCGAGAAGAGATGGACCGATGGCGTCCAGCCTCCCGACATCAGCAGCGCATCCACCGCGATCTTGCGGTGATTGGGGGAGCCCTTGCGCGCCACCGTCATCGACTGGATGCGCAGACGGCCGGCCGTATCCACGACGCAATAGCCGGTCAGGACCTCGATGCCGAGACCGCGTGCCGCCGAAACCACTGCTTCGCCGGGATTGGAACGGCAATCGACAATGGCGGCAATGTCCACGCCGGCACGCTTCAGATCGATCGCCGCCTCATAGGCGCTGTCATGGGCGGTATAGACGCCGATCCGGGATCCGACCGACACGCCGTAATGATTGAGGTAGAGGCGCGCGGCCGATGCCAGCATGATGCCGGGCCGGTCATTATTGGCAAATACCATGTGCCGTTCTATGGCGCCGGTGGCAAGCACCACCTTGCCGGCCCGGACCTGCCACAGCCTCTCGCGCGGCAGCGACCTTGCCGGACTTGGCAAATGATCCGTCACCCGCTCCGCCAGGCCGAGGAAATTATGGTTGTAATAGCCGAAGACCGTGGTGCGCGTCAGCACGCGGACATTGGGCATGGCCTTCAGCTCGGCCAGGACCTGCTGGGCCCAGTCATAGCCTTGCATGCCGTCGATTCTGGTCGAGGTGTCGAACAGCAGCGCGCCGCCCACCTCCGCCCGCTCATCGGCCAGAATCACCGAGGCGCCGGTTCTGGCGGCCGAGAGGGCCGCCGCCAGGCCTGCGGCACCGGCACCGGCCACCAGCACGTCGCAATGGGCAAAGCGGTTGGCATAGTGATCGGGATCATCCTCTTTCGGTGCGACACCGAGACCGGCGGCGCGGCGGATGATCGGCTCGTAAAGCTTGGCCCAGGCCTCCTTCGGCCACATGAAGGTCTTGTAGTAGAAGCCGGCCGGAAAGAAACGCGACAGGAGAGTGTTGAAGGCGCCGATATCGAAGGACAGAAGCGGCCAGCGGTTCTGCGAGCGGATGATCGCCCCGTCAAAGACCTCCTGCACGCTGGCGCGCACATTCGGCTGGCGACGGGCGGCATCGCGCGCCACATCGACAAGCGCGTTCGGTTCCTCCGGTCCGGCGGTCAGAACGCCGCGCGGCCGGTGATATTTGAAGGACCGGCCCATCAGGTGCACGCCGTGCGCCAGCAAGGCGGAGGCCACCGTATCGCCTTCGAAGGCCGTGTAGATCTTGCCGTCAAAGGTGAAGCGGGCGGTGCGGGCGGGGGTCAGCCGTCCGGCGCCCTTGATGCGGAAATTCTCCATGTCGCGGGAGATGCTCATGCGGCACCGCCTTCACCGCCCTCAGCGGCATCGGCAAAATCGGCGGCAGCTGTCGGGACCGGTTGCGCGCCCGGCACGGGCTGGCGCGGCAGGCCGGCCTCGTAGGTCCGGAGAAACTTGTCGCTCACGGTATCGCGGATCGCATTGAAGAACCGGCCGCAGCCATGAATGTGCCGCCAGCGCTCGAAGGCGATGCCCTTGGTGTTGTCGCGCAGGAAGAAGAATTCGGAAAATTGCGCGTCGGAGATCTCGGCAATGGCCTGCGGGCGCGCGATATGGGCCTCGCCCGCCCAGCGGAACTCCAGTTCGGATCGCTCTTCGCCGCAATAGGGGCAGTGGATCAGAAGCATGCTTTTCCCCTCATCAATGCGCGACGGCAGCAGCAGCCGCCTCGTCGATCAGCCGGCCGGTGCGGAAGCGGTCCAGCGTCAGGCCTTCCGCCAGGCGATGCGGCTCGCCCTTGGCGATCAGCCAGGCGAAGAGATGGGCCGAGCCCGGCGTTGCCTTGAAGCCGCCGGTTCCCCATCCGCAATTGACGAAGAGGTTCCTGACCGGAGTGATGCTCTGGATGGCCGAACGGTCCGGCGTATTGTCGGTAATGCCGCCCCATTGGCGCATCATCTTGACGCGCCGGAAAATGGGGAAGAGCTCGCAGATTGCATCGAGCGTATGGGTGATGATCTGCAGGCCGCCGGTCTGCGAATAGGAATGATACTGGTCGGTGCCGGCGCCGATCACCAGCTCGCCCTTGTCCGATTGCGAGATATAGGCATGCACGGTGTTGGACATGACGACGCAGGGGAAGATCGGCTTCAGCGGTTCGGAAACCAGCGCCTGCAGCGGATTGCTGGTCAAGGGCACGCGAACGCCGGCCATCTGCATGACCACCGAGGAATGGCCGGCGGCCGACACGCCGATCTTCTTGGCGCCGATAAAGCCGCGGCTCGTCTCTACCCCCGTTACCTCGCCACTCGGCCCGCGGCGAATGCCGGTGACCTCGCAATTCTGGATGATGTGGACGCCCCTGTCCGAGGCGCCGCGGGCATAGCCCCAGGCCACCGCATCATGGCGCGCGGTGCCGCCCCGCTTCTGCAGAGCCGCACCATTGATGGGGTAGCGCGCCGCCTGCGAAATATCGAGCGGCGGGCAGACTTTCCTGGCCTGTTCCGGCGTCAGCCATTCATTGTCGATGCCGTACAGCCGGTTGGCGTTGATGTGCCGCTTGAAGCTCTGCATGTCATGGGTGTTGTGCGACAGCATCATCACGCCGCGCGGCGAATACATGACATTGTAATTGAGATCCTGGCTCAGGCCCTCCCATAGTTTCAGGGAGTGCTCATATATATCCATGCTCTCTTCATAGAGATAGTTGGAGCGGATGATGGTGGTGTTGCGGCCGGTATTGCCGCCGCCAAGCCACCCCTTCTCGATCACCGCGATATTGGTGATGCCGTGTTCCTTGGCAAGGTAATAGGCCGCTCCCAAGCCATGCCCGCCGCCGCCCACGATGATCACATCATAGGAGGAGCGCGGCTCCGGCGAGACCCATTGCGGTTCCCAGCCTTTGTGGCTGCGCATGGCCTCACGGGCCAGCGCGAAGACCGAATACTTGCGCATGACTGCCTCTCGCTTTCTGAAACCCGCCTGACGGACCCGACATCCGATAGCCGAAACCGTCGATCCGCTCTCGTCAAAATCGCGCGAGCGGATCATCGGTCCCTGGGTAGAGGCATACTCATCGCAAATCAACAGAGGCCGCAATAGCTGCTTTGCGACGCAATCATGCCCCGGTTTCGACATGGCCGCGCGAAACCGGGCGGTGCCGGGGGAAACCGGGGAGAGCCGGCCTCAGGCCTTGAGGCGAAGCAGGATCTTTCCGCGACGGCCGGAGGCCTCGGCCGCGCGCATGGCATCGGCCGCCGCCTCCATCGGAAAGACGCGATCGGTCTCCAGCTTCAGCGCGCCGGACGCTGCACGGCTGACCAGCTCGCCGATGAGCCGGCGCAGATCCGCCGGCGCCATGGTCTCCATCAGCTTCGACAGCCAGAACCCCTTGACGATCGCCTGCTTGAAGATCAGGTCCGAACCGGACAGCCGCATCGCCTCGCCGGACATGGCGCCAAAGGAGACGAGCTGGCCGCCTTCGCCGAGAAGCGACAGCAGATCGCCGGACGCATCGCCGCCGACGCCATCAATGCCCACCGCGATGGGCGCGCCGCCGGTCAGCCGCGTTACCGCAGCCTTCCAGTCGCCCGTATCGGTGGCGACGACCGAGCCGATGCCGAGCGCCTCGAGTTCGCTGACCGCTTCGGCCCGCCGGACAAGATTGACGACCTGTATGCCGCGCGGGCCGGCAAGTTGCGCCAGCGCCTTGGCGACGGCACCATTGGCGGCATTCTGTATTAGCCACTGGCCGGGCTGGATGCCGGTGAAGTCCAGCAGCGTCAGCGCGCTGAGCGGCATGGCGATCAATTGCGCGGCGGTCTCATCGTCGATTTCGGCCGGCAGCGGCACGACCGAGGCGGCGCGCGCCACGGCCTCCTCGGCCCAGGCGCCTTTCAGCCCGCTGACCGCCACCCTCTGCCCGATCTCCAGACCGCTGACACCCTCCCCCAGCGCCGCGATGGTTCCGACCCCTTCGCTGCCGCCGATGGCGGGCAGTGCCGGCTTGTGGCCATAATTGCCGCGAACGGTGATCACATCATGATTGTGGATCGGCGACAGGATCATGGCGACCAGCACCTCGCCCTTGCCGGGCTGCGGCGACGGGGCTTCCGTCATGCCGATGACCTTGGCGGGCTCGCCGAATTGAGAATAGGAAAGACGACGCATGGGAATACCTCTTGCCGTGATGTGTGGATGGCGACCGTTCCTGCCGGCCGCCTGATCCCCCAAACCGGGGGGCGGAGTTCTTCAAAGCGGATGAGATAAGCCTCAACAGGCGTCCCGCAAGGAGCGGGGAGCGCGAAATGCTTCATCATCCAGCGGATGCAGCAAAGGGCACGCGGCGGTCGGACGCCTGCCCCTCGCTGCCGCGATCGATTCCTTTCGATCCCGCCCCGTCTTACCCGTCGCGATGGCCGTGCCGCCGCGCGTGAAGCGCTGAAAGCCCCTGCAAATGCGGGGATGCAGCCTCTGACACGGAAATTTCGATGCCGCCGGGCGCAGGCCGCTAGACTTCGCAAATCCCTTCTGTTATGTGCCTTCACCAACTGACCGGCTTTGCCGGGCTAGAAGCTATTGTTTCGTACCGGACTGGACAGTCCCGGGACGGTCAACTCGAAAACCAAAGGAACGGGATTCACGTGCAGGTACTTGTCCGCGACAATAACGTCGATCAGGCTCTCCGCGCTCTCAAGAAGAAGATGCAGCGCGAAGGCATTTTCCGTGAAATGAAGATGCGCGATTACTACGAGAAGCCCTCGCAGAAGCGCGCTCGTGAAAAGGCGGAAGCTGTTCGCCGCGTTCGCAAGCTCGCCCGCAAGCGTGCTCAGCGCGAAGGCCTGGTCCCGAGCGCACGCCCCAGCCGTTAATTGGCCGTCTTTTCGACGTTTTTCGATGATTTAAAAGCGGCGGCGAATATATTCGCCGCCGCTTTTTTCAATTTCCCCGGACCCCGCTGTTCGTTACGCTTGAGGATCTGCGCCTGATGGCCGCCAAGACCGCCGAAACCATGCTCATGCCCTGCCCCATCATCGACGCTGCACCGTCGGATCGCCGCAACGTGACGAAGATTTCCGGCCTCGCTCTGCTCCTGGCAGGCATCACCCTGGCGGGCTGCCAGACGGGACCGACCAGCACCGACGTGATCCGCCTCGATCGGGCGCAAGGATCGGAGCAGAATATCGCCTCGCTTTCCTCGGTCATCGCCGCCAATCCGCAGAGCCCGGACGCCTACAATGTGCGCGGGACGGCCTATGGCCGCGCCGGCGATTTCAAGCGCGCCGTCGAGGATTTCGACAGGGCGCTCCAGCTCAATCCGAACCTGTATCAGGCCTATGCGAACCGCGCCCTTGTCTATCGCAATATGGGCCGCCCCACGGATGCGGTGAATGATTACAACACCGCGCTGCGAATCAATCCGGATTACGATGTGGCGCTGATCGGCCGCGGCAATATCTATCGCCAGGCAGGCCGCACCGAGGATGCCTTCAACGATTTCAACCGCGCAATCCAGCTGGAAACCACCGATGGTCGCGCCTGGCACGGCCGCGGCCTGATCTACCAGACGCGGGGTCAGCATGCGCAGGCGATCGAGGATTTCTCGAAGGCCATCTCGCTCTCGCCCTCCTCGGCCGAACCCTATAACGGTCGCGGCCTCTCCTATGCGGCGCTGAACGACAACGACAATGCCTTCGCCGATTTCAACCATGCGATCGAGCTGAACGACAAGCTGGCGGAATCCTGGGCCAATCAGGCGCTGGTTTACGAGCGCCAGGGCGACCGGGCGCGGGCCTTCAAATCCTACAGCCACGCCGTTCGCCTCGACCCCAATTACAAGCCTGCCCAGGACGGCGTCGCCCGCACGCGGTCCAGTTCCGGCGCCTGACGGCAGGCGCCTGTCCTGAAAAGGCCAGCGCTGCGCCAGGGTCTTCAAGGAGACTTGCCAGGGAAACCTGAAAACGGCGAGACCTGCCGGGTAGACCTGAAAACAGGTAAACCTGAATGATCGGTAGACTGGCATGACGGGTTCGGCCGATGCCGCGGGACTGGAGACCGTCTTCCGAAAACATGGCTGCCGGCTGGCAATGCTCTTGCCGGCAATACTCAGGCCGGGCGGCTATCTCTTACCGCACTGATGTTCCATAGTTAAAGCAGTTCGGCGAAGCGGATGACGGACAGCGATAAACTGCTGGCCTCGAACGCCATGGCTTCTCAACAAGAGCGCCCTGCCACCATGATACCCCGGGACACCCGATGATGCCCCGGTTCGCCTCATGACGCCGGATCAGCGCAGCAGATAGAAACCTGCAGCGTTCAGAATGATGAACAGGATCAGGCCGCCGAACAGGCCGCCGCCGGCGAAAAAGCCGCCGACCATGGCCAGAAGCAAGACCACCGTCATCATCGTTCCCCATTTGAGGCCGGCGAGAAACAGGTCATAGGTCTTTTCATGCTCGCGATAATCCATCGGCGCGCCCGTCTCGACCGGTCCAGCCTGATGATTGTCCATGCTTGTACTCTCCCAATATTGCGTGCCGGCACGTCCCATGCGCGAGCGGCGCGGCAGTCCCACCTGCATAGGCTCAATCGGTACACAAAATTTCCATAAAGAGCAATGCGGCAGCATGGCCCGCACCGGGCGTCCCATGCTGTCGAAATTGGCACATGGCTCCAAAAACTTGGGTTTTTTGGCCCGTTTCGACCTTGCACCCATCGAGCCGCCGATTGCTTTTCTCTTCTTGCGCGCCTAGGACCGGTCGCGACAATAAAAGTCGCTAATATGAAGGCTGCACGACTTTATGAGGCGTTGCGCTCTGCGAACGCTTTGGACATAACAAGAGACAACAACCAAAAAATGGGTGGGGGAATATCATGAATATCCTGCTTGCAGTGAGCCGCATCATCGATGCGGTCACTGGTTTCGTGGGCCGCTGGGTCTCCTGGCTGCTGCTTGCCGCCGTCCTGATCAGCGCCGGCAATGCGGTCATGCGCAAGGCATTCGACATGTCGTCCAATGCCTGGCTGGAAGTGCAGTGGTATCTTTTCGGCACTGTCTTCATGCTTGCAGCCGCCTATGCGCTGCTGAAGAACGAACATGTGCGGATCGATATCCTGTCCTCCAGCTGGTCCAAGCGCACGCGCGACATCGTCGACCTGGTGCTGCACATCATCTTCCTGCTGCCCTTTGCCTCGCTGATGACCTATCTGGCCTGGCCCTGGTTCTGGCTGTCCTATCAGTCAGGGGAAGTCTCCTCCAATGCCGGCGGCCTTGTCATCTGGCCGGCCAAGCTGGTGGTCCTGATCGGCTTTGCCCTTCTCCTGGCCCAGGCCTTCTCCGAAATCATCAAGCGCTATGCCGTGATCACCGGCCGGATCGCCGATCCGCGCGACGATATCTCGGCAGAAGCCAAAGCGGCGACGGAGGTCTGACATGCTGGCGGAAATCATTCACCTCATCGCGCTCAACCTGCCGCTGGTGATGTTCACTTCGGTCATGGCCATGCTGCTGCTTGGCTATCCGGTGGCTTTCACCCTGGCGGCCGGCGGCCTCATCTTTTTCGTCTTCGGCGTCGAACTCTCGCATATCTCGCCGGATATCCGCCTGTTCTGGCCGCTCCTG
Source organism: Rhizobium sp. SSA_523 (assembly GCF_030435705.1). NCBI lineage: Bacteria > Pseudomonadati > Pseudomonadota > Alphaproteobacteria > Hyphomicrobiales > Rhizobiaceae > Affinirhizobium > Affinirhizobium gouqiense. The sequence continues at coordinate 2,080,781 of NZ_CP129382.1, forward strand.
CAGTCGCATCCCGAACGCATTTACGGGATCATGTATAATGATACGCTGCTCTCCATCCCCTTCTTCACCTTCATGGGGATCATCCTGGAACGGTCCCGCATGGCGGAAGACCTGCTGGATACGATCGGGCAGTTGTTCGGCCCCATTCGCGGCGGTCTCGCCTATGCGGTGATCCTGGTCGGCGCCCTTCTCGGCGCGACCACCGGCGTCGTGGCGGCCTCGGTCATGGCCATGGGCCTGATCTCGCTGCCGATCATGATGCGCTATGGCTATAACCGGCCGCTGGTCTCGGGCACGATTGCCGCTTCCGGCACTCTTGCCCAGATCGTGCCGCCTTCGCTCGTCCTGATCGTCATGGCAGACCAGCTCGGCCGCTCGGTCGGCGACATGTATGTCGGCGCTCTCTATCCGGCGCTGCTGATCATCGCCGCCTACTGCCTCTATATTTTCGCTGTAACGCTGATCAAGCCGGAATGGGCTCCGGCCCTGCCGCAGGAGGCCCGTACGCTCGGCAACGGCGTCACCTCGCTGATCGTCATGCTCGCCATTTCGGTCGGCCTGTATTTCCTCGGCATGGAGATCCTGTTTGCCGGGATCGCCAGCCCTGAATGGCGTCTGGTGGCAGCGCTCGCCTTCACCGTCGGCGTCTGCTACGGCGTGGCGCTGATCAACAGCCGCATCGAGAAGAAGATCATTTCACGGCTTGCCGAACAGGTGATCATCGTCCTCATTCCGCCGCTGGCGCTGATCTTCCTGGTGCTCGGCACCATCTTCCTCGGCATTGCCACGCCGACGGAAGGCGGCGCCATGGGCGCCACCGGCGCTCTCATCCTCGCCATTGCCAAGGGCCGCCTGACGCTCGGCTCGATCAAGACGGCACTCGATGCCACCACGCGGCTCTCCGCCTTCGTGATGATGATCCTCATCGGCGCCCGCGTCTTCGGCCTCACCTTCTACGGCATCAACGGCAATGTCTGGATCGAGGAATTGCTGCTGGCCCTGCCGGGCGGCGAATTCGGCTTCCTCTTCGTCGTCACCATCATCGTCTTCATCCTGGGCTGCTTCCTCGATTTCTTCGAGATCGCCTTCATCATGGTGCCGCTGCTGGCGCCGGTCGCAGACAAGCTCGGCATCGACCTCGTCTGGTTCGGCATCATCCTCGGCATCAACCTGCAGACAAGCTTCCTGACGCCGCCCTTCGGCTTCTCGCTGTTCTTCCTGCGCTCCATCGCGCCGGTCGGCAATTGGGTGGACAAGGTGACGGGCAAGACCATGCCGCCGGTCAAGACGACGGAAATCTATCGCGGCGTGTTTCCCTATATCGTCATCCAGTTCATCATGATCATGGTGGTGATCTTCTTCCCCGGCCTGGTGTTGCACTACAAGGAGGAACATCCCAAGGCTCCGGCCGATGTGCAGATCCAGCTTCCGGGCATGGGAGGTCCATCGGGCGGTGCAAATGCACCGGGCGGCGCACCGGCCGATAGCAATAATCCGTTCGGCCTGCCGCCCCTCAAGATGGATGGCTCAGGCAGTGGCAGCAATTCGGGCATGCCTCAGCTGGGCCTGCCGCCGCTGAACTTCGGCGGCCCGGCAAACCCCGGCACGCCTGCGACACCCAATACGCCTGCGGCACCTGGCACGCCTGCGGCACCGGCCGCCCCGGCACTCGGCCTGCCGCCGCCGAATTTCGGCGGCGCCTCCGGCGCCCCGGCCCCGAACTCGGCAACGCCCCAGACCCAGACACCGGCGCCCTCTCAGCCGGATCTCAGTCAGCCACCCAAGTTCTGACGGCAGGCGGCAGCCGCCGCCCGCCCCCTTGGATGAACCAGTGACTGATCAAAGGCTGACCAGGGACTGGCCACAGACTGACCACGAAACGCCGCCCGGCCTGCAGGGACGACCTGCAAGGCCGGGCGGCATTTTTCTGGCCGAAGCATGCGAGGCGATCCTGTGCGGTCCGCCCGCCATCCACCTACACCGCGAAAATGCAAGGCCGGCGGAATCGACTCGTCTTTTCATCTTTTCATGCAAAAGGCCCCGGCGCGGGTCAGCGCCGGGGCCTTGTCATGACCGACAGATCGATGCGATCAGAGCTTGCCGTTGCGCTGCTGGATCATCATGAACGTGTCATAGGTATATTCCGACAGCTGCGTCCAGAGATAGGCCTCGCGCTTGTAAGCGACCTGATCCTCGTAGATCTTCTTGAACCACTCGTTCTTCGACGAGATATCGGCATAGAGCTCCATGGCCGCCGTGAAGCAGGCTTCCAGGATTTCCTGGCTGAACGGACGCAGGATCGTGCCCTGGGCGACCAGTTCCTTGATGGCGATCGGGTTCTTGGTGTCGTATTTCGCCATCATATTGGTGTTGGCGAAGGAGCAGGCATCCTCCAGCACGGCCTGATAGGCCTTGGGCAGCCCCTCGAACTTTTCCTTGTTGGCGAAGGCATGGATGACCGGGCCACCTTCCCAGAAGGCCGGGTAGTAATAATATTTGGCGACCTTGTAGAAACCGAGCTTCTGGTCGTCATAGGGGCCGACCCATTCGGCAGCATCGATCGTGCCCTTTTCGAGCGAGGGATAGATATCGCCGCCGGCAATCTGCTGCGGCACGACGCCAAGCTTCTCGACGACGCGGCCGGCCAGGCCGGCAATGCGCATCTTGACGCCCTTGAAGTCATCGATCGTGTTGATTTCCTTGCGGAACCAGCCGCCCATCTGAACGCCCGTATTGCCGGCAATGAAGCCGATAAGGCCATGCGTGGCGTAAAATTCATTCAAGAGCTTGTTGCCGTTGCCCTGGTAGAACCAGCCATTGGTCAGGCGGGCATTCGGACCGAAGGGAATGGCCGTGCCGATCGCAAAGGTCGGATCCTTGCCGACATAATAATAGGAGCAGGTATGGCACATTTCGACCGTTCCGGCGGAAACGGCATCGGCGGCCTGCAGGCCGGGCACGATCTCGCCGGCGGCAAAGGTCTGGATGGTGAAATTGCCGTCCGTCGCCGCGGCGACGCGCTTGGCAATGTCTTCGGCGCCGCCATAGATCGTGTCCAGCGATTTCGGGAACGACGATGTCAGGCGCCAGGTGATCTTTGGCATGGACTGCGCAAGGGCCGGGGCCGCAAGCCCCGTGGCGGCGGCAGCACCGGCGCCGGTCACGGCAGCCTTCTTGAAGAATGAACGACGATCCATTGAATAACCTCCCATTGTTGCAAGCCGCGAGATATCCTGTTCCCCTGTTCTCCGGCCTTGCTGCGAAGTAACCACGCCCGCCATTTCCATGCAAGCGGCACGGATAATATTCCTGCCACTTGAGGGTCTCTGTCGTTGCAAGACTTTCGTCTAATAGGATGCTGGCCAGCAAGTCATGATCCTCCCGCCGGGTCCCGGCGTCGGCCCTCCTATTGACTTGCCGCCGGCGCGGGACCAAGAACGGCTTGTCCCTGTTCAACGTACCGTGCTTTCGTCCAACGCTGTCTCTGCACACCCGCTCCGCTCAACTTTCGCTCGACCTGTCCCTCGACCCCTCTCCCGCTCAGCCCTACGCTTCCGGATCCGATCATGACCAAGCCCGTCATTGCCATTCCCGCCGATATCCGCCACTTCGAAAAGGCCGACTGGCACGCCGTGCAGGCGCAATATATCGATGCCGCCGTCAAGGTGGCCGATGTCATCCCGCTGATCGTGCCGGCTTTGACCGAGGGGCATGATGTCGATGCCGTGCTGGATCGGGTCGACGGGCTTCTGGTGTCCGGCTCGGCCACCAATGTTCACCCATCCCTTTACGGGCAGGAGGCGAGCGAGGCCGATGGCCCCTTCGATCCGGCGCGCGATGCCACCGTCCTGCCGCTGATCCGCAAGGCGCTCGACCGCGCCATCCCGATGCTCGCCATCTGCCGCGGCATTCAGGAACTCAACGTGGCGCTGGGCGGCACGCTCGCCAGCGAAATCCAGGAGAGGCCGGGGATCTGGGATCACCGCAAACCGCCGGTGGAAAGCCGCGACGAGATGTATGCCATCCGTCAGCCGGTGCATGTGCGTGACGGAAGCTGCATTGCGCAGCATCTGGGGGTTTCCGGCGAGATCCAGGTGAATTCGCTGCACCGCCAGGCCCTGTCGCAAACGGCACCGCGCCTGCAGGTGGAAGCCACCGCCGCAGACGGAACGATCGAGGCCGTGTCCGTCATCGACGCGAAGGCCTTCGCCGTCGGCGTCCAATGGCATCCGGAATATTGGGCGCAGACAGACACCCCGTCGCGCGCGCTGTTCGAGGCCTTCGGAGAGGCGGTGCGCGCCTACGCCGCTGGCCGGCGCTGACGCGTCCGGCCCTTATCGCACCGGATCAGCCGCGGGAACTCTCCGGAACCGGCGTCAGAACCTTGCCCTGCTCGAACCACTGGATGAGATTGTCCACGACCAGATCGGCCATGTCGTTGCGGGTCGGCACGGAAGCCGAGGCCACATGCGGCAGCGCCGAAACATTGGGCAGGTCCAGCAGGCCTTCCGGCAGGTTCGGCTCGTCATAGAAGACGTCGAGGCCGGCCGCGGCGATCACGCCCGTCTTCAGCGCCGTCACCAAAGCCGCTTCGTCGACACTTGCGCCGCGACCGACATTGATGAAGACGCCGTTCGGCCCGAGGGCCGCAAGAACCTCCTCATTGATGATCTTGTGCGTTTCAGGCGTGGCGGGAATGATCGAAATCAGCGTATCGACCTGCTCGGCGAGCGCGATCAGCGAGGAGACATGGGTGTAAGCCACATCATCGCGCCGGTTGCGGGTATGATAGCTGATCTTCACCTTGAACGGCTCGAGCCGTCTGGCGATTTCCAGTCCGATGCGGCCGAGGCCCAGAAGGCCGACATGGCGGTTCTTCAGAGACAGCGGCGAGAGCGCGAACGGCCCTTCCTTCTGCCACTTGCCGGCCCGCAGATAGGCCTCCGCCGCCGGCAGGCGCCGAACCGTGTTGATCAAGAGACCGATGGTCGTATCCGCCACCTCGTCGTTCAAGACATCCGGCGTATGGGTGACGATGACGGAGCGTCCGGCGGCAAAGCCCGCATCCACGCCATCATAGCCCACGCCGAAATTCGAGATGACCTGAAGGGCCGGCAATTGCGATATCCACTCCGCCGGCATGCGATTGGCCGTTGCGACACCGAGGATCTTGGCCTTGTCCTCGGCTGAAAGCTCCATTTCCGCGCCGGGCTCGGTCTGGATCACGTGAAAAGCCGCTTTCAGGCCCTCAAGGGCGCGCGGATGCAGGCGGCCGGGTACGAGGATGGTGGTCTTGCTATCGGTCATCGGTTCATTCCTGTCGGTCTGTCAGGCACGGGGGCGGTAGGGGCCGGTGGATTGGCGGATGCGCATTTCCGGCTTGATGAGATGGATGCCATCCGGGTCGTGGCTGCCGGCCAGTCTATCCAGAAGGGCCCGGGCGGCAAGCCGTCCCACTTCGGCCTGCCCGTTGGAAACGGTCGTCAGCGCCGGGGTCGCGATGGACGCCTCTTCCAGATCGTCATAGCCGGTGACCGAGATATCCGGCCCGGCCAGCAGGCCCGCGCGGGCAATGCCGTTCATCAGCCCGATGGCGACAAGATCATTCCAGCAGACGGCCGCGGTCGGCTTCTGCGGCAAAGAGAGAAAATGCACCGCCGCCTCGAACCCGCCCTGTTTCGTTCGCGGGCCGGGAATGCGCAGGTTCGGGTCGACCTCGATGCCTGCCTTGCGCAGCGCATTGACATAGCCCTGATAGCGGTCGCGGCCGGTGGAGGTGCCGTCCGTTCCGCCGATCATGGCGATGGTGCGATGGCCAAGGCCGATGAGATGATTGGTCGCGAGCGAAATGCCGTAGGAATCGTCGCCGCGATAGGTCGGCAGGTCGACACCCTCCATCGATCGGGCAACGAGAATGGCCGGCATGCCATTGGCTTCGGCAAGCTTCACATCCTCGATCGGCGTGCCGATGGCCGGAGACATGATCACCCCGTCTCCACCCAGCTGCAACAGGGTCTCGATGAAGGTGCGCTGCTTCTCGACCGAGTCATAATGGTTGGAGAGGATGAAGGTCTGGCGGCTGCGGTCGAGCTCGCTTTCGATGGCCTTCAGGATCTCGCCGTAGAAGGGGTTCATGATGTCATGCACCACGACACCGATAATGCCGGAGCGGGAGGTGCGCAGGCTGGCGGCACGGCGATTGTAGATATAGCCAAGCGCCCTCGCCTGCTCCTTGATCTTCTCGCGGGTATCGGCGGCGACCAGCGGACTGTCGCGCAGCGCCAGCGAAATCGTGGCTGTGGACAGCCCCAGGCTCTCGGCAATGGTGGATAGTTTGACCTTCTGCGCCACGTTCCCTCCCCCAGGGTCAATTGCGACACGTCCTGCACCGCATTTAAACAATTTAATTGCAGGAGGCAATTATTTAGACATGCACCTGTCACATTTTAAACGGCGAGCGGATGCGGCATGTGGCAGGCAGGGAGAGCGGTCGGGAGAGGCAGGGAGAGACGGCCGGCTAGAGGGACGAAGCGACGGGATTTGGCGGAAGGATCAGGCGCAAGGATCAGGCGCAAGGATAGCAGATGAGACGTAACGACTCCTCCAACTATTCCTCCTCTGCGTCGGTCTCCGGCACCAGTCCGTGCAGATTGCGGTCCACGGCCTTCAAGAGCTTGATGATGCTGCGCAATTCCTTGTCGGAGAATCCTTCGATCGCCTGCTGGCTGCATGTCGCCACGGCCTGGTGAATGCGGTCGACGCTCTGCCGGCCGGTCTCCGAGAGGTGGATCTTGGTCAGGCGCGCATCCGTGCCGTCGCTGCGGCGCTCGAGAAAACCCTGCGCCTCCATGCGCCCGATCGTCCGCGTCATCGTGGGTGCCTTGACGCCCAGGCGTTGCGCAAGCTGGCCCGGTGTCAGCCCCGGCTCTGCCTCCAGGAGCAGGATCACGCCGTCCTGCCCGGCATAAAGGCCCGCTTCCGCCAGATTGCGGGACAAACTGGTGCGCAGCGACCTGGCTGCCTGGGTGAGCGCGGGCGCCAGTTCGGCAAGAGAGGCCGGGTCCTTCTTCTTGCCCGTCTTGTCCTTTTTGTCGCCCTTCTTCTTGCTCATCTCATCCCGCCCGTTTCGTGGTGACGCCTTTAGCGATATAGGCTTCCGGCGAGGCTATCCTTATACCAGATCCGGATGATGGAAAGATGCAACAGCCGAGACCGCGTTTTTACGAGAACGACCTGAAGCTCGATCCCGGCGAACGGTCGCAGTGGATCGCCGTCCTGCCGCTCGGCGCTCATGAGCAGCACGGCCCCCACCTTCCCTTCGAAACCGACAGCCTGATTGCCGCCGGCCTGGTGAACCGGCTGATCGCCGCAAGGCCCGATGACCTGCCGCTCACCTTCCTGCCGGTTGAGCGCACAGGCTATTCGGTGGAGCACATGGATGTGCCGGGCACCCGGACGCTGACCTTTGCACAGGCGGTCAATCGCTGGCTGGCGATTGCCGAGAGCCTGTCCGATCTCGGCATTCGCAAGCTGGTGATGCTGAACGCCCATGGCGGCAATTCGCCCCTGATGACCATTGTCGCCACGGAGGCGCGCATCCGCCATTCCATGCTGGCGGTCGCCACCAGCTGGACGCGATTCGGCCTGCCCCCCGGCTGGATGGACGCCAGCGAGAAGGCCCTCGATATCCATGGCGGCGATATCGAGACCTCGGTCATGCTGGCCCTTCATCCCGAGCTTGTGGATATGAAAAAGGCCGAGGCCTTTTCCTCGCGCCAGGCTGAATTTGCCGAAACCTTCCGGCATTTGCGGGCCTATGGGCCGCATGCCTTCGGCTGGAAGATGCGGGATCTGAACCCGAAGGGCGTTGCCGGCAGGGCCAATGCGGCCACCGCCGAACGCGGCGAGCAGCTGCTGACGCATGCGGTGACAGGCCTGCTCGAACTCTTCGACGACGTGCACCGCTTCGATCCCGCAGACCTCGTGTGATCTTATAACATACGAAAGCCTTTGAACTGCTGCAGCGATGGCCTTATATGAACGCCAACCGCTGCCACCTTCACGTCCTCGCAGCGCCCCACCGTCCGGAGGTTCCCATGGCCGACACCGCCCCCCAGAAGCCCGTTCCCGTGACCGTTCTGACCGGTTATCTCGGCGCCGGCAAGACGACGCTTCTGAATCGCATCCTCTCCGAAAGCCACGGCAAGAAATACGCCGTCATCGTCAACGAATTCGGCGAGATCGGCATCGACAATGATCTGATCGTCGAATCCGACGAGGAAATCTACGAAATGAACAATGGCTGCGTCTGCTGCACCGTTCGCGGCGACCTCATCCGCGTGGTGGAAGGCCTGATGCGCCGGCCCGGCCGGTTCGACGGCATCATCGTCGAAACCACCGGCCTTGCCGATCCCGTACCGGTCGCCCAGACCTTCTTCATGGATGACGACGTGCGCGCCAAGACCGAGCTCGACGCCGTTGTGGCGCTGGTGGATGCCAAGCACCTGCCGCTTCGCCTGAAGGACAGCCGCGAGGCGGAAGACCAGATCGCCTTCGCCGATGTCGTCGTGGTCAACAAGACCGACCTCGTGACGCCCGAGGAGCTTTCCCTGATCGAGGAGATCGTCCGCGCCATCAACCCGACCGCGCGCATCTACAAGACGACCCGTTCCGGCGTGGACCTGGCCCGCGTTCTCGACCAGGGTGCCTTCAACCTGGAACGTGCGCTGGAAAACGATCCGCATTTCCTGGAGCATGGGCATGAAGACCATGTCTGCGGCCCGGACTGCGACCATCACGACCACGATCACGCCCACGGCCACGACCACCATCATCACCATGATCATGATCACGGGCACGATCATGGGCATCACCACCATGCCGCGCCGTCTGCCATTCACGATGTGACGGTCAAGTCGATCTCGCTGCGGGGCGGCGAGATGAACCCGGAGCGGTTCTTCCCCTGGATCCAGAAGATCACCCAGACCGACGGGCCGAATATTCTCCGTCTCAAGGGCATTATCGCCTTCAAGGGCGATGAGGAACGTTATGTGGTGCAAGGCGTCCACATGATCATCGAGGGCGATCACCAGCGCGCCTGGAAGCCGGATGAGAAGCGCGAGAGCCGTCTCGTCTTCATCGGCCGCGATCTTGACCGCGAGAAGATTGAAAAGAGCTTCCTCGCCTGCCAGGCAGACCAAGCCTGATGCCGACGGTTGCCCCGCTCGATCTGGAAGGTCATGTCGTCGCTGCGCATTTCCTCGGCGACGTGCCCTTCTTCTCCCAGGCCTCCGGCGAGATCCGCCGGCTGGACAATGGCGAAAAGGTTACCGAGGCGCATGACGGCCTTCTGACCTGCATCAAGGATCCGTTCAGCAATTCGCTGCTGTCCGGCGGCGAAGACGGCAAGGTCATGCGCATTGCCGCCGATGGAAGCGCAAGGCAGATTGCCGAGGCGCCCCGCAAATGGATCCAGGTTCTGGCCGGCGGTCCGCAGGGCGCGGTGGCCTATGCCACCGGCAAGGCAAGCGTTGTGGTTCTCGCCGATGGCACTGTGAAGGAATTTGCCGAGGAACGCACGGTGGAGGCGCTTGCCTTTGCACCGAAGGGCCTGCGGATTGCCGCGGCACGCTACAACGGCGTCTCGCTGCACTGGGTCAATACCAGCGCCCCCTTCACCGATCTGGACTGGAAGGGCGCCCATAACGGCGTGACCTTCTCGCCGGACGGGCGCTTCCTGGTCACCACCATGCAGGAGAACGCCCTGCATGGCTGGAAGCTGGACGGCAAGGCCGGCGAAGCGCGTCACATGCGCATGACCGGCTATCCCGCCAAGGTCAAATCCTATTCCTGGTCGCCGAAAGGCAAGTGGCTGGCAACCTCCGGCGCGCCGGCGGCCATTGTCTGGCCCTTTTCCGCCAAGGATGGGCCGATGGGCAAGGCGCCTCTGGAGCTCGGCACGCGGGCCAATATCATGGCCACCTGCGTTGCCTTCCACCCGGCCGAAGAGGTTCTGGCGATCGGCTTTGTCGATGGCATGATTCTCGGTGTCAGGCTGGCCGATGGCAAGGAAGCCATCCTCCGCCGGCCCGGCAAGGGCGCCATCACCGCCATGAGCTGGAGCAGCAATGGCAAGCTTGTCGCCTTCGGCTCCGATGCCGGCGATTGCGGCGTGATCGACATCTCGGCGTAATGGCATTTCGGCCGGTGGGTGGAATTCCCCACCGGACGCCCGCTACTCCGTGTAGATCATCTTCTTCGACATGCCGCCGTCGATCACCAGGACCTGGCCGGTCGTGAAAGCGGCGGTGGAGAGGTAGAGAATGGCGTCGGCGATATCCGCCGGCCGGCCGACACGCCCGGCCGGATGCTGGGCATGATCCTCGGGCCGCAGATCCGCATCCTCCTGCGCGATCCAGCCCGGCGCAACCGCATTGACGCGGATGTCCGGGCCGAGGCTCACGGCAAGCGCATGGGTAAGCGCCACCAGCCCGCCCTTCGATGCCGCATAGGCTTCGGTCTGCTTCTCCGACATGAAGGCTCGGGTGGAGGTCATGTTGACGATGCTGGCGCCCTCGCCCATCAGGGGCACGGCCGAGCGGGTCATCAGGAAAGCACCGGTCAGGTGGCTATCGGTGACCTGCCGCCATGCCTCCAGCGAAAGCTCCGCAATGGGTCCATTGGCGGGACCCGCAATGCCGGCATTGTTCACCAGCAGATCCAGGCTTTCCCAGCCCAACTCGGCAAAGGCGCCGATGACGGAGGCCTCGTTGCCGACATCGCAGAAGATGTGGCGAACGCCTGAATCCTGCAGGTCCTGCGCCGTATCCTTCATGTCGAAGGAGGCAACCGCATAGCCCGCCGCCCGCAGCGAGCGACAAATCTGCGTGCCGATAAGGCCGGCACCACCTGTGACGATAGCGTGTTTCATGCGTCCTGAGATAGGCGAGGTGGAGGAGCTGTAAAGACCGGAATGGCACCATGGCTAAACACGAGGCCTCGCCGGTCCCGGACAATCATGCCTGACGGACGGCGCCGATGATATCGGACAGCAGGGCGTGCAGGCGGTCGCGATAGCCATTGGCGGCCGAGGGCGAATCCGATTCCGAGGTCATGGTGACGGTCAGACCCAGGCTCGGAACGATATAGAGCATCTGGCCGCCATAGCCCCAGGCGAACCGGACCTCTTCGCCGCCAATGGTCTTGAGAAACCAGCCATAGCCATAGCCATCGCCGGAATATTTCGAACTCGTGCGCTGCTTCCACGACTCGGCAATCCAGGCCTCCGGCACCAGCTGGACGCCCTCCGCGGTCTTGCCGTTTCGCCGATAGAGTTCGCCGAACGCATGCAGCGAGCGGCTGGTCATGGCCATCTGGTTACCGCCGATATGGATGCCCTGCGGATCGCGCGACCAGGAGCCGATGCGAAAACCGTCAAGCGGCGCGAACCACTCCTGGGCGAGCTTCAGGGTCGGCTTCCGGCCGGTCCTTGTCAGGATGGCCGAGAGGAGATGCGTCGAGGCCGTGGCATAGACCATCCGGCCACCCGGATCGGTTACGAAATCATCCGAAAGCGTGAACCGAACCCAGTTGCGGCTGGCCACCAGCCTTGCATAGCTCGGCTCCAGCCCGGATTGCATCGACAAAAGATGGCCGATCGTCACCCGCTTCAGCCGCGGATCCGGTGCATCCGGCAGGTCGGCCGCCAGAAGATCCGCCACCGGCTGGTCGACCCCTTCAAGCAGACCGCGCTCGATGGCCATGCCGACCATGGCCGATATGATCGATTTGGAGGCGGATTTGATATTGGTGGAATCGGACGGCGCGTGGCCGTGATAGCCGCGCTCGGCCAGGCGCTCCCCCTGCCGGCTGACGATGACCGCCTTCAAAGGCGGCAGCCGTTCGCCCCGCGCAAGCGTATCCGCCAGGGTCTGGCTCGGGGCCGGCGGCGATGGTTCGGCCTGTGGCGCGGCAGGCTCCGGCCCGGGGTCCGACCCGGCGCCAGGGGCGGGCGGCTCCTGCGCGGCCAGGATGGCGGGTGCGGCAGCGGTCAGCGGCAGGGACAGGGTGAGCGGCAGAGAGAGGGAAAAGGATCGTCGTGTCAGCATGTCCTAGAGATAGACTCTCCAGCAAAAGCCGCCACATCTGCAGGCGCGATGTCACGGCCTTGTGAAACCGGGACCAAAGGGTGTGACGGTTCGGGACGATCATCCGCCGGGGAAACCGCCTGCCGGAGTGGGTTTGCGAGACGGAGACCGGCGCAGCCAGGCGCCGATCCCCGTCCCTCCCCTCACCTGAAGAAGCCAGCCACGGCCCCGAACGCCCCCATCCGGACAATTCTTCAGCGAGGTAGGCCCGCCCCCCGCAAGGCCCCCTATTTCACCGGGTTCACGTCTCCGCATGACCGCAGGCATTGCAAAGCGGGACGGCGAGGATCTGAGCCGCATCTGCCGACAGACCCGCTCCGATGTCCGAGCCAGATCCAGATTTGACGGTCTGGACCGGAGAGGCTCGAACCGTCGCGACCTGGAGAGCATTTCCGGTGAAAACGGGATCACCCGAAATGCTCTATCTCTCTGTCTTCGCGCAGTCCGGTTGCAAAACCGCCGACGCAGTTTTGCTGGACCTGCTCTAGAAGCGGTAGGTCACACCGGCGCCGATCAGCCAGGGATCAAGCTTGGCCTTGCCGGACAAGGGCCCCAGCGTCGAGTGATTGGCGCTCCAATCCGTTTCGAGGAAGAGCTTCTTGACGTCGACGTTCAGGCCCCAATGGTCATCGATCATGTAATCGAAGCCGACTTGCAGCGCCGCGCCGACATGGTGATCCACCTTCAGATTGCTGAAGCCCGGCTTTTCCGTCTCATTGTAGAAGAAGGTGTAGTTGATGCCCGCGCCGACATAGGGTTTGAAGGCGCCGAAATCGTCGAAATGATATTGCAGCGTCAGCGTCGGCGGCAGGATCCAGGTCTTGCCGACATTCACCCCGGCCAGCGAACCGGCGCCGGAAATCTTCGAGCTGGTGGTTCCGAGAATGAGTTCAGCTGCGATATTGTCGGTGAAGAAGTAGGAAATATCCAGTTCCGGCGTGATGGAATTCGAATATTGCAGGTCGGACCCGGCAACGCCGTTCACCGAACCCTCGTCATTCGGGATGACGCCTAGGGCGCGCACGCGGATCTGCCAGGGGCTTTTGGAGGCAGCGACCGCCTCTTCCGCCGCCGGTGCGGGCGCGAGCGGCGCCATATCCGCAGCGTGAACTTGCCCCGACAGAAGAACTGTTGCCGCACCCAGCAAAGCCCCCAGGGCTGGCCCGTTCTTGATCATGTCACTCTCCTTGCAAAACATTAGCCAATGAATGCAGGGAGGATAGCCAAGGCGCCGGGGCCGGCGGTTGATCCTGATCAACAGCGATTGACGATGGTCAAGGGCAGCAGGGAATTCATCAAATCCCGAAAATACAGTGCACAAAAGCCACAGTTGCACGCACTCCCGCCACAGGTCCCGGCACCCGTGCCTGGCACCGGAGCCCTATACGCAAGGTCCGGAGTGGGAGAGTGGAGTCTCGGCACGGCACACGCGAGGGCGCCCCTCGCCGTCAGGCAGAGAGGGGCGCAGGAGTAGCGCAGCAGGAGGGGCGCATGCAGGAGTAGCGCGGGCGGACATCAGGCGGCGCGGCGGGGCAAGGCGCCCGGCTCGTTGCGCGGCAAGGCACGCGGGACGGCGCGGGAGAGCTTGCGGCCGCTGGCGACCAGCATGCCGGCAGCACCGGCAAGCCAGCCTTCCTTCAGTTCGAGCGCCAGAAAGCGGTCGCGGGCGAAGGGGCCGGGCATCAGGAGATGCTGGGCCTTTTCCGCAAAGAAGCCGAATCGCTCGTAATAGGGCGCATCCCCCACAAGCAGGATCGCCCCATGTCCGCGCGCCCGCGCTTCGGCGATCGCCGCGCGCATCAGGGCCCCGCCGATTCCCTTGCCTTCATGCGCCTGGTCGACGGCCAGCGGGCCGAGCAGCAGGGCTTCCACGGGCCGGCCGGAGGCGGAAATCCCGGCTTCGACATTCCACAGCCGCACCGTGCCGATCACATGGCCCTGCAGATCGCGGGCCACCAGGGCGAGGCCGGCCGCCGGCACGCGGCCGCGGCGAAGCTTTTCCGACGACTTCTTCCGGCGGTCCCGGCCCATGGCGCGATCGAGAAGGTTTTCCCGGGCCACGACATCAGCCGGCGTCTCTTCGGAAATGACATAGGTATTCGGCGCGAACAGAGCGCGCACAGCGTTAAGAACAGCGGCCATCTTGGCCTCCGAAGCTTAAGAACCGTTCAAGCGGCACAGACAATCAGGGGTGGAGCGGCTCCGGCCGGTGACCGGAGCCAGGCATGATCAGATGACGTAGGCCTTCAGCGGGTCGAAGCCGTTGAAGGCGACGGCCGAATAGGTCGTCGTATAGGCGCCGGTGCCCTCGATCAGAACTTCGTCGCCGACCGTCAGCGTGATCGGCAGCGGATACATGTTCTTCTCATAGAGCACATCCGCCGAATCGCAGGTCGGACCGGCAATGACGCAAGCCTCCATGGCATCGCCGTCGCGCACAGTGCGGATCGGGTAGCGGATGGCTTCGTCCATGGTCTCGGCCAGGCCGCCGAACTTGCCGATATCGAGGAAAACCCATCGATGCTCGTCATTGTCCGACTTCTTCGACACCAGGACCACTTCGGCCTTGATGACACCTGCATTGCCCACCATGCCGCGGCCCGGCTCGATGATCGTCTTGGGCAGATTATTGCCGAAATGCTTGCGCAGTGCGGCAAAGATCGCCTGGCCATATTCTTCCGCCGACGGGATGTCGCGCAGATACTTGGTCGGGAAGCCGCCGCCCATGTTCACCATCTGCAGGACGATGCCCTGCTTGGCGAGCTGTGCGAAGACCCGCTTGGCATCGGCAAGGGCCGAATCCCAGGCGTCGACCTTGGTCATCTGCGAACCGACATGGAAGGAAACCCCGTAGGATTCCAGGCCGAGCTGGTGCGCATAGACCAGAACATCGACAGCCATCTGCGGCACGCAGCCGAACTTGCGCGACAGCGGCCATTCGGCGCCTTCGCCATCGGTCAGGACACGGCAGAAAACGCGTGCGCCCGGTGCTGCGCGGGCCAGCTTTTCGACTTCCTCATGGCTGTCGACGGCAAATAGGCGCACGCCGAGTTCGAAGGCACGCGCAATATCGCGTTCCTTCTTGATCGTGTTGCCGTAGGAGATGCGGTCCGCCGTGGCGCCGGCAGCCAGTGCCATCTGGATCTCGGCCACGGAGGCGCAATCGAAGCTCGAGCCGAGCGCGGCGAGCAGCTTGAGGATTGCGGGCTCCGGATTGGCCTTCACCGCATAATAGATGGCGCTGTCCGGCAGAGCATGACGGAAGGCGGAGAAATTGTCGCGCACGATATCGAGGTCCACGACGAGGCAAGGGCCTTCCGGGCGCTCAGTGCGGAGAAAGTCGAGAATACGAGCAGTGGTCATCGGTGCAATCCCTTAAGCATGTTCCGGCGAACCGGAGGACAAAGGCGCATCGACAGGAGATCGCAGCCCGGCCGGTGGAAATCCCGGTGCCTCGATCACGCCTGAGAGCGCGTATAGTGAACCAACGCCCTGCCAAGAGCTTTGATCCGGCTTTGTCTGCCATGGATTGGAGGGATGAACCCAACCGCACTTCCGGCAATGATGGTGTGCCTCTTCAGTATTGCAAGCTGATGGAAAGCCTGCAGAGACCAGAAAGGCCCGCACCGTCGTTGCTTCAAGATGTCCTCGCATTTCCCGGTTGGCCGGAATAGCGACTGGAGGGGTTAGTTCCAGGTACCTTACCGTTTGCCCTCACCAATTCGAGGGTCGGCGGACACCCACAGGCACGTGCGACTTTGGGCAGCCCCGGAAATAAGTGCATCGCCCGTCATAATCAAGTGGTTTTTTGGATGAACCGCAAATTTTGAATTGCGCATCCCCGGCGGAGCCTTCACCTAGGACCTGTGAACAAAAAAGGGGCTTTCGTGTGGACACACTGACGCGCATGCGCGCCTTCATCGATGTGGTGGAAGCGGAGGGCTTTTCCGCCGCCGCCCGGCGCACCGGCCGTTCGAAAGCGCTGCTTTCCAAATATGTCCGGGAGCTGGAAGACGATCTCGGCGCCCTGCTTTTGAACCGCACGACCCGGCAATTTTCGCTGACGGAGGCAGGACATACCTATTTCCGCACGGCGTCCGACATTCTCAAGGAGATCGATAATCTCGCCGATCTGGTGCGGGAGAACAATGCCGATCTGAAGGGGCGGTTGCGGGTCTCCGTGCCGCGCACCTTCATCGATGCGGAGGTGGGGCAATCGCTGATCGATTTTGCCAAGGCCCATCCGGATGTCTTCCTGGATATTGCCGCCGAGGACCGATTCGTCGATCTGATCGAGGAAGGATTCGACCTGGCGATTCGAATCACCAAGCTCGAGGATTCGGGGATGATCGCCCGCAAGATCTGCGACTTCCGCGTCTATGCCTGCGCTACGCCGGATTATGTTGCCCGCCACGCGCCGCTCAATCATCCCCAGGACCTGATCGGCAAGCCGGTGATCATCGACACCAACCTGCGCTCCCACAACAATATCCGCTTCCAGGATCCCGACGGCGGCCCCTTCAGCGTTCCCGTCACCGGGACGCTCGAGGTCAACACGCCGCAGGCGACGCTTCGCGCTTCGCGAGCAGGCCTCGGCGTGGCCATGGTGCCCGATTTCATCGCCCTCCCCTTCATCCAGTCCGGCGAATTGGTGACGCTGTTCGACGATTACATCCTGAAGGATCGCGGCATTTACGCCGTCTATCCGCATCGCCGCTACCTGCCCGCGAAAGTGCGCGTCTTTGTCGATTTCCTGTCCGCCTGGTTTCGCCGTGCGCCGCCGGTGACGGAGTGAGCATGCCGAACTTTGGTCCCATTTTCAGGACAGACCAGAGCCGCAAATCGCTTCAAGAACCCCGTCAAGGAACACTCATGCGGATGAACAGATGGCTCGTGACCGGCCTTTTCGGTCTGGCTCCCCTGCCGGCCCTGGCGCATCCGCATGTTTTCGTGGAGGCGCGTCTGGAAGTGCTGGCCGATGCGAACGGCATGGTGACGGAGCTTCGCAATGTCTGGCGGTTCGACGAGATCTTCTCCTCCAGCGTGCTGCTGGATTTCGACAAGAACACCGATCTGAAGCTCGATGAGCACGAGCTTGCGGAACTGGGCGAAACCATGCGCACCTCGCTTGCCGACTTCCATTATTTCACCACCATCACCGAGGACGGCAAGAACCTGGCCATTGCCAAGCCCGATGCGATCCACGTGACGTATCAGGACCAGCAGATCCTCGCCTTTTTCGCCGTCAAGCCGCAAAAGCCGCTGCATCTGAAGGGCAAGATGACCTTCGGCATCTATGACCCCTCCATGTATACCGCCATCGATTTCCCCAGTGATTCGGATCTGGTGCCGCAGGGCCAGGCCTTTGGAGCCTGCAGCCACCGGGTGGTCCGGCCGGATCCCGACCAGGTGATCGCCGAGAACAAGGATTCGCTGACCGCGGCCTTCTTCAACGATCCGACCGGCACCGATATGACGAAGCTCTTTGCCACCAAGCTCGAGGTGACATGCTAGGGTTTCTTCACATTCGCCGGCTTCCCCTTGCCCTCCTCCTTCTGCTGGCGCTTGCAGCTGCGGCGCATGCGCAATCGCCGCTCGGCGTCGGAGCGGCCGAGCCGGCTTTCGATACCGGCGGTGTTCTCGGCCCCTTCCTGTCCTGGATCAATGCCTATCAGCAATCCTTCTACAGGGCCCTGACCGGCGCACTGCGCGCCATGCGGGAGGATCCGGCTGCCCTGAAAGGCCTCGTCCTCCTGTCCTTCGCCTATGGCGTCTTCCA
The DNA here is from genome assembly GCF_030435705.1 of Rhizobium sp. SSA_523. Lineage (NCBI taxonomy): Bacteria > Pseudomonadati > Pseudomonadota > Alphaproteobacteria > Hyphomicrobiales > Rhizobiaceae > Affinirhizobium > Affinirhizobium gouqiense. Next base: position 2,098,706 of record NZ_CP129382.1, read on the forward strand.
CGCCGCAGGTCCCGGCCACGGCAAGGCGGTCATCTCGTCCTATATGATCGCCAATGAGACGGCCCTGAAGCGCGGCATCCTGATTTCAGTGTCTTCGGCCCTGATGCAGGGCGCCGCGGCCATAACTCTGGTGGCCGCCGCCTTTCTCGTCCTGCGCGGCACCGGCATCACCATGACCCGCGCCACCTGGGCCATGGAAATCGCAAGCTTCGCGCTCGTGGCCCTGTTCGGCGCCTGGCTGCTTTTGCGCAAGCTCTATGCGCTGCGCCCGCGGGGCGCGAACCTGCCCTTCCTGAGCGCTGCCACGCCCGGGGCGGGACCGACCGGCCTCTCCTTCCAAGCGGTGGAGGTGACCCGGCACGATCACGAGGGGCTTGCGCCCGGCAGCTATTGCGCCGATTGCGGCACGCTGCATATTCCGGATCCCGGCGCCCTGCAGGCGAGCACTTTCAGCACCCGCGAGGCCTGGTCGGCGATTATCGCGGTGGGCCTGCGACCCTGCTCCGGCGCCATTCTGGTGATGAGCTTTTCCATTCTGAACGGGCTTTATCTTGCCGGCGGACTGTCGGTGCTCGCAATGTCGCTCGGCACCGCCATCACCGTGTCCATCCTCGCCATCCTTGCCGTCACCGCCAAGGATCTGGCGGTGCGCTTTGCCGGCGAGGGATCGCGGCTCGGCCATCGCCTGAGCCTTGCAATCGAGCTGCTCGGCGCCCTCTTCATCCTGCTGGTCGGTCTCGCCCTGCTCGGCGCCTCGCTGCAGAGCGGCAATCTCCAGACCCTCTGGTAAGCCTTCTTCCCCCGCCTAAAGCTTGCGGCGCTGGTGCCTGGCCCGCAGCCAGAACACCAGGAAGAAGGACAGCACGGCCAGAAGGCCGAAGCCGCCGGCAAACCAGGGAGAGTAATCGCCAAGCCACACCATGATGCGCGGCATGACGAAGAACAGCAGCATGAAGCCGGCCATGATGACGGCCGCGGCGATGGCGGCGGAACGGGCAGAACGGTCGCTCATGCCGGCACGGCCTGCAGGGCGGCGCGAATATCCTGCAGCCGGCGGATCTGATGGCCGTGAGCGTCGAAATTATCCGGCGACAGCCAGGTCTCGAAGGCCTTGCCCAGAAGCGGCCATTCCTTGTCGATCATCGAGAACCAGGCGGTGTCGCGATTGGCGCCGCGCGAGATCATGTGCTGGCGGAACACGCCTTCGAAGGTGAAGCCGTAGCGCAGCGCCGTCACCTTGCTCGGCTCGTTTTCGTTGTGGCACTTCCACTCGTAGCGGCGATAGCCGAGATCCTCGAAGACATGCCGCGCCATCAGGTAATGCGCCTCGGTGGACAGCGGCGAGCGCTTCATGGCGGCGCCATGCGCGACGGAGCCGACCTCGATGACGCCATTGGCCGGATCCGGCCGCATATAGCTTGCCATGCCCACCACTTCGCCATCCTCCTTGTCACGAAAGACAAGCGTGACGAAACCGAGCCGGCGATTGGCATCCTCGATCCAGTCGGCCAGTTCCTCCGGCGCCTTATAGGTGGAATTCGGAAAATAGCGGATGAGGTCGTTGATACCCTCCGCTCCGCCCAAGGCCTCCCAGAGGGTGCGGATATGCACGGCCCGCTCATAGGGCTCGACAATCACATACTGGCCTTCCAGCCGCACCGGCCCTGGTGGCGGGCAGGCTCTCCAATCGGCAAGATCACGCATTCATATCCCCTTCATACTCCCCCATATCCTCTTCGTACTCCCCCATTTCCCCCTCATACGCCCTTCGTCCCGGCTCCGGCCATTGCCGCAGCCGGCAGGGCCGCTCTCGCGATGCAATGACAGGAGGATTACGGGAGCCGGCGCACAAAGGCAATCGCCGCCCGCAACGCAGGACCCTGATCCACGTACGCTGATCGAGGCACCCTGATCCTGGCACCTTGCCCGCGGCACCTGGTCCGCGGTGCTTCGCTTGCGTCAAAGAGAGACCTTGGCCGAGGAAACCGTGGCCTCGATATGGTCCACCAGTGCATCCGGCAGCTTCAGGCGGCCGGCCAGAAGGTCGAGATAGCCGCGCTCGGCGCGGGTATCCGGGTCGATGGCGAGGCGCGACGCCGTGTAGATCTCCACCCGCTGCTCCTCGCTGCGGCCGGCAGCCACGAGCGCGTCGAGATCGATCGGATCGGCCAGTTCCTTTGCCAGGAAGGCCTCCGCCTCGGCGCCCAGATCCACTTCATGCACCTTCTGCATGATGTTCTGCCGCTCGAAGGCATCGATATGACCATCCGCCTTGGCGGCCGCGATCATGGCGCGCAGCAGCGTCAAGGCGAAATCATTGCTGAGCGTGGGCGATTGCGGATGGAAGGGGGAATCGGCCGGCGGCTCGAGTGCGGCCGTATCCTGCGGCAGGCCCTGCGGCAGCGCCTGCGGCTTGGATCCCGACTGATAGTTCTTGTAGGCCAGGTAGCCGAGCCCGGCTATGGCCGCAACGCCGCCGAGGGTCGCGACATTGCCGGCAAGCTTGCGGCCGGTCTTGGTGCCGAGGATGGCGGCGGCAAGCGCGCTCGTCTTCATCGGATTGCTGCGGGCATAGCCGCTCATCTGGCCGGCGCGATCCTTGACTGATCCTGGAAGCCCCGGGATCTGCGATCCGAGGAACTGATCGAGAAGCTTCTTGGCGTCGAACATGAACGGTGGTCTCCCTGTTGGTGTCAGGGAGACAGATAGGAAGGCCGGGCGAAATTACAAAGGCAGTCAGATCTTCAGGGCCGCCGCTTCCGATGCCAGTTTCGTGATGGCATCCCAGTCGCCTGCCGCGACCTTGTCCTTCGGGGCCACCCAGGATCCGCCGACGCAGACGACATTGGGCAGAGACAGGTAATCTCTGGCATTGGTCAGGGAAATGCCGCCGGTCGGGCAGAAGACGGTGCCGGCAAGCGGCGAGGACAGGGCCTTCAGATAGGCGGCGCCACCGGCCTGCTCGGCGGGGAAGAACTTCAACACCTCGTAACCGGCCTCGCGCAGCGTCATCACCTCGCTTGCGGTTGCGGCACCCGGCAAAAGCGGTACGGAAGAACCACCGGCAGCCGACAAGACGCCGGGGGCAATGCCCGGGCTGACGATGAAGGTGGAGCCTGCCTTGACGGCGGCGTCGAAATCGCGGCCGTTGAGAATGGTTCCGGCGCCCACATGCGCCCCCTCGACCTCTTCGGCCACAGCCTTGACGGCGTCGAGTGCCGCCGGCGTCCGGAGCGTGATCTCGATCGCCTTCAGTCCACCGGCCACCAGCGCCCGCGCCAGCGGAACGGCCGATGCCGCATCCTCGACGATCAGAACCGGCACGACCGGCTGCAGCTTCAGGATGGAAAGCAGGCTTTCGGTCTTGGTGTTCATGATCAACCTCCGCATGTCGACGAATTGAAACGATTTAAATACGGCTGAGATAGCGCGATGCGGCATTCCTGTCGAGAGGGCGCGCGCCTGCTTGCATGAACGAGCCGCTTCATGACTATAATGCATCATCATCGTCGGCAGGCGAGCGATCAGGGAGAGTGGATGGCGAAAGAGATCGAACGCAAGTTTCTTGTCCGCTCGGACGGCTGGACGAGCCATGTCACCTCCTCTGCCAAATTGCGGCAGGGCTATGTGACGATCGGGGAGGATCGCAGCCTGCGCATCCGCCTGCGCGATCAGTCAAAGGCCCTTCTGACGATCAAGATCGGCCGCGATCTGCTCTCGCGCGACGAATATGAATACGAGATTCCGCTTGCCGACGGAGAGGAACTGATCCGCGCCAGCATCGGCACCATCATCGAGAAGACGCGTCACAACGTGCCTGTCGACGGGCTTGTCTGGGAGATCGACGTCTTCCACGGCGCCTATGAAGGTCTGGTCCTTGCCGAGGTGGAGCTCACCCATGAAGGCCAGCAGCCGTCTATTCCGTCCTGGATCGGCGCCGAAGTCACCGGCGACCGGCGCTATTCGAACATGGCCATGGCAACGGAAACCGCCTCGAAGGAGATCGTGAATGGCCTATCGCATCCGGCCGTCTAAGCCCTTCACGCAGGAATTCTGCTCCGTCGCCCGCAAGCAGATCGACCGGGCAGTCGCCTCGCTGTCGGATCAGCCCGAGGGCCCGCATGCCGCCGTTCACGCCGCCCGCAAGCGGTTCAAGCGCCTGCGCGCGCTCTACCGTCTGGTCGAACCGGATGCCCGGGCCTTTCGCAAGCAGGAGAATGAGCGCATCCGGATCATGGCGAAAACCCTTTCCACGGTAAGGGATGCCACCGCTCTCGTGGAAACGGTTGATTACCTGGCCGGTCGGGCCGCCTCTGCCGATGAATTCTCGGCCTTGTCGCAGGCGGCGCGCGGGCTGATGGAACGGCGCGATCGGATTGCCGGCGAAGAGCAGGACCTGCCCGAAAAGATTGCCCATGCGATCGAAACCTGCCAGGCCGCCCGCGCCGTCCTTGCCTCCCTCGATGTCGATGATGGCAAGAGCCGGACCGCCAAGCGCATGGGCAAGGTCTGGACCAGGCAGCATCGCAAGGCATGCCAGGCGCTCGCCCATTGCCTGGACAGCCATGATGCCGAGGCCTTTCACGATCTGCGCAAGCGCGGCCAGGTCTATTGGATGCATCTGTCGCTTCTGCAGGATCTCTGGCCCTCGGCAATGCTGGCCAAACACGCGCAGGCCAAGCATCTGGTCGATCTTTTGGGCCATGAGCACGATCTGAGCGTGCTGACCGAGACCGTCAACGAGAACCCGGACCAGTTCGGCAGCAGCGAGACCCTGGCCACCCTGATCGCCGCAATCATTTCCCGCCAGCAGGCATTGCGGCAGGAGGCCCTGGAACTGGCGCAACAGGTCTTTGCCGAGGATTCCAGACAAGAGGGCCGCCTGATCGAAATTCTGTGGGCCGAAGCCGCCTGATTGGCAGAGATCTCGCCCGCCGCTCCCCAGAGCGCCCCACCCGAAATCCTTGACGATCGTCAAAGCGGGCGAAGCCATCAAAATTCGTTGCCTTGCAGGCCGTTTGGCGGTATTTCCCCGCCCATGACCGACACCCTCACCGCTTCCCGCACCGGCACTTCGGCCGGCACCTATCTTGTGGCCGCGCTCTATCATTTCGCCCGGCTGGAGCGTTTTGCAAGCCTGCGCGATCCGCTGCAGGCGCTCTGCGACGAACAGGGCGTGAAGGGGACGCTTCTCCTCGCCCGTGAGGGCATCAACGGCACGATTGCCGGTTCTGATGCCGGAATTGCCACTGTTCTCGCCTATCTGCGGGCGCAGCCGGAATTTTCCGCTCTCGAACACAAGGAGAGCCGGGCGTCGAAAATGCCCTTCCTGCGGATGAAAGTGCGCCTGAAGAAGGAGATCGTGACCATGGGGGTCGAGGATATCGATCCCAACCGCATCGTCGGCACCTATGTCGAGCCGAAGGACTGGAACGCCCTGATTTCGGATCCTGAAACCATCGTGATCGACACCCGCAACGATTACGAGACGGCCATCGGCATCTTCAAGGGCGCGATCGATCCGAAGACCAAGACCTTTCGCGAATTCCCCGATTGGGTGAAGAACAATGGCGGGCTGCACAACAAGCCGAAAATCGCCATGTATTGCACCGGCGGCATTCGCTGCGAGAAGGCGACCGCCTTCATGAAGGAACAGGGTTTCGAGGATGTCTATCACCTGAAGGGTGGCATCCTGAAATATCTCGAGACGGTGCCGGAAGAAGAGAGCCTGTGGGAGGGCGCCTGCTTCGTCTTCGACGAACGCGTATCGGTGACGCACGGCCTGAAGGAGGGCGATCATCGCCTCTGTCATGCCTGCCGCGAACCGCTGACACCGGAGGATCGCGCAGCGCCGACCTTCGAGGAAGGGGTCTCATGCCCTCATTGCTTCGACAGCCGCACCGAAGAGGATCGTGAGCGCTACCGCCAGCGCCAGCGCCAGATCGAACTGGCCCGGAAGCGGGGCGCCAAGCACCTCGGCTCCTGATCCCTTCCGCCGTCTGCCGCGAGCGACAGGCCGCAAGCGCAATCGGTCAGGCCGCAGCGCCGGGCGGCAATCCTCCTCGTCGCCTGTCACGGGAACTTCAGGCGCTCTGCAAGCGATCTTCAAGCGCTCTCTTCAAGCGCTTTGGGGCAGGCTCATCAGCGGTCCGGCATAGCGAAGCGCGTCTATTCCCTCGATATCCATCGGCCGGCCGAAGAGATAGCCCTGCAGCCTGTCGCAGCCGGCGTGGCGCAACTGATGGGCCTGGGCTTCGGTCTCCACCCCCTCGGCCGTCACCGGAAGGTCCAGCGAGCGGGCCAGTGCAACGGTGGCACGCAGGGTTTCGAGCGCCCGGCCGCTATGCGCCACCTCCTCCACCAGCGAGCGATCGAGCTTGATGCGATCGAAGCCGAACTGGCGCAGATAGCCGACGCTGGAAAAGCCGGCGCCGAAATCGTCAAGCGCCACTTTGACGCCGGTCTGCCGCAAGAGTTCCAGCGTCCGGCGCGCCCGCGCCGGGTTCTGGATGAAGTAGGTCTCCGTCAGCTCGAGCGTCAGCCGCGAGGGCGAGATGTCGCTTTCCTTTAAGACTTCGGCAACCCGGCCGACAAAGGCCGGATCGCGGAACTGGCCGGGCGAGACGTTGACGGAAAGCGCCAGATCCGGCCAGGCGCTCAATGCTGCGCAGGCCGAGCGCAGCACGCAAAGCCCGAGCAGATCGATCAGGCCGGTGCTCTCCGCGATCGGAATGAAAATATCGGGTGAGACCGGGCCGACCCCGTGGCGGTTCCAGCGGGCCAGCGCCTCGACGCCGTGGATCGTAAGGCTCTTCGCATCGATGATGGGCTGGAAGACGACGGTGATCTCCTGCGCGTCGATGGCTGCCCGCAGATCGATCTCGAGCAGATTGCGCTCCTCGCGCTCCTCGTCCATCGACGGATCGTAAAGGGTCCAGCGACCCCGCCCCTCCTCCTTGGAGCAATACATGGCCATGTCGGCCCGGCGGATCAGTTCCTCGCTCGGAACCACGCCCTTCTTGGTGACGGACAGGCCGATGCTGCAGCCGATCACCGCCACGCGTTCGCCCATCGTGAAGGGCTCGCCGAGGAAATCGAGAATGGCCTCGCACAGTTCGGCCGCGGCTTTGTGCACGTCGTGCCCGACAAAGGCGATGGCGAATTCGTCGCCGCCCAGCCGCGCGAGGACCCGGTCGGGTCCTGCAAGCACCCGCAGGCCCGCCGAGACGCTGCGGATCAGCACATCGCCGGTGGCATGGCCATAGGCATCGTTGACCTCCTTGAACCCGTCGAGATCCAGATAGAGGAGTGCCACATCCTTGCGCTCTGTCCGCGCCCGCTCCACCAGATCGCTCAATCCGGCAAACAGGCCGGCGCGGTTGGCAAGCCCGCTCAGTCGATCGGTCATCGCCAGCTTCAGCGCTGCCGTCTCGTCGGCGCTGAGGCGGGCCAGCGCCTGATTGCCGCTGACGAAGAGAAGCAGCATGTAGATGGCGATCATGGCGACGGCGCACCAGACGAGCGGGCGCACCTGCGCGAGGCTTGCATCGCCCGGCGAACGCGGCAGCCAGGACAGGCCGGCGATGACGCGGTCGGTGGGGCTCAAAATCGGCACCAGATGCGAGGCCAGTTCGGATGTCGGCAGGAGAACCAGGCCGGACAGGACATAGGCCTTGGACAGGCGCGAGATCGTGACCTCAGACAGATGCCGGAAGAAGATGACATAGCGGCTTTCCGCCAGGGCCGCCGCCCGTTCGTCCGACCGCAAGCGGATCAGCCCGACGGCCACCGCGGCTATGCCCTTGGATGTCGTGACGAAGCCCGCCGCTTCCATGCTATCCTTGCCGGATCCCGACCGCACGCTGTCGAACAGCGTCCAGACATCGGGCGTCACATAGCCTTCCAGCGATGCGGTGAGCTTTTTCCCCTCGGAATAGGCGGAGACGGGGCGACCGGAATGATCGAGGATGACGGAGACGTCGAACAGGCTGTTTTCGGCCGTCGTATCGCCGAAATTGCGGTCCAGCCAGCTGACATCCCGTGTCCGATAGGCATTGTCTGCCGCATCATCCCAGGCGGCATAATCATGCAAAGTGGCGGAGAGCTGTTCGCGGAAGGTGAAAAGCGCGCCGCTGACCGCTTCGCGGGACCGGCTTTCATCGAGTTCGTTCGCATAATGGCCAACGCGGTCCAGCGCGGTGAACACCATCGCGCAGACGCAGACCATGACAGCGGCGAAGATGAGCACCATTGATCGCACCGCGGAGCGACGATCAACGGTTGCCGCAGACCGCTGCAGATGAGAAGCGACAAACCGCATACAAGAACCCTACTGGTCCCTGATCTATAGGGTGCAACCGTTCAGATCCCCTTAACAGGGCTTTACAGGTTGTACCATGCATCCGGGCCTTCCCGCTGAAGCGCGCGGAAGGCCCGGATGACGACCGGTCGGTAACGGTCTTTCGACGATTGCCTTTCGAGAACCGCCTTTCGGGCATCGCGGCCAACCATCGCCACAAGACAATGACCATGAGGCAATGGCCGCGAGGCATTGGCCACGAGGCATTGGCCACGAGGCAGTGGCCGGCAATGATTACCAGGCGGCGATCACGGCGCCCTTGAACTGTGTCTGGATGTACGACTTGATCGTCGCGCTGTGATAGGCCTCGACCAGCGTCTTCACCCATGCTGCATCCTTGTCTGCCGAGCGAACGGCGATGACATTGATGTAGGGAGCCTTCTCGCCCTCGCGGGCAATCGGGTCCTTGGCCGGATCCAGCCCTGCTTCCAGGGCGTAATTGGTGTTGATGACGGACGCGTCCACGTCATCCAGGGCGCGCGGCAGCTGGGCGGCATCCAGTTCGGCGAATGTCAGGTTCTTCGGATTGTCCACCACATCCGCCGGCGACACCTTCAGGCCCGCCTCCTGCCGCAGCTTGATGAGCCCCTTGTCGGCGAGGATCAGCAGCGCCCGGCCGCCATTGGTCGGATCGTTGGGGATCGCGATGGAGGCGCCGTCCTTCAAGTCGTCGAGGCTCTTCACCTTCTTCGAATAGATGCCCATCGGGAAGTTGACGGTCTGCGCCACGCTGACGAGATCGAAACCGCGATCCTTCACCTGGTTGTCCAGATAGGGCTGGTGCTGGAAGGAATTGGCCTGCAGGTCGCCATCCGCCAAAGCCTGGTTCGGTACGACGTAATCGGAAAATTCCAGAATATCGAGGTCCAGCCCCTTTTCGGCGGCGACCGTCTTCACCTGTTCCATGATCTGCGCATGCGGGCCGGGCGTGACACCGATCTTGATGGTTTCAGCGAAAGCGGAACCGGCAGCAAGAAGCGCAGCCAGCGACGTTGCGAGAAGAAGTGTCTTCATGGGTCTTTCTCCTGTGAAAGAAACGAGGAAATGGCAGAATTCAAGGTTTGCGGGTGCGCTTGTCGAAACGCCGCGCGAGGCTGTCACCGGCGCTCTGCACCGCCTGCACCAGGACGATCAGCACCACGACGACCGCCAGCATCACTTCCGGCATGAAACGCTGATAGCCGTAGCGGATGCCGAGATCGCCCAGTCCGCCGCCGCCGACAGCGCCGACCATGGCCGAGTAGCCGATCAGGCTGACAAGCGTCAGGGTGAGCGAAAGCGTGATGCCGGGCATGGCTTCCGCGACGAGGACCTTGCTGACGATCTGCCAGCGGCTGGCCCCCATGGCGCGCGCCGCCTCGACAAGACCTTGATCCACCTCGCGGATGGCGGCCTCGATCAGACGGGCAATGAAGGGAATGGTCGCAATCGTCAGCGGCACGATCGCGGCACTGGTGCCGATCGACGTGCCGGCCACGAGCCTTGTGAAGGGAATGATGGCAACCACGAGGATGATGAAGGGTGTCGACCGCGTCGCATTGACGATCAGCCCGACGATGCGGTTGGACATAGGCGCTGCAAAGAGTTCGCCCTTGCCGCTCGTCGCCAGGAAGATGCCGATCGACAGGCCGATCAGCGTGCCGATCACGCCGGCCACCGCCACCATCTGGATCGTCTGGACAAGCGCCTTGTAGAGCAGCGCGAAAAGCATGTCAGGCGCCATAGCCGAGAACCTCCGTCAACAGACCCGTCTGCCGGTAGAAGGCATTTGCCCGCTCCAGCACCGCGGCATCGGCCGGATAGGAAATGACGAGCGAACCATAGGGTTCTCCGGCAATCTCGTCGATCGTTCCGGTCAGGATATTGACCTCCGCGCCAAGCTCGCTGATCAGACGCGAGATGATTGGCTGCTCCGCCGTGGCGCCGAAGAAGGTCAGGCGTGTATAAATGCGGTCTCCCGCACCGGCTGCGGGTTTCAGCCGCCTGGCAATGGCGTCGGGAAGCTTGGTCCCCGGCAGACCCGAGAGCAGCGCGCGCGTGGTTGCATGCACGGGACGGGTGAAGACATCGAATGTATGGCCGGCCTCGACGATTGCGCCCTTGTCGATCACGGCCACCTGTGCGGCAATGGTCTTCACCACCTCCATCTCATGCGTGATCAGAAGCACGGTCAGACCGAGCTCGCGATTGATGCGCTTGATGAGGTCGAGGATGGACTGCGTGGTTTCCGGATCGAGCGCCGAGGTCGCTTCGTCCGAGAGGAGCAGCTTGGGCTCGGTCGCCAGAGCCCGGGCAATGCCCACACGCTGCTTCTGCCCGCCCGAAAGCTCCGCCGGATAGCGGCCCGCTTTGTCCGCCAGACCCACAAGGTCCAGAAGCGGTGCAACCCGCGCCTTGATCGCCTGCCGGTCCAGCCCGGCAATCTCCAGCGGCAGCGCCACATTGCCGAAGACGGTGCGCGATGACAGAAGGTTGAAATGCTGGAAGATCATGCCGACCTCCCGGCGCAGATCCCGCAGCCCGCGTTCCGTCAGCGCCGCAACATCGACGCCGTCCACCAGGACCTGGCCGGAACTGGGCTTTTCCAGCCCGTTGACCAGCCGGATCAGGGTCGATTTTCCGGCGCCGGAACGGCCGATAATGCCGGTGATGGCGCCTTTCGGCACTGTGTAATCGACGCCGGCGAGGGCAACGAACTCGCCTTGGCCGCCACGATCGGCAAATCGCTTGGTGACGGCCTGGAAGGCCACCATGGCGGGCGCCGTCACATCCGGACGGGCGGATACGGACGCGGCAGACTGCGCCGTTTGCAAAGGTTCAGGGATGGACTGCATGGAGATCTCGTTGTTCGGGAGCCGCCGCGGCGGCGCAAATCAGGGCGTGGCTCAGTGAGAGCAGCACATTCGACGCATTGAACGCCGTTTCAACATCCCTGACACATCCCTTTCGCATGGGCTGACCGGTGTTCACACCGGCAGCGGCAAGATGCAGGCCTTATCGCATTGGCTATTGCGAAAGCCGAGAAATGATATTCCCGAAATTCGCCAGTGCCGGAATTTTTATCGCGCCGCCAACTCATTCTCTGCTGCATCCGGCCATCTGGGTGCCGGAAAGGCCTCGAAGGCAGGCTTGGCGAACAGATAACCCTGGAACAGATCGACGCCGAGATCCTGCAGGACCTGCCGCTCGCCATCCGTCTCGATTCCTTCGCAGACCGCAGTGACGCCGAACTCCTCAAGCATGGCCAGCGTGTGCTTGACCACGATCCGCCGCATCGGGTCGCTATCGATATCGCGGATCAGATCCATGTCGAGCTTGACGATATCGGGCTGGAAGCGGGCAATCAGGTTGAGGCCGGCATGGCCGGCGCCGAAATCATCGATCGCCGTCTTGAAGCCGATCTGCCGGTAGGTCTTCAGGATCGACAGAAGGTGATCGGTATCGACCCGTTCGCTTTCGGTGAATTCGAAGATGATGCGCTGCGGATCGAACTGCAGCCGCTCCGCCGTCGCCAGTGTCAGGCGGATACAGGCGCGCGGCTCGTATACCGCATTCGGCATGAAATTGATCGACAGCAGCTCGTCGGAGGATGGCGTCAGCAGCTTTGCCGCAAGCTCCAGCGCCCGCACACGGCACTGCTGGTCGAAGGCGTAGCGATTGGCCTCGTTGACCGCCGATAGGACATGGTAGGCGCCCTGCCCCTCGGCGCCACGCACCAGCGCCTCGTACGCAAAGGTCTTTCCCCGCGAAAGGTCGACGATCGGCTGGAAGGCCATCGAGAAAGGTACTTCGAACGCCTGTCCGTCACGACATCCCGCGCATGTGACCGCCATTGCAACATCTCCATCTTCAGGTTGCAAATGACATAAGGCATTGTACGCCGTCGGACATACCCGGCAGCGTACAATCATGGGAAAAAATGAGCCTCAGACGGGTTTATGGTTACCCTTTGGAAACTCGCTCGCCAGGGCCCGATACCATTCGCCGCTTTTCTTGACCGTGCGGATCTGGCTTTCGTAATCCACATGCACGAGGCCGAAGCGCATCCTGTAGCCTTCGGCCCATTCGAAATTGTCCATCAGGCTCCAGGCGAAATAGCCTTTGAGCGGGTAACCGTCACGGGCCAGATCGGCGGCAATGGCGAGATGCGCCGCGTAGTAATCGAGGCGCGGCTGGTCGTCCACCTCACCATCGACGACGCCCATATTATAGGCGGCACCGTTTTCCGTAATATAGAATTCCGGCAGCTCGTAGCGCCGGTAGAGATCGGCGACGAGATCGGCCATGGCGGAGGGAAAGATCTCCCAGCCGATATCCGTCTTTTCCGGACTGACGAAGGGCGCCGGCTGGGTGGCCGGAAACTCGGCCTTCGGCGATGGATCGTCGACGACGCGCATCGGCGTGTAATAATTCAGGCCCCACCAGTCGAGCGGCTGGCTGATCATCTCCATGTCGCCGTCTTCGATCGCAGGCATGCGGTCGCTGAGGGCCGAGACGAGGCTTTCCGGATAGCAGCCCTTGAACACCGGATCGAAGAAGGCTCCATTGTGGAAGTCGAAGGCGCGCTCCGCCGCAGCCCGATCTGAAGGACGGTCGGAGCCGGGCACGATCGCATGCGCGTTCAGCACCAGGCCGACCGGCACTTTCGGCGCCACGTGGCGGATGGCCTCCACCGCGAGCCCATGCGCGAGATTGGTGAAGTGCATGGCATGGAGGGCCGCCTCCAAATTGCGTTCGCCGGGCGCATGGATCCCATACAGATGGCTGAGCCAGACGGAACACCAGGGCTCGTTGAAGGTTGCCACCGCATCCAGCCGATCGCCGAGGCGAGCCATTGCCACTTTGGCATAGCGCTGGAAGGCGTGAGCCGTGGAACGCGCGGTCCAGCCGCCATCGCCCATCAGAGCAAGCGGCAGATCCCAATGGTAAAGCGTGGCGAAGGTCTTAATGCCGCGCGCCCTGCAGCCGTCCAGCAGCCGGTCGTAGAAATCCAGTCCCGGTTCGTTGATCCGGCCAAAGCCTTCGGGAATGATCCGCGGCCAGGCGATGGAGAAGCGATAGGCTTCGACCCCCATCTCCTGGATCAGGTCGAGATCGGCCTCCAGCCGGTGATAATGATCGCAGGCGATATCGCCATTATGCCGCTCGAACACCCGCCCCGGCATTGCCGAGAAGGCGTCCCATATCGAGGCCTTGCGACCATCCTCCTTGGTGGCGCCTTCGATCTGATAGGCGGCCGTTGCCACGCCAAACAGGAAATCACCGGGAAAGCGAGCTGCCAGGGTTTTCGGGTCGACCATCGATAAAGCCTTCAAACAATCAGCGAGTTCGGCAGCGGCGCGAGACCGGCGCTTCGCCACGCTCTATCGCAAAGCAAGGGCGGCGGGAAGCGGTGAGCGCCGCCCGCCAGACCCGGTTCACAGCTTGACCCAGGCGCCGTTCTGCTTGCCGCTTTCGATGCAGGCGGTGACGAAGGCGACGCCCTTCACCCCATCGTCGACGGTGGGATAGACGACGGCCGGGTCGACAGCCTCCCCGGTCTTCCTGGCATTTATCGCCGCTGCCGCTTCGGAATAGATGGTAGCGAAGGCTTCGAGATAGCCTTCCGGATGACCGCTCGGAATGCGGCTGACCCGCGCCGCCGCCGCGCCTGCACCGGCCCCGCCGCGGGTGATCAGCTGCTTCGGTTCACCAAGTATGGTGAACCAGAGATAGTTGGGGTCGGCCTGCGTCCATTCGATGCCGGCCTTGGTGCCGTAGATGCGGACCTTCAAGCCGTTCTCATTGCCGGTCGCCACCTGGCTGCACCAGAGCAATCCCTTGGCCGGCCTTCCCTCGGCCTTGGCCTTGAAGCGCAGCATCACATGCGCATTGTCGTCCAGCCGGCGGCCGGCAACGAAAGTATGCACATCGGCAGCCAGCTCATCGAGCTCCAGGCCGGAGATGAAGCAGCCGAGATTATAGGCATGGGTGCCGATATCGCCCGTCGAACCGCCCACCCCCGACTGGGCCGGATCGGTGCGCCAGACCGCCTGCTTCGCGCCCGTCTCTTCCACCGGTTCCGCCAGCCAGTCCTGGGGATATTCCATCTGCACCAGGCGGATATCGCCGAGCGCACCCTCCTGCACCAGTTCGCGCGCATGGCGCACCATGGGATAGCCGGTATAATTATGGGTGAGGATGAACAGCGCATCGGCCTTGTCCGCCACCTCTTTCAAAGCCTTTGCATCGGCGAGATTGGAGGTCAGCGGCTTGTCGCAGATCACATGGATGCCTCGTTCGAGAAAGGCTTTCGCGGCGGCGAAATGCACGTGATTGGGTGTCACGATGGAGACGGCCTCGATGCCGTCGGCACGCGCCGCCTCTTTTTCCGCCATCTCCTCGAAGGAGCCGTAGCACCGTTCGGGATCAAGGCCGAGCGCCCGGCCCGAGGCCATGGATTTCTCGGCCGTCGAGGACAGTGCGCCGGCGACGAGCTCGTAATGGTCATCCAGCCGGGCCGCCATGCGATGCACCGCGCCGATAAAGGCGCCCTGGCCGCCGCCGACCATGCCCAAGCGGATCTTGGCGACCCTCTGTTCGGATTTGCTGGCTTCGATCGTCATGAAAATCTCCTTCTCGATAGATCGCCGTAAGCTCCCCCTCCGGCTGCCGCCATCTCCACCACGAAGGGGAGGAGACATCGGGCGGCACCGTCTCCGCCAATCGCATCGGCGGCGGCCGGGTCAAACCCCTCCCCCTTTGCGGGGAGGGGTTGGGGATGGGTCTTCAGGATTACAATCCGAGCATGCGCCGGTTGGCAGCCTCGTCCGTGCCGCCGGCGGCAAAATCGTCAAAGGCCTTGTCCGTCACGCGGATGATATGCGCCTTGACGAAGTCCGCCCCTTCCGCCGCACCATCTTCCGAATTCTTCAGGGCGCACTCCCATTCGACCACGGCCCAGCCGTCGAAATCATTGGCGGTCAGCTTGGAGAAGACCGCGCCGAAATCCACCTGCCCGTCGCCGAGCGAGCGGAAACGCCCGGCCCGCTCGACCCAGCCCTGATAGCCGCCATAGACGCCCTGACGGCCGGTCGGATTGAACTCCGCATCCTTGACGTGGAACATCTTGATGCGGTCCTTGTAGATGTCGATATTGTCGAGATAGTCCAGGCATTGCAGCACGTAATGCGAGGGATCGTAGAGCATGTTGGCGCGGGGGTGGTTTTTCACCCGCTCGAGGAACATCTCGAAGGTCACGCCGTCATGCAGGTCCTCGCCCGGATGGATCTCGTAGCAGAGGTCGACGCCCTGCTCGTCCGCCATGTTCAGGATCGGAGTCCAGCGGCGGGCCAGCTCGTCGAATGCTGTGTCGATAAGGCCGGCCGGGCGCTGCGGGAAGGGATACAGGAAGGGCCAGGCGAGCGCGCCGGAAAACGTGGCATGCGCCTTGATGCCAAGATGCCGCGACGCCTTCAGCGCCATCATCACCTGGTCCACAGCCCAGGCCTGGCGCGCCTTGGGATTGCCGCGCACGTGCGGTGCCGCGAAACCGTCAAAGGCCTCGTCATAAGCCGGGTGGACGGCCACCAGCTGGCCCTGGAGATGGGTCGACAATTCGGTGATCTCGATGCCGTTATTGCGCGCCACGCCGGCAAGCTCGTCGCAATAATCCTTGGATTCCGACGCCTTCTTCAGATCGATCAGCTGGCCGGCCCAGGTCGGCACCTGGACGCCGATATAGCCCTTTTCGGCCGCCCATTTGGTGATGGCATCCCATGAGTTGAACGGTGCGGCATCGCCGGCGAACTGTCCAAGGAAAATGGCTGGGCCTTTGATCGTCTTCATGGATCTCTCCTGCTCAAAAAATCCTGCAAGGTCATCTGCTGCAGGCGCGCATTGGCTGCAATGAGAGCGCGCAAGGACGTCTGCAACGTTACAGTACGGCTAAACGAGTTTGGTGGAAGATACAACCGGCGGACCCGCAACCGGATCCGCGAGGAGAGGCCGGCCAGGGCCGGCATCTCCCGCCCCGCCCGGATCTCGCCGGACGAGGGGGTCTTGAGCTGAGAAGCGGGCGTTCAGCCGCTTCCCGCGCCATCAGAACGGCGAATCCGGGAAGTAGTAGTTCTCGGCATTCTCCTTGGTGATCAGCGTCGCGTCGAGCGTATAGGTGCCATGGACCGGAACCTGGTCATAAATGGCGGCAGCGGTCAGTTCCATGGCGGTACCGACCATCGACGGCGGATAGAGCACGTTGACGGGGACCATCTTGTCGCCGTCCATGACCTTCTTGATCATGTCCTTCGAACCGGCACCGCCGATGATGTACTTGATGTCCGTCCGGTTGGCCTGCTCGATGGCCTGCAGGACGCCGACGGCCATGTCGTCATCCTGGCACCAGACCACGTCGATCTTCGGATATTTCGTCAGATAGTCCTGCATGACGCGGAAGGCATCGTCGCGGTTCCAGTTGCCGAACTGGCGGTCGAGGATCTTCACGTTCGAACCGGCAATGCCCTTGTCGAAGCCGTCCTGGCGCTGCTGGTCGATCGGGATCGGCAGGCCGCGAATGACGACAACCTGCGCATCCGGCGTATTGTCCTTGATGTACTGGCCGGCGACTTCGCCAAGCGCCGGGTTGTTGCCAGCGACATAGAGGTCACGCACCGAATTGTCGTTGCTCGACGGAGCGCGGTCGACGATCGAGACGAAAGTGCCCTTGCCCTTCACTTCCTTGATGGCGTTGACGAGCGGATCGGGATCGGTCGGCAGGATGACGAGCGCATCGATGCCCTGGACTTCGAGATCCTGCAGCGCATTGGCCTGGGTTGCCGGATCGGGCGAGGTCTTCACCACGACCTTCAGGCCGGGATGTTCCTTCATCAGAAGGTCGGCAACCCGGTTGGCATGGTAGACGACGCCCGCGGTCCAGCCGTGGTCGGCAGCCGGGATCGAGACGCCGATCGTCTTGCTGTCCTGGGCCTGCGCCGTTGTGAAGGCTGCCGTCATGGCGACGGCGAGGCCTATGATCTTTTTCATGGTCTTCCTCCCAAAATGCCGGGGTCAGGCGTAATGCGAACCGGGTGACCCCATCCTCCCCGGATCCTTGTCTACACCTTGCGCGTCAGCGAGCGCTGGACGAGCATGGCGATGATGATGATCGAGCCCTGGATGGCGCCGATCAGGTATTCGCTGATGAAGTTGGACAGCAGCATGATGTTGCCGACCAGTTCGAGGATGAAGGCGCCGCAGATCGTGCCCCAGACTCGCCCCGCGCCGCCCTTCAGCGCCGTGCCGCCGACGACCACGGCGGTGATCGCCTGCAATTCCCACAGGATGCCGGTGGTGGCGGAGGTGGAGCCGAGACGCGGGACATAGATCAGCACCGCGATGGCCACGCACAGGCCCTGGATGATGAAGGCGATGGTGCGCACCCTGTCGACGGCGATGCCGGAATAGCGCGCGACTTCGCGGCTGGAACCGACGGCGGTCACATGCCGACCGTAGCGCGTGCGATACAGGATGACCGCGGCCATGGCCGTGACCAGGAGAATCACCAGGATCGGCACCGGAATTCCGAGAATGGAACCGAAATAGACCGGCCGGTACAGCGCCTGCTGCTCGGCCGAGCGCAGGGTGATCGCGCCGCCTTGGCTCAGCCAGGTGGTGAGGCCGCGATAGATCCCCATGGTGCCGAGCGTGGCGATGAAGGGCTCGATCCGGCCGACAGTGGTGATCAGGCCATTGGCCAGGCCGCACAGCGAGCCGATGACGACGGCCAGAGCCACGGCCGCGGCCAGCATCAGCGCCGGGTCTGCGATCGCGCCCGAATTCATGAACAGGATCATCAGGCTGGCGACGAACGCCACCATCGAGCCCACCGACAGATCGAGATCGCCTGCCGAAATGACGAAGGTTGCGCCCACGGCAATGATGGCGATGAAGGCCGATCGGGTCGCGACATTGGCGAGATTGGTCAGCCCGATGAAATTGGGGTTGACCATGGCGCCGATGATCAGCAGCAGGATCAGCGCGGCAAAGGGCGCAACGGCCCTCAGATCAATGTCGCGCCACGTTCTGGCGCGTCTCGTTTCGGCGGTGCTGCCCGTCTCGACCGTCATTGTCCTATTCTCTCCTCCCGGGGGGCTGACTTCGGGTGCTTCGCCCGGTCCTGCCCTCACCCGCCCTTGATCCGTTACGATTCATCAAGTCTCATCGTGACCCATCGCAAGCGCGGCCCGAACTCCGGACCGTCGCCTTCATTCCCTGCCGGTCCAACCCGGCGCGTCAGCCTGCCAGCCTGCGTTTCAGCCCGGCCGCATAGCGCATGATGGTCTGCTCGTTGATTTCCTCGCCTTCCAGGATGCCGACAAGATGACCCTCGCGCATCACGGCGACCCGGGTGCAAAGGCCGATCACCTCCGGCATTTCGGAGGAAACCACGACGACCGAGCATCCGTCGCGGGCCAGCGCGGCGATGAAATGATAGATCTGCTGTTTCGTCCCCACATCGATGCCGCGCGTCGGTTCGTCGATGATGACGATCTGCGGCGCCGTCTCCATGATCTTTGCCAGCATCAGCTTCTGCTGATTGCCGCCCGACATGCGCCCGACCCGCACATGATCGTCGCGGACGCGGATGTCGAAGCGCCGTTTCGCACGCGCCATGGCCTCCCGCTCGCTGGCCGGATCGAGATAGCCGCGCCGGACATGCCGGTCGAGCGATTGCAGGGTGAGATTGGCCGTCATTCCTTCGCCCAGCAGCAGACCACGGCCCTTGCGGTCCTTGGTCATATACGCCAGGCCTTGGCGGGCCGCAGCCTTGAAATCGCCAGGCTCCAGCGGCTCGTTCATCACCAGAACCTCGCCGGAAAGCCGCGACCGCAGGCCGGCGACGGCCTCCATCACCTCGGTCCGGCCGGAGCCGATCAGGCCGGAAAAACCCAGGACCTCGCCGCGCCGCAGATCGAAACTCACATCCTTCACATGCAACGTCGTCAATCCCCGAACCGAGAGCACGACGGCCTCGTCGACATCCGGCTCATGCTTGGCGGGATAGAGGCTGGACAATTCGCGGCCGACCATCAGCTGGGCGATGGAATCGCCGTCGAGCAGCGAGGTCGGGGCGGTCTTGATCCACTGCCCGTCACGCAGCACCGTCACACGGTCGCTCAATTCCATGACCTCGTTGAGCTTGTGGGTGATGAAGACGAAGCTCGTGCCGCCGGCGCGCAGCTTGCGCACCTGGTCGAACAGGATATCCGTCTCCTCGCGCGAGAGCACGGCCGTCGGCTCATCCATGAAAATCACCCGCGCATCACGGCTGATCGCCTTGGCGATCTCCACCATCTGCTTGTCGGCGACCGGCAGCGAGCTGATCAGCGCATCCTCATCGATCCTGGAGCCGAGACCATCGAGGATGCGGCGTGTTTCCGCCCGCATATAGCGCCGGTCCAGCAGGCCGAAGCGCGTCACCTCGCGCCCGAGAAACAGGCTCTCCGCCACCGTCAGATGTTCGGCCAGGTTGAATTCCTGATGGATGAGGATGATGCCGAGCGCTTCCGCATCGCCATTGGCCGGCAACGTCACCGGCTCGCCATCGAGCAGGATGCGCCCGGATGTCGGATGTTCGAAGCCGGAAAGGATCTTGACGAGCGTCGATTTGCCCGCGCCGTTTTCCCCGACCAGCGCGTGGACTTCGCCGCGCCGGACATCGAAATCGACACTGAACAGAATCTGGACTTCGCCGAAGCTCTTCGACACGCGCTCTGCCGCAAGAATCGCGGCGGGCGCATCTCCCCCAATGCCTGACATCACACTCTCCCGGCGGCTCCTCAACCGCAATACTGGCTGTGTAAACCTTTACATGGCCAATGTAAAGGTTTACATCACTGGAACACTGGGGATTATCGGGCAAGCGGTGAAATGCCTGTTGCGGCGGGCCACGGATCGTTCCAAGCCATCAGCCAAGCCTCTGAAACCGGACGGACCGCACTTGTCGAACGCAGCGCCTGCCACGATCGAAGATGTTGCAAGGCTCGCGGAAGTCTCCATCGCGACGGTCAGCCGCGCCATCCATACGCCGGAAAAGGTCGCCAAGACGACGCGTCAGCGGGTGAACCAGGCCATCGCCATCACCGGCTATACGACGAATGCCATGGCGCGGTCGCTGCGCATGGGCCGGTCGAACATGATCCTGGTCCTGGCGCCGGATATTGGCGATCCGAACTTCTCCTCGATCCTGATCGGCATCGAGAACGAGGCGCGCGGCCATGGCTACGGCGTCCTGATCGGCCACACCCAGAACGATCCCGAACGCGGGCTCGATTACCTGAAATTCCTGAATTCCAATCAGGCCGCGGGGCTTGTCCTGTTCACCGGCCATGAGCCCTTCGGTCATCAGGAACTGGCAAGCCGCCTGCCGCCGACGGTGGCCGTCTTCGAGCCGGTCTTCGGCGCCAAGGTTTCCTATGTCGGGGTCGACGATACGGCAGGCGCCCGCAAGGCGGCGGAATATCTCCTGGCTTCCGGCCATCGCGACATTGCCTTTATCGGCGATTCCAAGACGAAGCTCGGCCATGTGCGCCGCCGCAGAGGCTATGACATGGCGCTCGATGCCGCGCGCATCGCGCCCGACCGCCGCATCGTGATCGACGGCGAAGGCTCGGTCGAGGCAGGGCGGCTCGCCGTCGAGCAATTGTTCATGCGCGATACGCTGCCGAGTGCCTTCATGTGCGTCAACGATGCCACCGCCGTCGGCGTCATCAATGGCCTGGCAGCCCGCGGCTATGACCTGCCGCGGGATTTTTCGGTGATCGGCTTCGACGACGTTCCGCAGGCCACCTATCTCAACCCGCCCCTGACGACCGTGCGCCAGCCGCGCTCGGCCATTGGCCGCCAGGCCATGGCGCTGCTTCTGAAGCAGTTGGCCGAGCCGGGCGGCGGCAGTACCGAGGAAATCCTCATCCTGCCGGACCTGATCGTGCGCGGCTCGGTCACCTCGGCCATGCGGTCGAGATGAGGCTCTCATCCCGACCCTTGTCCACATCGTTGCCGCGTCAGACGTAGCGGTTGACGATATTTTCCAGAAGCTCCTGCTTGCCCGATCTCGGCTGCGGATTGATGTTCTGGCTTTCCACGCGCGACGCAATGGCCTCCAGGCTTTCCTCGCCGCGCAGCATCTTCTGGTTTTCCGCCTGGTTCCAGCCGGCATAGCGGTTGCCGAGCGGATCGGAGAGCGCCTTGTCCTCGATCATCTTTGCCGCTGCCTTCAGGCCGCGTGCGCAGGCGTCCATGCCGCCAATATGGCCGATCAGCAGATCTTCGGCATCGAGCGACTGGCGACGCAGCTTGGCATCGAAATTCGTGCCGCCCGTCTTGAAGCCGCCGCCTGCCAGGACCTGATAATAGGCCAGCGCCATTTCCGGCACATTGTTGGGGAACTGGTCGGTATCCCAACCGGACTGATAGTCATTGCGGTTCATGTCGATGGAGCCGAAAATGCCGAGCGCATTGGCCAGCGCCAGTTCATGTTCGAAGGAATGGCCGGCAAGAATGGCATGGCCCTGCTCGACATTGACCTTCACCTCGTGCTCCAGGCCGTACTTCTTCAGGAAGCCGTAGACCGTGGCGACATCGTAATCATACTGATGCTTCGAGGGTTCCTGCGGCTTCGGCTCGATCAGGATGGTGCCCTTGAAGCCAATCTTGTGCTTGTATTCCACCACGAGGTTCAGGAAGCGGCCCATCTGGTCCAGTTCGCGGCCGAGATCGGTGTTGAGCAGGGTTTCATAGCCTTCGCGGCCGCCCCACAGGACATAGTTCTCGCCGCCGAGCTTCTGCGTGGCGTCGATGCAGGTCTTCACCGTCGCTGCTGCAAAGGCAAAGACATCCGGATCCGGATTGGTGGCGGCACCCGACATATAGCGGCGATGCGAGAACAGGTTCGCCGTTCCCCAGAGAAGCTTGACGCCCGTCTCCTCCTGCTTCCTGGCAAAGTGATCGACGATCGCGTTGAGGTTCTTGGTGTTCTCCGCGAAGTCCTTGCCTTCCGGGCGGACATCCGCATCGTGGAAGCAGTAATAGGGAACGCCGAGAAGCTGGAAGAATTCAAAGGCGACATCGGCCTTCAGCCGCGCGGCATCCAGCGTATCCTCGAACCAGGGCCGCTCGAACGTATTGCCGCCGAAGGGATCGGTGCCCGGCCAGACGAAGGTATGCCAATAGGCGACGGCAAAGCGCAGATGGTCTTCCAGCCGCTTGCCCAGGACGATCTCGTCCGGGTTGTAGTGACGGAAGGCCAGCGGATTGGTGCTGTCCGGACCTTCATATTTGATCGTTTCGATATTTCCGAAAAAGCCTGTGGTCATTGGTATTTCTCCATTTCTGTCGTCTATCTGTTTCGAAAGGGTGGCGGGATTGCCCCGCACCCTGCCCTCTCCCTCAAGGGGAGAGGGGATTGTCGGCGGCTGCCGCTTGTCCCGTCTCGCCTTGGGGAGAAGGTGCCGGCAGGCGGATGAGGGGGATCTCTCAAATGCCCCGGATGGCCGGATAAAGCGCCCGGTAGCGGTGATAGGCCGTGTCATAGGCTTGGCGCAGCGACGCGACGGGCTCTACGGTCTCTGCCGTCTTCGGAGCGGTGCAGACCGACAAGGGCTCGGCGCCGGTGGCGGCGATCAGCCCAAGGCGGGCAGCGCCGAAAGCGGCGCCGAAATCGCCGTCGGCCGGGATGTCCACCGGCATGTCCAGCGCCGTGGCGATCGAGGCCAGCCAGTAGCGCGAGCGCGAACCGCCGCCGATGGCGGTCACGCGCTGCATGGCCGTGCCGGCCGATTTCAGCGCCTCCAGACTGTCGCGAATGGCAAAGCTCACGCCCTCCATCACGGCCTGCGTCAGCGCCGCCCGATCCGTTTCATGGCCGAGCCCGATGAAGGCGCCGCGAATGGTGGCGTCATTGTGCGGGGTTCGCTCGCCCGAGAGATAGGGCAGGAAGGTGACGCCGGTCGGCGCATGCAGCACGTCCCCGACCTCGGCGGACAGTTCGCCGGCGGACCGGCCGGTGACCTTGGCATGCCAGTTGAGCGCATCCGTTGCCGACAGGATGACACCCATCTGGTGCCAGGTCTGCGGGAGCGCGTGGCAAAAGGCGTGCACGGCGCTTTCCGGCTTCGGCAGGTAGGCGGCATTGGCGGCGAAGAGAACCCCGGACGTGCCGAGCGAGACAAAGGCCTGGCCTTCGGCGACGGTGCCCATGCCGCAGGCCGAGGCGGCATTGTCGCCGGCCCCGCCGGCAATCACGACACCGCTTGCCATGCCCCAGCGTGCCGCAAGTTCGGCACGCAGCACGCCCGCCGGTTCGGTGCCTTCCACCAGCCGCGGCATCTGATCCTCAGCCAGCTCCGTCGCGGCGAGAAGTTCGGCGGACCAGGCGCGGCGTCCCGTGTCCAGCCAGGACGTGCCGGCCGAATCCGACATTTCGGAGATATGCTCGCCACTGAGCCAGAGCCGCAGGTAATCCTTCGGCAGGAGCACTTTGGCGATCCGGGCGAAAATGTCCGGCTCATTGGCCTTCACCCAGGCAAGCTTGGGCGCGGTAAAGCCCGGAAAGACAATGTTGCCGGTAATGGCGCGGAAGCGGGGATCGGCATCCATCTGCGCCGCTTCCCGGTAGGACCGGGTGTCGTTCCACAGGATGCAGGGGCGCAGCACCTGGTCATCAGCGCCGATCAGCGTGGCGCCGTGCATGTGCCCCGAAAGGCCGATGCCGCGCACCGCCGCAAGCGCGTCGGCATGGGTGGCCTTGAGGGCCTGGACTGCCTCTTCCGTCGCCCGCAGCCAATCGGCCGGATCCTGCTCCGACCAGCCCGGATGCGGTCGCGACACATCCAGACCGCCCGTCGCAGAGCCGATGATGCGCTGGTCGCCATCGATCAGCAGCGCTTTGACGCCCGAAGTGCCGAGATCAAGACCAAGATACATTGCGTGTCCTCCTAAACATGCCCCGGTCAGGGCAGATTGTCCTTCAAGAATATGTCGATGCGGATGCGTTCCTGCGCCTCGATCACCGCAGCGCCTTCGACCTGCGCCTTCAGCACGCGCAAAGCGCTGCGAACTTCGTGACCGGGATCCTGGTTCAACACGGCATCGATCACGTCCCGGCTGAGCGCATCGCGCGTGACGGGCGTCAGTTCATGCAGGATGACCACCGGCCGCTCCCGCCCGGCCGGCGCAGCGGACAGCCGGCGATCCAGCGCGCCGATGATGCCGCGATTGCCGGCACCGGCGCTGTAGATACCCGCCAGATCCGGATGGCGGGCTAGCGCCTCCTGGACGAGCCGCTCCGTCACGGCGGGATCGTCCCGTCCCTCAACGACGGGCAGAAGCCGGCCCTTCCCCAGAACACTGTGCGTGACGCTGAAAAAACCCTCCAGCCGTTCGCGGTGATCGCGCACCATCAGCGAGCCGGCCAGCGCCAGCACGGGCCCGGGCCGCTGGCCGATGAAACGGCTGATCAGCGTGCCGGCGGTGCGGCCGGCGGCCATATTGTCGATGCCGGCGAAATGCCGCCGATGCGCGGTGCCGAGATCCGAGACCAGCGTCACCACGGCAATGCCTGCCTCGATCAGGCGATCGGCGGCATTGCGCACCTGCGGCGCGTCGATCGCGACAAAGGCCACGCCGTCGGGCGCTTCGGCCAGGATCTGTTCCAGCGCCGCCGTCAGCGCCTGCGGATCGAAGGCCGGAACAGCATGCAGGCGGATCTGCATCCGCTCCCGCGCGCCGCGCCCGGCCGCATCTTCGACTTCGGATCGCAGCGCCCGCATGAAGGAGTTGTCGTTGTCTGGCAGGATGAAGGCAAAGCTGTAGATCCGTCCCTTGGCAAGATTGGCGGCAGCGAGGTCGCGCACGAAGCCCAGCGCCTTGACGGCCTCCTCGACGCGCGCGCGTGTAACCGCGCGCACGCCGGCGCGGCCGTTGAGAACACGGTCGACGGTTGCCAGGCTGACACCGGCATAGGCTGCGATATCGTGGACTGTCGGCTTCATCTCTCCTCCGGCGCCCTCCATAGCGCGAAATCTGAGGTACGTAAATCAGAAATGCGCCGGTGCTGGCCGGAACGAAAAAGGGGCCGCCGCGTGAGCGACGACCCCTATCCTTCTCGGCGGTGGATTTCGGGAGAAACGAGAAGGATTGAGCGAGACCCGATTGCGTTCGACCTAGTGACCTCCCCCGGCGGGCGGTGCGGCCTGCGGCTTGGAAATCAGGCTGACCAGCAGGATCAAGGAGCCGAACAGGATGGTGAGCCCCATGAAGACATCGATGAAGGACATGATGGTTGCCTGCTGGTGCACCATGCCGGCCAGTTTCGACAGCGCCACGCTTGCTCCATCCATGCCGTAGGAGGAATAATTTGCGCCGACGCTGTCCATCCAGTCGAGCGCTGCCGGGTTTCCGTAATTCACATGTTCGGAAAGCCTCGCATAATGCTCGTCCGTCCGCTGCGTCAGCATGGTATTGATGATTGCAAGCCCGACCGCCCCGCCGAGATTGCGCGTCAGATTGTAAAGGCCCGATGCGTTCTGGATGCGCTGCGGTGGAAGCGTGCCGAGCGCCACATTGTTGATCGGCACCATGCACAGCATCAGCGAGCAGCCGCGCAGGATCTGCGGCACGAGCAGCTCGTAGAAGTCCCAATCCGCCGTAAGCCCGGTGACCATATAGGTTCCGGTTGCAAAGCCGAAGAAACCGATGGCCATCATGACGCGCGGATCCAGCCTGCTGGACAGGATGCCGGCAACGGGCGCGGTGAAGAACATTGCGAGGCCGGAGACGAACATGGTCTCGCCGATCATCAGCGCGTCGTAGCCGCGGATGCGGGCAAGATACAGCGGGTAGATATAGGTCAGCCCGTACAGGCCGACGCCCATGATGAAGGAGAAGAGCGAGCCGAAGGCGAAGTTTCGGTTGGTGAAGGCCTTCAGGTCCACCACGGGAAAATCGACCCTGAAGGCACGCCAGAAGAACACCACGGCGCCGATCACCATGGCGAGCGTTCCCATGACGATGTGCTCGTCGCTGAACCAGTCCTTGTTGTTGCCTTCCTCCAGGACATATTCGAGCGAGCCGAGGAAGATCGCCATGGAGGCCAGCCCCCACCAGTCGAAGCGTTTCATCAGCTGGTGCTGCGGCTTGTCGAAATCGATGAAGCTCCAGGCGAGCACGGTGACGAAAATGCCCGGCACGATATTGACCAGGAACAGCCAGTGCCAGGAAAAGGCATTGCTGAGATAGCCGCCGACGGTCGGCCCGATGGTCGGCGCGAGCGTGGCGATCAGTCCGATGATCGGCGAGACGACGGATCGCTTGGAGGGCGGGAAGATGGTGAAGGCCGCGGCAAAGACCGAGGGGATCATGCCGCCGCCGATAAAGCCCTGCAAGGCGCGATAGAAGATCATCTGCTCGATATTGGTGGCGGTCGCGCAGAGCGCCGAGGCGAGCGTGAAGCCGCCGGCGCAAAGCGTGAACAGCACGCGCGTCGACAGGATCCGCGCCAGCGTTCCCGAGAGCGGGATCATGATGACCTCGGCGATCAGATAGGAGGTCTGCACCCAGGCGATCTCATCCGACCCGGCCGACAGGCCCGCCTGGATCTCCGAGAGGGAGGCCGAGACGATCTGGATGTCGAGGATCGACATGAACATGCCGACGACCATCGCGAAAAACGCGATGAGCTTGCGCCTGTCCATCGGCGGATCGGCTGGAATGGCGCCGGCCGTGGCAGTGGTGGCAGCCATGATGAACTCCTTGACGCGAAAGGGGCGGCGCGATCAGCGGCCGGCCAGGGCCGCGTTCCGGTTGGGCGCCGTGCGCATATCGACATCGGCGACGACGCTGAGGCCGGCCCTGAGGTGACCGCGCTCAAGCTCTTCCCGGGGAATGGCGATCCGCACGGGGACGCGCTGCACCACCTTGGTGAAATTGCCTGTGGCGTTTTCCGGCGGCAGCAGCGAGAAGACGGAGCCGGAGGCCGGGGCGATCGACTGCACCGTTCCCATCACCGTATCGCCGTCGAATGCATCGACATGCAGGCGAACCTTCGAGCCCGGCACGATCTGGCCGATCTGCGTTTCCTTGAAATTGGCATCCACATAGAGATCACTCAGCGGCACGAGCGATGCGAGGCGCTTGCCGCTCGACACCAGATCACCGGTCTGCACCGACAAATTGCCGATGGTGCCGTCATAGGGCGCCTTGAGAATGGTGAAGCTGAGATTGCGCTCTGCCTGGTCGACGGCCAGCTCCTGCAGGCGGATGGTATTGACGGCCTCGTTGCGCTGCGCCTTCAAGAGCTCGATATTGGCCTGCGCCGAGGTGACGGCGGCTTCGCCGGCCGCGAGATTGGCCTGTGCCTGTTCCAGGGCGATCTGGGCATTATCCAGTTCGGCGGTCGTTCCGACACTCTTGGCCGCCAGCTCCGCAGCCCGCTTCTTGGTGATCTCGGCCCCCCTCAAGGCGGCCTGCAGCGCGCCGAGCTGTGCCTGCGACTGCTTCACGCTTGCTTCGCCGCCCGCAATCTGCGCATCGATGCGCGACACGGCCAGACGAGCACTTTCCACATTGGCCTTCGCCTGTTCGAGCGCGATCTGATAATCGCCCTGGTCCAGCGTCACCAGCGGATCGCCCGCCTTGACCGTCTGGTTCTCGACGACATTCACCTTCTCGACATAGCCGGAGACTTTTGGAGAAATGACGGCGATGTCTCCCTGGACATAGGCGTCGTCGGTCGAGATCAGGAACCGACCATCGGTCCACCAGTTATACCCGTACCAGCCACCGCCGGCGAGCATGGCCAGAAGCAGCACCGGCAGGATCGGACTGCGCTTCTTCTTCTTGGCAGGCGGCTCGGCGGACTTGGCATCCGTTCCCGAGGCGGCAGGAGCCGAGGGCTTTTCGCTGACCGGGACGTCCGTGCGCGCATCCAGATCCGCACCGGGGGCTTCGTCTTTCGCCACGACGCGCAGCGAGCCTGAATTGGACGAGACTGTCATTACGGTCACCAGATGGTCTTGGGGGCGAGAATTTCCATCGAACCGTTCGGTTCAATGCGGATTGACATAATCCGATGCATCCCACATATCAAGAGGGGATCGAACTGATCGGTTCGAATTCTTTTAATGAAGGTTCACAAATGCTGGAGAACAAGTGTCCGCGCTCCGGGGCAGCCTTGGCCGCAGGGCGGTTTGCCGCCGGCGAGGACCCGGCAAAGCGCGAACAGATCCTGGATGGCGCGAAGCGGGTCTTTATGCGCCTCGGCTTCGACGCGGCCAGCATGAACGACATTACCCGCGAGGCCGGCGTCTCGAAGGGGACGATCTATGTCTATTTCCAGAACAAGGATGATTTGTTCGCCGCCATCATGGAACGCGAGCGCACGAGGCTTGCCGAATCCATGCGCGATATCCTGGATGGCAGCGAGGAAGTGGAGGACGGTCTCTACCGCTTCGGCGTCGCATTTGCCGAGCGGGTGACCAGTCATGAGACGATATCGGCCATGCGAACCATGATCAGCGTGGCGCCGCGCATGCCGATCCTGTCGCAACGCTTCTTCCAGGATGATTCCATGAATATCCGCTTCTTTCTGGAGCGCTTCCTCATCCGCCAGATCGCCCGCGGCGTGCTGAGAATGGATGACGTTTCCCAGGCGGCGCGTCACTTCCTCGAATTATCGACCGGAACCTTCATGAAGATGCGCCTGTTCGGGCACATGGCGCAGCCGCCTTCCAGGGCCGAAATCGAAAAGCAGATCAACAGCGCCGTGCGCCTGTTCATGGCAGGCTACGGAGCATCGCCCGATCACGCGCGGCCCGCTTGAAAAACGGCTGAAATAGCTTAACTCTCCCCTGCCGGAAATTGCCCGGCCTGAGGGGAAAGTCCGTTTATGCAGGATATCGTACAGCTTGTTCAGGATCCGGCCGCCTGGGTCGCTCTTGTCACTCTCGTCGTCATGGAGGTCGTCCTCGGGATCGACAATCTGATCTTCATTTCGATCCTTACCAACAAGCTGCCCGCGGAACATCGCGAAAGAGCCCGCAAGATCGGCATCGGCCTTGCGCTCGTGATGCGCCTCGCTCTGCTCGGCACGGTCGCCTGGATCGTCCAGCTGACGACGCCCGTCTTCGAGGCTTTCGGTCACGGCTTCTCATGGAAGGACATGATCCTGATCGCCGGCGGTCTCTTCCTCGTCTGGAAGGCGACCAAGGAAATCCACCACAGCGTCGACCTGCAGGACCACAAGGAAGACATGGTCGGCGGCGTGGCCACCACGACCTTCGCTTCCGCCATCGGCCAGATCCTCCTGCTCGATCTGGTCTTCTCCATCGACAGCATCATCACCGCCGTGGGCATGACGCCGCATCTGCCGATCATGATCATCGCGGTTGTCGCCGCCGTCACCGTGATGCTGGTCGCCGCCACGCCGCTGGCCAATTTCATCGAGAAGAACCCCACCATCGTCATGCTGGCGCTGGCCTTCCTGCTGATGATCGGCACGACGCTGATTGCCGACGGCATGGGCTTCCATGTGCCCAAGGGCTATATCTACGCCGCCATGGCCTTTTCCGCCCTGGTCGAGGTGCTGAACATGTTCGCCCGCAATGCGCGACAGCGCAAGCGCGAGGCAGGCCAGAGCGGCGGCACCGTCCACTAGGGTCGGTCGGCGCCTGCCGGGCTGAGGCCAGTTCCCTTCCGGTCCACGGCAGAACCCCGGCCGTCGCCGCAATGCCGCGTTGGCCGGATGGCCTGATGGAGATCGGGCAGCGGATCGGCAAGCGATCGGCAGGATCCGGCCGCAGCGCATGGATCTTGCGGTCGGACTGCGGGAACAAACGGCACGGCACGGCATTAGGGTCTGCTCGGGGACAGGACCCGGCAGACGAGCGCGCCCAAAAGGCGCGCCGCCCGCCGGACATCCATCGCCCGGTTCACCATGGCAAGCCTTGCCGTGGCTTTCTATCACCAGAATTTCGTATAGAGTGCGGCGCACTATCCTCCCCCGGCGGTTCCGCACACCGCCTTGCCCTGTCGGAGCGGCATGACCAGCCAGCAAATTCTCGCCTTCTGTGTGATCGCCGGCATGATGGCGGTCTTCATCTGGGATCGTTACCGCTATGATCTCGTTGCATGTTGCGCGCTGGTGGTTGCCGTCGCGGTCGGTGTCGTTCCGTTCGAACACGCATTTTCCGGCTTTTCCGATGACATCGTCATCATCGTCGGCAGCGCGCTTGTCGTCAGTGCCGGTGTCGCGCGCTCCGGCGTCGTCGACATGGCGATCAAGAAATTCTTCCCCAATCTCGGCTCGATGCGGGCGCAGCTCGCCCTGCTGATGATCGTCGTGGCCATCCTGTCGGCCTTCATCAAGAATATCGGCGCGCTGGCCATCATGATGCCGGTCGCCTTCCAGTTCGCGCGAAGGGCCGGCGTCTCTCCCTCCCGCTATCTGATGCCCATGGCCTTCTCCGCCCTTCTCGGCGGCCTGATGACGCAGATCGGCACCTCGCCCAATATCGTTGTCTCGCGGCTGAGGGCGGAAATGACCGGCACCTCCTTCACCATGTTCGACTTCACGCCGGTCGGCGGCATCCTCACACTGGTGGGGGTCACCTTCCTGATGTTCTTCTATTGGCTGGTTCCGGAACGGCGCAAGCAGTCGCTGAACATCGAGGAAGCCGTGGAGATTTCCAATTACGCATCCGAGGCCATGGTGACCGCACAATCGACCGTTGCCGGTCGTCCCTTGAGCGAATTGCTGAAGCTGGGCGATGGCGAACTCGTGGCGACCGCCGTTCTGCGCGGCCCGACCCGCATGTCGCCCTTTCCCGACCTGATCCTGCGCGAGGAGGATTCCGTCGTGCTCGAGGGACGCTCGGCCGTCCTCGAACGGGTCATTTCGGGAGCGAAGCTGAAGCTCTCGGGCAAGGCGATCTATGAAGGCGGGCGCACGCAGCAGGATCTGGTTTCGATCGAGGCGGTCATCTCGCGGCAATCCGTCCTGGCCGGGCTTTCGGTGCGCGATCTGGCCTTGTCCTATACCCGCGGCGTCAACCTGCTCGCGGTCAGCCGCCGGGGTGAGAGACTGCGCGAACGCCTGCGCGATCTCGCCCTGCAGGAAGGCGACGTGATCGTGCTGCAGGGCGGCCGCAAGACCCTGCCGGTTGTCCTGCAGGACCTGGCGCTTCTGCCGCTTGCGCATCAGGAAATCATGCTCGGCACGCAGCGCAAGGCGCTGATCCCGATCGCCATCCTGGCGGTGGCGATGATTGCCACGGCGCTGGGCTATGCGCCGGTCGCCATCGCTTTCTTCGCGGCAGCGCTGGGCATGGCACTGTTCGGCGCCGTGCCGCTCAACGATCTCTACAAGGCGGTGGACGGCCCCATTCTGGTGATGCTGGGCGCACTCATCCCGGTCTCCGACAGCCTGCGCACGACCGGCGGCAGCGAGTTGATCGCCGGCTGGCTCGGCGAAGTGGCGCACAACCTACCGCCCTTCGGCGCGCTGGCATTGATCATGCTGACCGCCATGGCCGTCACGCCCTTTCTCAACAATGCGGCAACCGTGCTCGTGATGGGCCCGATCGCCGTCAGCTTCGCCACCACGCTGGGATTTAGGCCGGAAGCCTTCCTGATGGCGGTGGCGATCGGCGCCGGTTCGGATTTCCTCACCCCCGTCGGGCATCAATGCAACACGCTGGTCATGGGGCCGGGCGGCTACCGCTTCTCCGATTATCCGAGGCTTGGCCTGCCGCTGTCCTTCCTGATCGTGGCGGTCAGCGTGCCGGCCTTGATGTGGTTCTGGCCGCTCAGCTAGGGTCTGTTGACAATCAGGTTTCGGACGTGGCGCGTTACAGATTTGGTTGCTGAACATGCGAAAAACGCAATTGATACCCAAATGTATCATGAGCATTTTCAACGCATTCAGCGGGCAAATCCGACGCGTCCGCAGGATTTGCAGAGAAATGGGCCATAGTCTCGCAAACCACGTTCCAAACCCTGAATGTCAACAGACCCTAGAGCCGAGACGGCAGAAATCTCGCGATCTGCCCGCAAAATCTTGACGCTCACCGCAGAATATGCGCTAAGGCCTGCCAATCCCGAAGATCAAGATAGCGCCTTCGCGGGCGCTTTTTAAGTTGAAGCAGGCCCCATGAGCACTTCCGGCGTTCGCGTCCGCATCGCACCCTCTCCCACTGGCGAACCGCATGTCGGCACCGCCTATATCGCACTGTTCAACTATCTCTTCGCCAAGAAGCACGGCGGCGAATTCATCCTGCGCATCGAGGATACCGATGCCACCCGCTCGACGCGCGAATATGAACAGAAGGTCCTGGATGCCCTGAAATGGTGCGGCCTGGATTGGGCCGAGGGCCCGGATGTCGGCGGCCCTTACGGTCCCTATCGCCAGTCCGACCGCAAGGACATGTACCAGCCCTATGCGCAGGACCTTCTGGACAAGGGCCATGCCTTCCGCTGCTTCTGCACGCCGGAACGGCTCGAGGCCATGCGCGAAGCCCAGCGCGCCGCCGGAAAGCCGCCCAAATATGACGGCCACTGCCTGAAGCTGACCGCCGAGGAAGTGACAAGCAAGATGAATGCGGGCGAAAGCTCCGTCATCCGCATGAAGATCCCGACGGAAGGGTCCTGCGATTTCACCGACGGCGTCTACGGCGATGTCTCGATCCCGTGGGATTCGGTCGACATGCAGGTGCTGATCAAGGGCGACGGCATGCCGACCTATCACATGGCCAATGTCATCGACGACCACCTGATGAAGATCACCCATGTCGCGCGCGGCGAGGAATGGCTGGCTTCGGTGCCGAAGCACATTCTGCTGTACCGCTATTTCGGCTGGGAGCAGCCGGTCTTCATGCATTTGTCGCTCATGCGCAATGCCGACAAGTCGAAACTGTCCAAGCGCAAGAACCCGACTTCGATCTCCTATTATTCGGCGCTCGGCTACCTGCCGGAAGCGCTGATGAACTTTCTCGGCCTTTTCTTCGTGCAGATCGCCGAGGGAGAGGAACTGCTGAGCGTCGACGATCTGACGCAGAAATTCGATCCGGACAACCTTTCCAAGGCAGGCGCCATCTTCGACATCCAGAAGCTGGATTGGTTGAACGGCCGCTGGCTGCGCGAAAAGCTGAGCCCGGAGGAATTCATTGCCCGCAGCCTGACATGGGCCATGGAAAATGATCGCCTCACCGAAGGGCTGAAGCTGTCCCAGAGCCGCATTTCCAAGCTCGGCGAATTGCCGCAGCTGGCCGGCTTCCTGCTCGCCAGTGATCTGGGCCTCACCCCCGCCTCCTTCGGCGGGCTGAAGACCAGCCCGGCCGAGACGCTGGAGATCATCACCACCGTTCAGGCCGATTTCGAGAAAATGCCGGAATGGACCGTGGAATCCATCGATCAGGAATTGCGCGCGGTGGCCGACAAGCTGGGCAAGAAGCTGCGCGTGGTGACGCCGCCGCTGTTCATCGCCATGTCGGGAAGCTCGCGCTCTCTGCCGCTCTTCGATTCCATGGCGCTGCTGGGCCGTTCCGTGGTGCGCCAGCGCCTGAAGATCGCCGCAACGGTGGTGGCATCCATGGTGGGTGCAGAGAAATAACGGGCGGATGCTGCTCCATGCGGCGGCATTGCTGAATACTCATCCCTGCCCCGCCGGGCCTCTTCCTCTTCAAGGAGGAGACGCCGGCCCGGCAGAAATGGGTAACCTGAAACAAAGATGGCCCCAAAAGGCGATATATGATGAGCGAACAGAAGACAGAAACCGCGCTTTCCTCCGACGCCACCGAAGTGCGCCGCCAGAAACTGGCGCTGCTGCGCGAAAAGATCGGTGATGTCTATCCGGCGCATTTCCACCGCAGCATGACCAATGCGGAACTGACCGAGAAATACGAAAGCCTCGAGCCGGACGTCGAGACGCAGGATGTCGTCACCGTTGCGGGCCGCGTCTATTCCTCGCGCAATTCCGGCATGTTCATGGATATCCGCGATGCGTCCGGCAAGATCCAGATCTTTTCCCACAAGGATACGACGCCGGAAGCCGCCCGCGACATGCTGTCGATGATCGATATCGGCGATATCATCGGCGTGACGGGCATTGTCCGGCGCACCAAGCGTGGCGAGCTGACGATCAACGCGCAAGAGATCACCATGCTCACCAAGTCCCTTCTGCCCATGCCGGAAAAATGGCATGGCGTCTCGGACATCGAACTGCGCTACCGCAAGCGCCACCTCGACATCATGTCGAACGAGGAAAGCAAGCTGCGCTTCCAGCAGCGCTCGAAGATCGTCTCCGGCTTCCGCCGCTTCCTGGAAGGCGAGGGCTTTCTCGAGGTGGAGACCCCGATGCTGCAGACCGTCTATGGCGGGGCGACGGCCGATCCGTTCAAGACCTTCCACAATACGCTGAAGATGGACATGTACCTGCGCATCGCGCCGGAACTGTTTTTGAAGCGCACTCTGGTTTCGGGCCTGTCGGACAAGGTCTTCGAGATCAACCGCAACTTCCGGAATGAAGGCGTTTCCACCCGCCACAATCCCGAATTCACCATGATGGAATGCTACTGGGCCTATGCCGATTACGAGGACATGATGGGCCTCGTCGAGCGCCTGTTCGAAACGCTGGCGCTTTCCATCCACGGCACAACCGATGTCACCTTTGGCGACAAGACGCTCTCCTTCAAGGGCCCGTTCAAGCGCGTGCCGATGCCGGATGCGGTGAAGGAAGCGACCGGCATCGACTTCCTGTCGCTCAAGACCGACGAGGAAGCCCGCAACGCCGCAAAGGCTGCCGGCTTTGCGGTGGAGAAGGACTGGACCTGGGGCGAATGCCTGGCCTTCATTTTCGAGGAGAAGGTGGAAGGCACGCTGATTCAGCCGAGCCATGTCACGCATTTTCCGAAGGATATTTCGCCCTTCGCCAAGGAAGTGCCGGGCGAGCCGCGGCTTGTCGAACGTTTCGAGACCTATTGCAATGCCTGGGAAGTGGGCAATGCCTTCTCCGAGCTCAACGATCCGGAAGAGCAGCGCCGCCGCATGGAAGAGCAGCTCGAGCAGGCGCATTCGCGCGGCGAGAAGGACAAGCAGCTGGACGACGAATTCCTTGACGCCATCGATCAGGGCATGCCGCCCGCCGGCGGGCTGGGGATCGGCGTCGACCGCCTGATCATGCTTCTCACCAATGCGCCGTCGATCCGCGACGTCATTCTCTTTCCGGCCCGCCGCAACAAGGCCGATTGATCATCTAGAGCAGGTCCAGCAAAATGCGTCAGCGGTTTTGCGTCCGGACTGCGTAAAAACAAAGAGACAGAGCATTTCAGGTGATCCCGTTTCACCGGAAATCCTCGAGATTGCAAACCGGTTCGGACGGCTCGCTTCGGCGGGCCGTTTGCGTTTCAGCTGTCTTGAGGCAGAAGAGCGGCTGGCTGAGCGTCAGTGGCCGGCGTCCACGGGTGCATGCGGCGCAGCCGCGGAGGGCGTGGAATGAGCCGGCGCAGCCTCATCCGTCGGGGCAGCGACCTTGACCGGGTCGATGCCGTCGCCTGACCCGGCATCGGATCCAGCGGCGGTCGGCGCCGACAGGGGTGACGGGGCGGGCGACGAGGCGGATGACGGGGCGGATGCGGACTGCGTGTCCGCCGCGTCCGATCCAAAGACCATTGCCTGCAGCCGGGCAAAGATCCCCGGTCCCTCGGTCACGGCGGTATGCTCCGTGCTGGGGGCGGAATGGTCCGAAGATGGCGCCGCGCCATGCGGGGCCTCGGCCTGTGCGGCCTCGACCGTCGATGCATCGGCGGGCTTGCCGAAAATCATCCCCGACAGCGAACTCAAGAGCCCGCCGCTCTCCTCCCCCTGATCGGCCGGCTTTCCGTCATGAGGTGCGGTACTTTCCTGGCTATGGCCTTCGCCGTCCTTTGCCGGCGCCGGTCCGCCATGATCGGCTTGGGCTGCCGGTGCATCCTCTGCGCCGCCATGCGCCTCGCCGTCTCCATGTTCTTCGGCTTTGCCATGCCCGTCGCTCTTGCCATGTCCGTCGCTCTTCCCATGCCCTTCGGCGTCGCCATGCTCCGCCTTGGAGTCATGGCCGCCCTTCTTGCCGGCCGGCGCACCATGGCCATCGCCATGCGCCGACGCCTCGGCAACGGGTGAGACACAGTCGGCCGTATCGGTCAGCCTGGCCGCCATTGCAGTCATGTCTTCCAGCGGCGGCTCGATCCGCAAACCGTAGAATTCGCCGTTCCCGCCGGCCGATCCATCCACGTAAAACGCGGTATACATGGGGTCGGACGGATCGGGAGCCTTGGCGGCATCGGCGATATAGACCACCTGCGCACCGATGGCCCGCCCGCGCATGGCGGCGCGCTGGGTTGGCCCGGTCTTGTCCAGCACGGTGACCTGCACAAGATCGGCGTGTTCCGCGGTCTGCACGGCCTTGGCCACGCGCAGGGCGGTGCGGAGACGGGCAGGACCCGTGCCGCCTTCGGTGAACACGAATTTGCGCACCCAGAAATGATTGTCCCGCTTGATCTTCACCAATTGCAGCGTGGTGCATTCCAATCCGTTCACCTCCTCGTAAGAAGGGCCCAGAAGCTGGTCGGCACCCAGAAACAGGGCAGCGGCACCGCTTCCTCCGATCAGGAAGAAGCCGCCCAAAACGATGACGAGAGTCCGTGATAGCCGTATCTTTACGCCTTTCACGCCCGGAACTCCGGCATGCGTAACCCCACTCAGTACAATCCAATGTCTCGGAACTGGAGCCATCCTGACCGATTACTCTTGAGGAAACTTTAACTTCCCGCATCCGGCTGAAAGCCGGCATGGGCCGCCGAAACCTGGAGCAGGTCCAGCAAAAGTGTTTCAGCGTTTTTGCGTCCGGACTGCGGGAAATCCGGTTTTACCGGAAATGCTCTGCGCCACCGCGGGCTTGGCCAGCCGATGGAGATCCGCATCGCGCCTGACACCACCGACAATTTCTGCGAATGATTTGCAATAGCATTGACAAAGCCGTCGATCGCGGTAGCTTAGATTGCAAATGAGTTGCAAGAGAGGATAAAATCTGTGCGGAAGCTGCCTTTCGCTGCCCTGGCGATCGTCATGTCTGCGCTGTTTGCCGGTCCCGGCCTGGCGCAGGAGAAACCCAAGGTCGTGACGACCTTCACCATCATTGCCGACATGGCGAAGAATGTTGCGGGCGATGGGGCCGAGGTGGAGAGCATCACCAAGCCGGGCGCCGAGATCCACAATTACCAGCCGACGCCGCGCGACATATTGCGCGCCCGGGACGCTAACCTCGTGCTGCGCAACGGCCTGAACCTGGAGCAATGGTTCGAGAAATTCCTCGCCAATCTGGGCGACGTGCCAAGCGTGACGGTCTCCGACGGTGTCGAGCCCATGGCGATTGCCGGCGGCGCCTATCAAGGCAAGCCCAATCCGCATGCCTGGATGTCGCCCACCAACGGGCTGATCTATGTTGAGAACATCCGCAAGGCGCTCGCCGCGGTTGACCCTGCAAAGGCCGATCTCTACGCCGCCAATGCCAAGGCCTATTCGGACCAGATCAGGGCGGCGGTGCAGCCGATACGCGATCTTCTCGACCAACTGCCGGAAGATCGTCGCTGGCTTGTCACAAGCGAGGGCGCCTTCTCCTATCTCGCCCGCGATTTCGGCCTGAAGGAACTCTATCTCTGGCCGGTCAATGCCGACAGCCAGGGCACGCCGCAGCAGGTGAAGGCGGTGATCGATGCCATGCGCAGCAACCGGGTGAGCGTGATCTTTTCAGAAAGCACGGTCTCGCCCGATCCGGCCAACCAGGTGGCGCGTGAAACCGGGGCGAGCTATGGCGGCGTCCTCTATGTCGACAGCCTCAGCGATCCGGATGGCCCGGTGCCGACCTATCTCGATCTGCTGAAGGTGACGACGCAGACGATTGCGAAAGGACTGGCGCAATGATGATGGGAAAGGTGAAGCCGCAACCTCTGGGGCTTGATGTCGCGGATGTCACCGTCTCCTACCGCAATGGCCATACCGCGCTTCGCCATGCCAGCTTCCAGGTCCCCAAGGGCACGATTACCGGGCTGGTCGGTGTCAATGGTGCCGGAAAGTCGACCTTGTTCAAGGCCATCATGGGCTTTGTGCCTCTGTCCGGCGGTTCCGTTGAGATCCTCGGCATGCCGGCGCGTGAGGCGCTTCGCAAGAACCTTGTGGCCTATGTGCCGCAGGCGGAGGATGTCGACTGGAACTTCCCGGTTCTGGTCGAGGACGTGGTGATGATGGGCCGCTACGGTCACATGAACCTTTTGCGCATTCCCTCGCGCCGCGACCATGAGATGGTGACGCAGGCTCTGATGCGGGTGAATATGCAGGAGTTTCGCAAACGCCAGATCGGCGAATTGTCCGGCGGTCAGCGCAAACGCGTCTTTCTCGCCCGCGCATTGGCCCAGGAGGGCCAGGTTATCCTTCTCGACGAGCCCTTCACCGGTGTCGACGTGAAGACCGAGGAGCAGATCGTCGCGCTCTTGCGCTCGCTGCGCGACGAAGGCCGCGTCATGCTGGTCTCGACTCACAATCTCGGCAGTGTGCCGGAATTCTGCGATCGCACCGTCTTCGTCAAGGGCACGGTCATCGCCTATGGCCCGACGGAGGAGACATTTAACGAGGCCAATCTGGAAAAGGCGTTCGGCGGCGTGCTCCGCCATTTCATACTCGGCGGCACGGATCTGCATGACGACGAGGATGGACGCCATGTGCGCGTCATCACCGATGACGAGCGGCCCTATGTGACCTATGGCGCAGCCAGCAATCCGCCGCGGCCGGCTCCAGCGGAAAAAACCCATGCTCCAGACGCTTCTTGAACCCTTCACTTACGGCTACATGCTGAATGCCATCTGGGTGAGCAGCCTTGTCGGCTGTGTCTGCGGCTTTCTTTCGGCCTATCTGATGCTCAAGGGCTGGTCGCTGATCGGCGATGCCCTGTCCCATGCCATCGTGCCGGGCGTTGCCGGCGCCTATATGCTGGGCCTGCCCTTCGCGCTCGGCGCCTTCCTGTCCGGCGGATTGGCGGCGGCGGCCATGCTCTTCCTCAACCAGCGCACCCGCCTGCGGGAGGATGCGATCATAGGCCTGATCTTCACCTCCTTTTTCGGCCTTGGCCTGTTCATGGTCTCGCTTTCCCCGACATCGGTGAACATCCAGACGATCGTGCTCGGCAATATCCTTGCCATCACGCCGGAGGATACCTTGCAGCTCGTCCTCATCGGCGGCATCAGCCTGCTCGTGCTTGCCCTGAAATGGAAGGACCTGATGGTCACCTTCTTCGACGAGAGCCATGCCCGCACGATCGGCCTGCGGCCGGACCTTCTGAAACTCATCTTCTTCACGCTGCTGGCCGCCTCCACCGTGGCGGCCCTCCAGACGGTGGGCGCTTTCCTGGTGGTGGCCATGGTGGTGACGCCGGGCGCCACCGCCTATCTCCTGACCGACCGGTTCCAGCGCCTGATCCTGCTGGCTGCCGGCATCGGTGCCGCGACGAGCTTTTTCGGCGCCTATGCCAGCTATTTCCTCAATGGGGCCACCGGCGGCATCATCGTCGTGCTGCAGACGCTGATCTTCCTGATCGCCTTCATCTTTGCTCCGCGCCACGGGCTGCTCGCCTCCCGGCGGCGCCGGGCCAATGCGCTGGAGGAGCCGGCATGAGTATTTATGTCGAGCTTGCCCTGCTGCCCTTCCAGCTTCCCTTCATGCAATATGCCTTCCTGATCACCGCGATGATCGCCGTGCCAATGGCCATGCTGTCCTGCTTTCTCGTGCTGAAGGGCTGGTCGCTGATGGGCGATGCCGTTTCCCACGCGGTGCTTCCGGGCGTGGTGCTTGCCTATATGCTGTCGCTGCCGCTCGGGCTTGGCGCCTTCCTGGCCGGCCTGGTCTGTGCGCTGGCGACGGGCTATGTGAAGGAGAACAGCCGCATCAAGGAAGATACCGTGCTCGGCATCATCTTTTCCGGCATGTTCGGCCTCGGCCTGGTGATGTTCGTGGCCGTTAAGAGCGATGTGCATCTCGACCATATCCTGTTCGGTGACATGCTCGGCATCGCGCCCCGCGATCTCATCGAGACGGGCCTCATGGCGCTCGCCTGCGTGCTTTTTCTCGGCATCCTGCGCAAAGACCTGCTGCTGCACGCTTTCGACCCGCAGCACGCGCAGGCCATCGGCTTGGCGGTCAAGCTTTTGCATTATGGCCTGCTGACGGCACTTTCGCTCACCGTGGTGGCCGCCCTCACAGCCGTCGGCATCATCCTCTCGGTTGCTTTCCTGGTGGCGCCGGGCGCCATCGCCTTTCTGCTGACGCGGCAGTTTCATGCCATGATGCTCGTTGCCATCGGCGTCGCGCTCGGCTGCAGCCTCGTCGGGATCTGGCTCAGCTTCCTGATCGACAGCGCCCCCGCCCCCACCATCGTGCTCATGATGACGGCGGTGTTTGTCGTGGCCTTTGTTCGCGAAACATGGTTATCATCCAGAAGACGCGTGGCCGAAACACTGAGATGATGCGGGATGTGGCCCGAGCTTCCATTCGAATTCTTGATCGAGGGAACGGCTGTCAGTCAGCAGGGATCACCGCAGGCGAAAGAAAACTGGAAGGCAACGATCCGCAATGCAGCCAGACGCGCCCTGCCGGAAGGATCGTGGCTGATCACCGAAGCCGTTGCAGTTACAATCTTCCTGTTTCCTCGGGCTGAAATGCAAGGCGACATCGACAACCGGGTAAAGCCGATCCTGGACGCGATGATCGCCTGTGTTTACAGCGATGACGCT
The DNA here is from genome assembly GCF_030435705.1 of Rhizobium sp. SSA_523. NCBI lineage: Bacteria > Pseudomonadati > Pseudomonadota > Alphaproteobacteria > Hyphomicrobiales > Rhizobiaceae > Affinirhizobium > Affinirhizobium gouqiense. The sequence goes on from NZ_CP129382.1 coordinate 2,139,908, forward strand.
CTGGTTGAGCGCATCGTGGTGCAGAAGTTCGAACCTTAAAGACTCTTTGCGTTCCATAATCCCTCCGCGGTTTTGTCCACTGCATTGGACGGGCCCTTTCCGGTGGTCTATATTCGGATCACGGATAACCTGCACGAGGATCTGGCAACATGGGTAGTATAGCTTCCGCCGATACGGGCGCCCTATCCGCTATGTCGGGTCGATGGGAGAAGCTCGGTTATACGCTCATCATCGCGCCGGATCCGGACGAACTTCCAGACTTCCTGCGTCAACTAAAACCCCAGGCGATCGGGATCAATCGCGCACCGAAGCTGGCAATCTTCGTGGTGCGCGCGCAAAGTCGAACCAGCGAGGTCAGGCTCGCCCAGTTGCGGAGCGTCTTCGAAGCGCATCCCGATTGGACGCTGGAGGTTGTCTATGACACGCAGGAAACGATCGCACTCGAACGCGTGGCACAGGGCGAATTGCAGAGCGCAATCAGCAGCCTTGAAGGTCTTGCCCCCGTCGAACCGCGCGCAGCCGTCCTCCTGGGATGGAGTGTAATCGAAGCAGCAACCCGGCGGCTCGAACCCGAATTGGCTGATCGGAGTTTGACCCCCACCTCGCTGGTCGACCTGCTGATTTCCAGCGGCCACCTGGAGCAGCGGGACGGGGGGCCGATGCGGCGGCTTGCGCATTTGCGCAATGCGCTTGCGCATGGACAGATCGACACGATCCCGGCGGCTACCGACATTGATTATCTGGTCGCAACCGCAAAGCGACTGGCGGCATAAAAACGGCCCGCCTCCGGTCGGGAGGCGAGCCATCAAGAAGCGAGCCGCTATCGGCTGGATTTCAAGGAGCGGCGGCTCAGGCGGCGGCCAGTTCCTTCTTCACCATCTCGCGCAGGGCCACCAGATCCTTGGCGAAGGAGCGGATGCCTTCGGACAGCTTTTCCGTCGCCATGGCGTCTTCGTTGAGCATCCAGCGGAACGATTTCTCGTCAATGGGCTGGAAAGGATCTTCGGTGATGTTGTCCGGCGAGAGCTTGCGCTCCAGCGTGCCTTCGGCCTTGTCCAGCTCGTCGAGCAGCGCCGGGCTGATCGTCAGCCGATCGCAGCCCGCCAGCGCCTCGATTTCCCCGGCATTGCGGAAGGACGCGCCCATGACGATCGTTCCGATGCCGTTCGCCTTGTAGTAATTGTAGATCTGGCGGACGGAGATGACGCCCGGATCCGTCTCGGAGGTGTAATCCTCACCGGTCGACTTCTTGTACCAGTCGAGGATGCGCCCGACGAAGGGCGAGATGAGGAAGGCCTTGGCATCGGCGCAGGCAATGGCCTGGGCCTTGGAGAAGAGCAGCGTCAGGTTGCAGTCGATGCCTTCCGTCTGCAGCACTTCCGCCGCCTTGATCCCTTCCCAGGTCGAAGCGAGCTTGATCAGGATCCGGTCCCGTTCAATGCCGCGCTCTTTGTAGGCGGCGATGATGCCATGCGCCTTGGCGATCGAGGCTTGCGTATCGAAGGAGAGGTCCGCATCGACTTCCGTCGAGACGCGGCCGGGAACCAGTTCGGCGAGCGCCGCCCCTACCGAAATTGCCAGCCGGTCGGCCACGGCGGCCACCACGGCATCCGATGTGCCGGACTGGCTCTTGCCCCAGCTGATGGCTTCCTTGACGCGATCGGCAAAGACCGGCGTGCCGAGCGCCTTCAGAACGATTGTCGGATTGGTGGTGCAATCCACCGGCTTCAGCCGTGCCACGGCCTCGATATCGCCGGTATCGGCAACGACCGTGGTCATGGAACGCAATTGTTCAAGCTTGGAGGCCATCGAAATTCCTCAAGGGTTCGGGTCACGCGGGATCGACGAAATCTCATCCTCCCTTACCCACCATATCTGCGTGCCAGGCGGCGAATGTCAAGGACATTTGCTGATCACGTTTGACAATTGTTCCATCGCTGACGATAGTGGGGTGAATATATGGACTAACGAACCCGGACCCCGACCGCTTGGCGAAACTCAGACGCGACACCCATCTGGCCTATTCCGAAGCTGCTTCGCTGCGGCTTCGCGCTGCCTGGCTCTATTACAACCAGGGTCTGACACAGAAGGACGTGGCCGAGAAGCTCGGCGTCAGCCGTTCCACGGTCATCCGCATGCTGGACGAGGCCGTCAAGCGCGCCGAAGTACAGATCTGGATCAGCGAGGGGATCGAAGACTGTTTCGATCTGGCCATCCGGCTGGAAAGCACGTTCGGGCTGGACGAGGCCGTGGTCGTCCCCTCCCCGCCGGGTGGCGAAGCCGGCGCGATCGCCAAGGCCGTCGGCCTGGCGCTCGGTCAGTTCCTGAGCGAGGTGGTAACCAATGACATGACGATCGGGGTCGGCTGGGGCCGCACCATGACGGCCTCGCTTTCGGGATTTCGCCCGCCCCGCCGCGAAAACTGCAAGGTCGTCTCGCTCTTGGGCGGCATTGTCGCGGTGCATCAGACCAATCCCATCGATTATACCTGGCGCCTGGCCAGCCAGCTCGGGGCCGAATGCTACATGTTTCTGGCCCCGCTTCTGGTGGACTCGGTGCAGACCAAGCGGGCGCTGATCGAGGAATGCGGACTGAAGACGCTCTACGACCTTGCCGAAGATCTCGATCTCGCCATCGTCTCCTGCGGCGATATCGGCCCGCACTCTACCTCGCTGTCGGAAGGTTTCATCAGCCGTGAAACGCTGCGGGAGCTGGTGGATCAGGGCTGCGTCTGCGACACCATGTTCAACTTCCTCGACGCCAACGGCCATACGGTCGATCACCCGATCAACGAGCGGGTCATGTCGATCGATCTCGACACGCTGAAGAAGGCCCGGCACATCGTTCTGTCCTCCGGTGGGGCGCATCGCGCACAGGCCATTCGTGCCACGATCCGGCGCATCGGCTGCAACACGCTGATCACGGATGAGGCGGCGGCACGGGAGTTGTTGCGGATGTGACAGACGGCGGTCAGTCGGGCAAATCATCGCCGAAATCCGACGGAAGATGCCGGCTTGGCTCCATCGCGTCATGGAGAAACCGACCTATCCCAACAAGATCCGCCCGGATTGGCCGGAACAGGATCAGGTGGCGCGGCCTGCGTACCAATCCGCTATCGGAGCGAGCCCGTTCGCGGCTATGGCGCAGATGATAGCTCCAAATATCCGGTCCTATCTCCGGACGGGGTACAGCGCCTATCCGCCGGCAGTCAGATCCGAGGTCCCGAAGAGCCGTGACAATAAGCCGCTCATAGCGCAGGGAGGCATCTTGCCCAAACATCTCGCGCGTTGTCGCCAATATTTCGCTGATGTCATTGGCAGCTGCAAAGGAAAGCCGGATCTCGGCCATTTGCTTTAGCCGCTCGAGCGCTTCATCCGCTCTTGAGGCGATAGGCCGAGACGAGCCACATAGGTGCCAAGCTCTTCTGAAGGAATGTCAACGAACCGACCCTCGTCAAGGTCATCGAAACCATGCTGGGCGGCCTTTTGCAGCGCGCCGAGCTTCGCGGCATCATGCTCTTCCTGACGCTCGATCAGCCGCAAGCCCTCACCCAGAACTTCACTGGCGTTCTGAAAGCGTCCGGACTGCACCAGTCTCTCGATCGTCTCTTGCTGGTGATCGGTCAGTACGACACGTCGCGTCGGCATGGCGGCATCTCCAAAGGTGTTAATACGATGTCGATCAATCCGTGAGGTCAAGGCAGGTGGAAAGCAGATGTGATAATCACTGCACCTCTGCATCATACAGCCGGATCATCGAGCCTGCCAAGGGCGGATAGCCAATATGCCAGTTCACATCCGCCCGGCCTCCCAGCCCAGGATGGCGCGCTTGCGCGTCAGTCCCCAGTGATAGCCGGTGAGCGCGCCGCTCTTGCCGAGCGCCCTATGGCAGGGCACCACGAAGGAGATGGGATTGCGGCCGATCGCGGCACCCACCGCGCGGCTGGCTGTCGGCTGGCCGATGTCGCGCGCCACGTCGGAATAGGTCACGGCCCGGCCGAAGGGAATTTTCAGCAGGCTTTGCCAGACCCGCACCTGGAAGTCCGAACCGATCAGGACGACCCGCAAGGGTTCGCGGGACGACCAGCGGCCGGGATCGAAGACGCGCGCGATAAAGGGAGACGTTGCCGGCTGATCGGCCACATACTGCGCATTCGGCCAGCGTTTCGCCATGTCCTCGAAACAGGCCCCGCGACCGCCCTCGTCATCGGCGAAGGCCAGTCCCGCCAGGCCGCGATCGGTTGCCATGACCAAAGCCAGGCCGAAGGGAGAGGGATGGAAGCCGTAGCGGATGACAAGCCCGCCGCCCTTTGCCTTCCATTCGCCCGGGCTCATGGCCTCATGCGTGACGAACAGGTCATGCAGCCGTCCCGGTCCCGACAGGCCGAGTTCGAACGAGGTTTCCAGCAGCGGCAGCTGTTCCTCGCCCAGAAGGCGCTTGGCATGATCCAGCGTCACCGCCTGGAGAAAGGCCTTTGGCGACAAGCCGGCCCAGCGGGTGAAGACCTTCTGCAGCTGCGTGGGCGACCGGCCAAGTTCGGCGGCAATCCGCTCCAGCGAGGGCTGGTCGCGGTAATCGAGCGTGATGAGTTCGATCACCCGGCTGACGATGGCATAGTCCTCGCCGTCCGGCGTGATGTCGGTTGCACAATCGGGTGCGGGCGAAACGGCATTCATGGGCAGATCCTCTCAATGGCGAAAATCTCCCATGATGCGGGAAGAGATGCCACCCGATTCTTGCCCAGGAGCGACAAACTTGGCCCGCCTCAGATCCGCTGCTTCACCGTGGCCAGTGCTCCGCGAAAGGCCTTGGCAAAGCTTTCGCGATCGTCCGGATTGAGGAAGGAGCCGATATCGGTATGCCGCCCCTCCCCCGTCACCACCATTTTCGTGATGCCGAATTCCTCGTGACGGCGCACGCGAAAACGCGCCCAGAACGGATTGAAATGGTGCTCCACCACGCGGCCGGCGGGGGAATATTTGCGAATGGACACATCCGTGCGCGAGACGGTGACTTCTTCGCGCGCCCGTCCCGAGCGGTAGTTGAGCCAGAAGGCGCCCCAGAGAAGAAGAAAGTCCAGGCCGAAGAACAGGCCGATCGGCCAGGCGCCGGTGGCCAGGAAGAAACCCGCGTGAAGCAGGCAGACGAGCCCCGTCAGGGCGAGCAGGATCCGGTAGCCCTGTCGGCCAAGCGACCGGTAGGGTGTCAGTTCGGCCGAGAAAACCGGCAGTTCATCGTCGCGGTGCACGTTGCCTTCCATCCTGTGCCTTGTCATAGAGGTGCATATGGCAACTGATAAACCGCAATCCCACATGGAAACCTCACAAAAGTCAAATGGCGCGGCGAGAGGCCGCAGGCATGCCCGCAGCGCCTACAGCAAGGCGGAGATCCGGGAGATTTTTCGCCGCTTCTCCGTTCAGCGGCCTGAGCCGAAGGGCGAGTTGGAGCATGTGAACCCGTTCACCCTGGTCGTGGCGGTTGCGCTGTCGGCCCAGGCGACCGATATCGGCGTCAACCGGGCGACGCGGGCGCTTTTCCGGATCGCCGACACGCCGGCAAAGATGCTGGCGCTCGGCGAAGAGGGTGTGATTGCCCATATCAGGACGATCGGCCTTTACCGCAACAAGGCCAAGAACGTCATCGCCCTGTCGAAAATGCTGATCGAGGAATTCGGCGGCGAGGTTCCGAAGACGCGCGAGGCTTTGATGCGGCTGCCGGGCGTCGGGCGCAAGACCGCCAATGTTGTGATGTCCATGGCCTTTGGCATTCCGACACTGGCGGTCGATACGCATGTCTTCCGGCTGGCCAACCGGTTGAAACTGGCGCCGGGCGCAACGCCGGACGCGGTGGAGGAGAACCTGCTGCGCGTCATCCCGAAGGACTACCTCTTCCATGCGCATCACTGGCTGATCCTGCACGGTCGTTACACCTGCAAGGCGCGCAAGCCCGAATGCGAGCATTGCATCATCGCCGACCTCTGTCGCTACCCGGCAAAGACCAGCGACGTGCCGGCGCCTCTCCAGCAATTACCGGCCCAGATGTTTGGGGCCGACAGCCTGCCCGAGCGTGAATGACGGATCACGCCGGCTGATGCCCTTGTGCAGATGTACCATCAGCCCTGCGGCAAACAGCGGCGTCAGAAGATTGACGAAGGGAATGGCGAGGAAGGCGGCAATCAGCAGGCCCGCCAGGAAGACCGTTCCGCGATGCTTCTGCCGGAAAGCCTTCGCTTCATGCGGCGGGCGAAACCGCATGGCGGCGAATTCGAAGAATTCCCGTCCCAGAAGATAGCCGTTCACCAGAAAGAAGGCGATCAGATTGACGCCGGGCACCAGAAGCAGCAGCAGGGCGATCACGTTGCCGATCAGCACCACGCCAAGGAACTGCGCCGATTCCAGGATGGCACGCCCCATCGGCATGGCATGGCCGGGCGGATCGGTGGCATAATCGCGCTTTTCCACCACCTCGGCCACGTCATCGAGAAAGAGGCCGGCGATCAGGGCGGTCACCGGCGCGATCAGCAGCGCCAGCCCCAGCGCCAGGCCTATTCCGGCAAGGATGGCGAAGACGAAACCTAGCCAGCCGGCCCAGTCCGGAACACTTGGCAGAAGATCCGCGGCATAGGGCCAGACATAGCCGATGAAGACGCCGCGCAGGGCGAACCAGAGGCCGACAAGCACGAGAACGGTCAGGCCGAGCACCTTCCAGAACACGGACCGTGTCTCCGGCGCAAACAGGTTGACGAGCGATTGGCGGGCGGCATCAAGGATCATGAAAGGTCCGGGCTCCGTGAACGGTACGCAGCATGTAGGTCACGGCCGCGCCGCTCACAAGTGACCGGTGCCGCGCCCGCGGCCTCTCTATTCCGCCTGGACCAGATGGCCTGGCGAGACCTCGCGATATTGCCGCACCGGCGGCACATAGCCCTTCGGCCGCACCGGGCTCTTGATCTCGTCGACCGCGAGATTGCGCTTGATGCGGCGGCGCGACGGATCAGGGACGGGAACGGCCGCCATCAGCTTCTTCGTGTAGGAATGCTGGGGATTGTCGAACACGGCCGCACGCGGGCCGATCTCGACGATTTCGCCCAGATACATGACCGCCACGCGATGGCTCACCCGCTCCACCACCGCCATGTCATGGCTGATGAACAGATAAGCGAGGTTGAGGCTCTGCTGCAGGTCCAGCATCAGATTGCACACCTGCGCCTTGATCGATACGTCGAGTGCCGACACAGCCTCATCCGCCACGATCACCTTGGGATCCAGCATCAGCGACCGGGCAATGGCGATACGCTGGCGCTGGCCGCCGGAAAACTCGTGCGGATATCGCCGCATCATGTCGGGCGAAAGCCCGACCTTGGCCAGAAGATCGGCCGCCTTTTCCCGCGCCTGGGTTTTGCTGCCGAGTTGATGCTCGATATAGGGTTCCATGACCGCCGAGCCGATGCTCATGCGCGGGTTGAGGCTGGCAAACGGATCCTGGAAGACCATCTGGATGGAGCGGCGCATGGTTCTGAGCGTCGTCCGGTCGAGGCTCATGACATCATAGCCGTCCACCGTCACCTTGCCGCTGTCAGGTTCCACGAGCCGCGTCACCGAGCGGCCGGTGGTGGATTTGCCGCAGCCGGATTCCCCGACAAGCGAAAGCGTTTCGCCTTCGAAGAGCTGGAAAGACACGTTTTCCACGGCGTGAACCGCCCCCGTCTGGCGGCCGAATATGCCGCTGCGGATGGCAAAGCGCGTGGTCAGGTCCTTCACGTCGAGGATCGGCGTCTTGGTCTTGGCCACCGTATCGGTCACTTCGCCAAGCGGCTGGGCTTCGCCGGATTGCACATCGATGATCGGGAACCGCATGGGCAGCGCGCGGTCCTGCATCGACCCGAGGCGCGGTACGGCGGCGAGAAGGGCACGCGTATAGGGATGCGAGCCGCGATGGAAGATGTCGTCGGTCTCACCCGTCTCCACCTGCTCGCCGCGAAACATCACGATCGTCCGGTCGGCAATCTCCGCCACCACACCCATATCATGGGTGATGAACAGGACGGACATGCCCTCCTCTTCCTGCAGCTCCTTGATCAGGTCGAGGATCTGCCCCTGGATCGTCACGTCAAGCGCGGTTGTCGGTTCGTCGGCGATCAGCAGTTTCGGCCGCGAGGCCAGCGCCATGGCGATCATCACGCGCTGTCGCATGCCGCCGGAGAACTGGTGCGGATATTCGTCGAAACGGCTTGCCGCATTTGGAATGCGGACCTTGTCCAGCAGGCGCAGAACCTCGGCCCTGGCATCGGCAGCCGAAATGTTCTGGTGAACCGTCAGCGCCTCGGCGATCTGCTTGCCGATCGGAAAGATAGGGTTGAGGCTGGTCATCGGCTCCTGGAAGATCATCGAAATCTCGTTGCCGCGCACCTGGCGCATCTCATCTTCCGGCAAGGACAGCAGCTCACGCCCGTTGAGCCGGACCTTGCCTTCGATGCGGCTGCTATTGTGCGGCAAAAGCCGCATGATGGACAGCGAGGTGACGCTCTTGCCGGAGCCTGATTCGCCGACGATCGCCACGGTTTCCCGCGGCGCGACGGAGAAGTTCATGGTGCGGACGACCGATCTCCATTCGTCGTTGACGCGGAAGGAGGTCGTCAGATTTTCCACCGACAGGACCGGGCTAACCGATCCGCCGGTCTGTTCGGAGAGCGTGGCAGAAAGAAGCATTCCATTCTCCTTCGTCTGTCGCTGCCCGATCAGGCCGCCAGTGCGGTTTCGGCAAGGCTCACCCAGTAGCTGATGCCATAGGGAATGGCCTCATCATTGAAGTCATAGGCCGGGTGATGAAGATTGGCCGTGGCACCGACGCCGAGGAAGATAAAGGCTCCCGGCCGCGCTTCCAGCATATAGGAGAAGTCTTCGGCGCCCATCTTGGGCGGCGCATTGGTTTCTACCCGCGGTTCGCCCACCACTTTGGCAGCGATCGAGGCTGCGAAATCGGTCTGATGCGGATGGTTGACCGTCACCGGATAGCCGCGGTGATAATGAACCTCCGCCACCGCCCCATGCGCCAGCGCCGTGCCTTGCGCCACTTCCACCAGCCGCTTGGCGGCCAGTTCGCGGATTTCCGGATCAAGCGTGCGCACCGTGCCGGTCAGCTTCACCTCCATGGGGATCACATTATAGGCGTCGCCGCCATGGGTGGTGGTGACCGACACGACGACGGATTTCAGCGGATCGGTCTCGCGCGATGCAATGGACTGCAGCGCGATGATGACATGGGCGGAGGTCAGAACCGGATCGACCGACAGATGCGGCTGGGCCGCATGGCTGCCCTTGCCCTTGATGACGATGTCGAAACTATCGGCGGCGGCCATCAAACCGCCCTTGCGCAGCGAAAAATCCCCAAGCGGCAGGCCTGGCGCATTGTGCATGCCATAGACCTCCTTGATGTTGAATTTCTCCATCATGCCGTCCTGCACCATGGCAAGGCCACCGGCGCCTCCTTCCTCGGCAGGCTGGAAGATGACGGCGACCGACCCGGCGAAGCGGCGCGTTTCGCACAAATATTGCGCGGCGCCGAGCAGCATGGCGGTGTGGCCGTCATGACCGCAGGAATGGGCCTTGCCGGGGGTCTTCGACGACCAGGGCTTGCCGGTATCTTCCAGGATGGGCAGCGCATCCATATCGGCGCGCATGCCGATGACGGGACCCTCGCCCAGGCTGCCCTTGATGATGCCGACGACGCCCGTCTTGCCGATGCCGGTTTCCACCAGATCGCAGCCGAAGGCCTTCAGCTTTTCGGCAACGAAGGCCGAGGTTTTATGAACATCATAGAGAAGCTCCGGATTTTCATGCAGATAGCGTCTCCAGGCAGCAACCTCTTCCTGCATTTCCGCGGCGCGATTGAGAACTGGCATTGATGCAACCTCGTCTGTAAGTCAGCTGTTTCCCTTGTCATTGCCAGGGATATTGCGCTGCGCTTCCGCGTTTTTGCAAGCTTCAATTTTCGATCTTGAACGCAAAATAGGCCTGTGTTTAGATGGCCTAAAATTTGTTCATACACCCATCGTTGTACCGTCAAATGCTTGGTTCCGTCAGCCTGTGGAGACCTTCCACCGGGCCTGCGGGAGCTTACGAACCTATTGTCGGAGAAGATGTTAATGAAGAAATATTTGCCGCGCCGGTGGCTCCAGTCAAAGCCTCGGGCCCCCGCACTTTCCGCCGCCCTTTCTCCTGTTGCCATTCCTCCCGTCGCGCTTTTTCCCGTTACGCTTTCCCCCGCTTCGCCAGCGCCTGACGCATTATCTCCTGCCGCGTCATCCCGTGGTTCGGTCCCCTTTGCCGCCCCCACCTTCCTCTTGAGCCTGGCAGGCGCCGCCATGGCCGCCATTCTCTTCGCAGCCCCGGCGCATGCCGGACGCGGCAGCGATGGCGAGGTGAGGATCCTGTTCTGGCAGGCGGTCTCCAGCATGAACCCCTATCTGTCGGGCGGCAGCAAGGAGGTCTATGCGGCCTCCATCGTGATCGAACCGCTGGCGGGCTTCGACGAAAACGGCAAGATGGTGCCGCGCATCGCCGCCGATATTCCGACCCGGGAGAATGGCGGAGTCTCCGCCGATGGCACATCCATCACCTGGACCATCCGTGACGGCCTGCAATGGTCCGACGGCACGACCGTATCGGCAGAGGATGTCGTCTTCACCTGGCGCTACTGCACGGCACCCGGCGGCGGCTGCGCCCAGAAGGCCAAATTCGATGGCGTACGCGCAGTGGAGGCCGTTGATCGCCGGACAGTGAAAATCACCTTTGGCGAGCCGGTCTCCTACCCTTATGCGCCCTTTGTCGGCGCCTTGTCGCCGGTCATCCAGCAGGCACAGTTCAAGGACTGCCTGGGCGAGCGGGCGCCGAGCTGCACCCAGGCAAATTTCGGCCCCATCGGCACCGGCCCTTTCCTGGTCAAGGATTTCAAGGCCAATGATGTCGTCACTTTCACGGCCAACCCGCATTATCGCGATCCGGCCAAGCCGGCCTTTGCGAGCGTCGTCCTGAAAGGCGGCGGCGATGCCGCCGCGGCGGCACGCGCGGTGCTGGAAACCGGCGAATATGATTTCGCCTGGAATACGATCGTCGAGCCGGAAGTGCTGGAGGTCATGCTGAAGGCGGGCAAGGGCACGATCGCCGGCGCCTTCGGCACGACGGTTGAACGCATCCATCTCAATCCCTTCGCGGTCGATCCGGCACTGGGCGACAAGCGGTCGACCCAGGCGGCCGGCCCGCATCCGGCGCTTTCCGATCCAAAGGTCCGCCGCGCGCTGTCGATTGCGATCGACCGGGACATTCTCGTTGAAGCCGGCTATGGCGCTGGCGGGCGGGCAACCTGCAATCTGGTTCCGGCGCCGCCGGCCTTTGCCTCCAGCGCGGTCGACTGGTGCCTGAAACAGGATATCGAAGGTGCCAAGAGGTTGCTGGACGAGGCTGGCTGGGTGCCTGGACCGGATGGTATCCGCGCCAAGGACGGCGTGAAGCTCTCCTTCCTCTACCAGACCTCCACCAATTCGGTGCGCCAGGGCACGCAGGCCCTCGTGAAGGAATGGTGGCATCAGATCGGCGTCGAAACCGAATTGCGCAACATTCCGGCCTCCGTCTACTTCGGCAGCGATCCGGCGAGCCCGGATACGTTCAAAAAATTCTATGCGGATATCGAGATGTATGCGTCCGGCTTCGAAACGACCGATCCGGCAAAGTTTCTGGCCGATTTCCGCTGCGACAAGATCCCCTCGCCCGCGGATGGCTGGCAGGGCGGCAATATCGCGCGTGTCTGCGACCCCTCCTATGACAAGCTGACGCAGACGCTGAACACGGCAAAGGGGGATGAACGCGCCGCAATCATCAGGCAGCTCAACGACAGCCTGGTGAATGGCGGGTACATCATTCCGATCATCAATCGGGGCGAGCCGTCAGCCATTGCGAACGCCCTCATCGACGCGAAAATCAACCCCTGGGACTCGCAGCTTTGGAACATAGAAGAGTGGAAGCGACGCCGCTGAATGCCGAAGCAGCACCTGTGCCGCTTTTTGAGCACAGCCAGTCATAGGCAAGAAGAGTGGAACAAAATCAATGAGAAAAACGGTTTTCCACGGCGCTTTCACTGTCGCAAGTTCTGCCTTGAACACAAAATAGGCCTGTGCTTAGATGGCCTGAAATTTGATCACCTCCTGCACTGGCAAAGCCAAGAAGAGCGACCGGCGCAGGACGCAAAGACTGGAGAAGATATAAAGAATTCACCACCCCGTTGGGAGGAAACAGCGCGGGTGGCGATGTGGTCAGGCGACCATGGCCGTGGCGGCCGAAACGCAAATAACAGATCTCTTAAGGGGAACAGAATGAAGAGATTTAAAATCCTGCTGGCCGGAACGGTTGCCGCAATGGCGATGGTCACGGCCGCACACGCCGAACGTGGCAAAGACGGCGATGTCAAGATCCTGTTCTGGCAGGCAGTTTCGACCCTCAACCCATATCTTTCCGCCGGCACCAAGGAGGTCTATGCCTCCTCCATGATCATCGAGCCTTTGGCGCGCTACGATGAAACCGGCACGCTGGCGCCCTTCCTGGTGACCGAGATCCCGACCGTGGACAATGGCGGCGTTTCGCCGGACATGAAGAGCATCACCTGGAAGCTGAAGCCGGGCGTCAAATGGTCCGACGGCAGCGATTTCACCGCAGAGGATGTGGTCTTCACCTGGCAATATTGCACGGCGCCCGATGGCGGTTGCGCCCAGAAGGCGCAGTTCGAAGGCATCACCACGGTCGAGGCCGTCGATCCGCAGACCGTGAAGGTCACCTTCGCCGAACCCAAATACTACCCTTACGGCGCCTTTGTCGGCGCCCAGCAGCCGATCATCCAGAAAGCCCAGTTCAAGGATTGCGTCGGCGCCAAGGCTCCCGGCTGCACATCGGCCAATTTCGGCCCGATCGGCACCGGCCCCTTCGTCGTCAAGGAATTCAAGCCGAACGACGTCATCACCCTGACGGCCAATACCAATTTCCGTGATGCGGCCAAGCCGGCCTTCGCATCCGTCACGCTCAAGGGCGGCGGCGATGCGGCATCGGCCGCCCGCGCGGTTCTGGAAACCGGCGAATATGATTATGCCTGGAACATGCAGGTCGAGCCGGAAGTGCTGGACACGATGCTGCAGGCCGGCAAGGGCAAGCTGGCGACGGCCTTCGGAACGCAGGTCGAACGCATCAACATCAACTGGACCAATCCCGATCCGGCGCTCGGCGACAAGCGCTCGACCGTGGAAGGCGGCAAGCATCCCGCCCTGTCGGATCCGGCCGTGCGCAAGGCATTGTCGATGGCGATCGATCGCGACATCGTCAACGAGGCCGGCTACGGTGCCGCCGGCAAGCCGACCTGCAACATCGTTCCGGCCCCCGATGCCTATATCTCCACGGCCAATGACTGGTGCCTGAAGCAGGATCTCGACGGCGCCAACAAGCTGCTGGACGATGCCGGCTGGAAAATGGGCGGCGATGGCATCCGCGCCAAGGACGGCGTGAAACTCTCCTTCCTTTACCAGACCTCTACCAACTCGGTGCGCCAGGGCACGCAGGCGCTCGTCAAGGATTGGTGGAGCCAGATCGGCGTCGCATCGGAGCTGCGCAACGTTTCGGCCTCCGTCTTTTTCGGCGGCGACCCGGCAAGCCCGGACACGTTCCAGAAGTTCTATGCCGACCTGGAAATGTTCACGAACAATTTCGATGGCACCGATCCTGAGAAATATCTGGCCGAATGGCTCTGCGACAAGATCCCTTCGCCCGCCAATGGCTGGCAGGGGCAGAACATTCCGCGCTACTGCAGCCCGGAATTCGACAAGACCGTCGCGGAACTCTCCAAGACCGGCGATCTCGCCAAGCGTGCCGAACTGGCCAAGAAGGCCAACGACATGCTGACGGCGGATGGCGCCCATATCCCGCTCATTCATCGCGGCCAGATCTCCGCGATCTCCGCCACGCTTGAGGGCGTGCGGATGAATGCCTGGGACTCCGAGCTGTGGAACATCGCAGACTGGTCGCGCAAGAAGTAAGTCATGAGCGCCGGTCCCGCCTGCATCGCAAGCGGGACCGGCAATTGCTTCTCGGCGACCGTCCGGAGACTGTTCCATGTTCACCTATACGATCCGGCGACTGATGTTCGCCGTACCGACGCTGCTTGTCATAAGTTTCGTCATTTTCGCCCTGCTCGACCTCGCGCCGAACGATCCGCTGGCCGACCTGCCGCTGACCATTCCACCCGAGGTGCGCGAGCAGATCCGCGCGGCCATGGGCCTCGACGAGCCCTTTTTCATTCGCTACCTGCACTGGCTGCACCAGTTCTTCATCAATGAGCCGCTGAATATTTTCGAGCAGCTCACCGGGATGACCGTCGGCGACGGCGAACGCATGCGCGTTCTCTCCTGGGCGACCCGCAGTCCGGTCGTCGATCTCATCGTCCAGCGCCTGCCGCAGACGCTGTGGGTCGTCGGCATGGCCTATGTCTTCGGCATCCTTATCGCTATCCCGGTCGGCGTCATCTCCGCCTATCGCCAGTATTCGATCTTCGACCAGGTCGGCACATTCGTCACCATGGTCGGCTATTCGGTGCCGACTTTCTTCACCGGCGTGCTGCTGATCGTCATCTTCTCGTCCACGCTGCACTGGTTCCCCTCCATCTACGATACCAATCTGGTGGTGAACGACTGGTCCAGCTTCGTTGCGCAGGTTCGGCAGATGGTGCTGCCGGTCACGGTGCTGGCGCTCTACAATGCCTCGCAGATTGCGCGCTTCGTCAGGGCCTCGATGCTCGACAATCTCAGCCAGGATTATGTCCGCACCGCCCGCGCCAAGGGCGTCAAGGAAAAGACCGTGCTGTTGGTGCATGTGCTGCGCAACAGCCTGATCCCGGTGGTGACGGTCATCGCCCTTGGTGTTCCCACCATTTTTTCGGGCGCCATCATCACCGAGCAGATCTTCCGCGTGAACGGGCTCGGGCAATTGCTGATCACCGCGGTCCAGGGCGCCGATATCCCGCTGGTCCAGACGCTGACCTTCATCTTTGCGGTGCTGATCGTCCTGTTCAACCTGATCGCCGATGTCCTTTACGGCATTCTTGACCCGAGGATCCGCTATGACTGATGCGACCATCGCCTCCGCTCTTCCGGCCGCCAAGCGCGACACGGAAACCCCGATGGGCCTCTTCTGGCGCAGGTTCCGCCGGCACAAAGGCGGCGTTGCCGGCCTGGTGATCTTCGTCCTCATCCTGCTCGTCGTCTTTGTCGGCCCGCTGATCCATACCATCGACCCGAACAAGATCGATATCCGCGCGAAGAACCAGGGCCCGTCGCTGGCCCATCCCTTCGGCACCGACAATCTGGGCCACGATATGCTGGCACAGGTCATGGCCGGCGGTCAGATCTCGCTTGCGGTCGGCATCACCGCCATGCTGCTGGCGCTGCTGCTCGGCACTCTGGTGGGCGTGCTGTCCGGTTATTTCCGTCGGCTGGACGGTCCTTTGATGCGGCTGACCGACCTGTTCCTCGCTCTGCCGCTCCTGCCTTTGCTTCTCGTGATCATCATGCTGTTCCGCGATACCCTGCGGTCGGCCTTCGGTCCGGAGACCGGGATCTTCATCCTGATCGTCTTCGTGATCGGCATCACCAGCTGGATGCACACGGCCCGCATCGTGCGCGGCGATGTTCTTGCCGTCAAAAGCCAGGAATTCATCACTGCGGCGCAGAGCAGCGGCATGCGGGAGTACCGGATCGTGCTGCGGCATATCCTGCCGAATGTCCTCTCCTCCATCATGGTTTCGGCCACGCTCGGCATTGCGGCGGCGATCATCACGGAATCCGCGCTCAGCTTTCTCGGCCTGGGCTTTCCATCCGACTTCCCGACCTGGGGAAGGCTGCTCTTCGATGGCGCCAACTTCCTGCAGATCACGCCCTCGCGCGTGCTGTGGCCGGGCCTCGCCATCTCGCTCACGGTCCTCAGCGTCAACTATGTCGGCGATGCGGTGCGCGACGCGCTCGATCCGCGCAGCCTCTCGCGATAAAAGGGCGGAGGATAATGTCGTGTCGGCGGGCGCGAAAAAAAATGCAATTTTTTTGAAGGCCCGGGAACCAATGACCTGGCCGGTCGTTCTTATCACATCTGGAAGCGCCCCCGTCCCCCGCCCTTCAAAGCTTCCAGATAACTCTTCATCCCCCTCGAAGAGACCAACGGTCTCGATTTCTACGGAAATCGAGACCGTTTCTTTATGCGCATTCGCCGGACCAGGTTCGGTCCGAGCCAGATCCTCTCGAGACATATGGACAGGCGCACCCGAGGCCAAGGCCTGTCGAGACTTGATGAGACGATCGGCGACTATTCCGCCGCGTGATCGATGGGGAAGACCAGGCTGTAGCTGATGCGGTCCTGGGTGATCTGATAGCGCGCCTTGCCATTGACCGAGGCCGGAACAACGCGTTCCAGCACCGTGCTGCCGAAATTGGCCTTCAGCGTATCATCCAGGCTAAAGCCGTCATGCCGCGAATGCGGATTGCCGAGGCCTTCGTCCCAGCGCACTTCCAGAGAGTCATGCCCGTTGATCTGCACCTTGTGACAGCTGACGCCGATGGCGCGACCGCTCTTCACCAGCGAGCCATGGCTGACGGCATTGACGATCAGCTCATGCAGGGCGAGCCCGAGATGCAGCGACGCATTGGGGGTGAGCAGAACATCATCCCCGCTGATGCGCACAAGATGCGCATTGTCGGGGAGGTACTTCTCGGTCTGCTGTCGCACGAGCTCGAAGAAGTAGGCGCCGCGCCAACTGGAATCGGTAATCAGGTCCTGGGATTGCGAGAGCGAGTAGAGGCGACCGCGGAACTTGTTCAGGAACATGTCCAGCGTGACCGAATAGCGCGCCGTCTGCAGGGCAATGCTCTGGATGATCGCCAGGAGGTTTTTCGAGCGGTGGCTCACTTCGCGCAGCAGCGCCCGCAGCAGCCTCTCCCGGTGACGTTCCTCCGACCGGTCGACGATTGTCGTCACCAGATAAAGGCCCCGCCCCGTCAGCTCGACGCCCTGGACGCGAAATTCATAGACTTCGTCAGGACTGATGCTGAATTCGGCATGGCCTTTCTGGCCGCTTTCGGTAAGTCCGCGCTTCAGGTCCGCGAGCTTCTGGGCAATCTCGCTGCCGAAGAGGGATTGATCGCTGGGTGCGTCGCCGAGACCCGCCGACCAGGCTGGCGGCAGGTTGGTCACGAACAGATAGTCGTGATCGCTGTTTTGAATAATGACGCTTGCGCCGAGATCAACGAGAGCTGGCATGAAAAATTCACGCAACTTGTCGTCGCTCTCACCAGCCTGTTGCCATGTCAGCTGATGCGACAAGAAATCTACTCCGCCTTCATTGAGACCCGGTGACGCTTGTTGCCGAAGCCCGGTCCCTGGATCGCAACGTTGTTATAGGGCGATGGTCGGATCGGGACAACCCGGCTCGCCAGCTTTTGGTGGCAATTCTTTCTCGGCTAATCTCACCCGTCACCGACCAGAGCGAAAGACGCCCCGGCGTTTGGACCGGGTTCGGAGCGACGGGACGGCTCTGTCTGGCAGCGGGATTGGCATGGTGGCGGGGGAAAGCCCGGTCGATATATCCGCAGACGCACCAACGGCGGTCTGCGGACACATTTTCTAAAACAGCGGGCCGGTTCAGGCCGCCGCTTTGACCGCTTCGTTGAAGAAGAGTGCCTGGCTGATCAGCGCCTTGACCATATCCGGATTGAACGGCTTGGTGACCAGGAAGGCCGGCTCGGGGCGTTCGCCCGTCAGCAGCCGTTCCGGGAAAGCGGTGATGAAGATGACCGGCACGTTGGAGGTCTTGAGGATCTCGTTGACGGCGTCGATCCCGGAGCTGCCATCGGCGAGCTGGATATCGGCAAGCACCATTTTCGGATTCGACCCGTGGAAGAGGTTGACCGCTTCCTTATGCGTGCGTGCGATGCCGGTCACCCGATGACCCAGATCCTGCACCATCTGCTCGATATCGAGCGCGATAAGCGGCTCGTCTTCGATGATCATGATATCGGTTGCGACCTGGCGGGAAATCTCGCGCGACGCCTCATCGAGCAGACGCGTGACGTCTTCGACGTCGCCATCAAGAATTTCAGCCGTTTCCTCGAGCGTGAAACCTTCTACCGACACCAGCAGGAAGGCGTGACGCGCCTGGGACGGCAGGTTGGCGAGATTCGCCACCGCGCGCTGTTCCCATGCGAAAGGTGATTCGATCGGGCGAACTTCAATCGCCGTGGAACCGAAAATCGCGACAAAGAGTTTGTAGAGCGAGACGCGGTCTTTGGAGGTTTCCGGGAAAATGGAAATATCCGCAATCAAGGCTTCCAAGACCGCAGCGACATATGCGTCTCCCGAGGTCTGCGAGCCGGTAACGGCGCGGGCGTAGCGGCGCAGATATGGAAGGTGGGACGCAACGCGTGAGGTAAGTGACATTCAGAATCTCCCCTGATGCCCTGCGGGCAATGAACGTGGTAGAAACACTAACCGATAAAAAAAGTTCCGCCCACCGGGAACTTTTTTCGCGGCACGGAATTCTTAGGAGATACCGAATGGGCAGCCTGCGTGATGAGTGACGACGAAACCAGAAAAAAAGACAAGATGACCACAGCACAAGCAAATATCAGTCGGCCGGGCGGAGCGCTGCCGAATGCGTCGATCTCGCGCAAGCTGCGGGAATTCTACGATGCAGTGCAGGAAGAGGGTATTCCCGACCGCTTTCTCGATCTTCTCGAACGCCTGGAAGAAGCTGAGAAGAATTCGAAGTCGGTGAACGCGAAATGAGCACCAAGGAAGATGAGGTCAATCGCGCTTTCAAGCGTGATCTTTTGGCATCCCTGCCGAACCTGCGCGCTTTTGCGGTTTCCTTGACTGGCCGGCATGACAAGGCGGATGATCTTGTCCAGGACACGATCATGAAGGCTTGGGCCAACCAGACAAGCTTTACCGCTGGCACCAATATGCGTGCCTGGCTCTTCACGATCCTGCGCAACGAATTCTACAGCCAGATGCGCAAGCGCGGCCGTGAGGTGCAAGACAGCGACGGCCTGTTCAGCGAGCGTTTCTCTGTTCATCCCGAACAATATGGACGCCTCGATCTGCAGGACTTTCGCAAGGCACTGGATCTGTTGCCGGACGACCAGCGTGAGGCCATCATCCTGGTGGGTGCGGCGGGTTTCGCCTATGAAGAGGCTGCCTCGATCTGCGGCTGCGCCGTCGGAACGATCAAGAGCCGCGTCTCGCGCGCCCGTACCCGCCTGCAGGAAATGCTCGGCGTGGCCGGCGAAAGCGATTACGGTCCAGATCCCGGAGATGCGGCGATTACCGCCCGTGCATTCGGAAGCTGATCCCTCACCCCTCCCCCAGGCGTTTCGCCAGAGCCACCAGCAGGTCGTCATCAAACGGCTTCGCAATCACCGGCGCTCCGGCAAATCCCTTGACCCCCTGATAATAGCTGCGATCGACTGAGGCGAAGATAAGCCCCTGGCCCTCTTCGAACAGACGCCGCAATTCCTGGCCGATCTCGCCGGCAGACACCGATGCATCGGCCAGGATAACGTCAAAGCGCGTCGAGTGCAGATGATGAAGCGCGTCGCGGGGCATCGAAACGACGATCGCGCAGTTCAAAGCATCCATCAGGACCTGCTCTGCTTCCAGCGCAACAAGAAATTCGACATCGATGATGAGGATGCGCAAAGATCTGTTCCATATTGACGACCCGGACGCGTAAATCAGGTCGAAGTGGAAAGGTCATTTAAAAAAGACACTCCGGAGGCGGAAATCTTGCGCTAGAAGAACGATATTCTGTTACCGGATTCGTTCATGGCCTCGTCGAAAACCACCACGCCGACCCGCATTCCCTGCGAACTCTGTCCCCTGCGGCGCCGGCCGCATTTTCGTGACTTCGAACCCGAAGAACTGGCCTTCGTCAGCAGCTTCAAATACGGCGAGACATCCGTGGATCCCGGCGCCACCGTCATTTCGGAAGGCGAGCAGCATCCACAGCTCTATACCGCGCTGGCGGGCTGGAGCTTCCGCTACAAGATTCTCGAAGACGGACGTCGCCAGATCCTCAATTATATCCTGCCGGGTGACCTGGTTGGCCTGCAGGGCAATCTGATGGGGGAAATGCAGCACTCCGTGGAAGCCCTGACACGGGTCACGCTGTGCGTTTTCGAACGCGAGCGGCTGGGAACCCTGTTCCGCAACCATCCCTCGCTGGCCTACGACCTGACCTGGATCGCATCGCGCGAGGAATCCATGCTCGACGAACATCTTCTGAGCATCGGACGCCGCACGGCACTGGAACGCGCGGCCTATCTTCTCTCCTTCCTCGATCACCGGGCGCATGTGACCGGGGTCTTCAGCGAAGAAGGACCGGCCGTGCTGCCGCTGACACAGCAGCATGTCGCCGATACGCTCGGCCTGTCGCTGGTGCATACCAACAAGACCTTGCGCAAGCTGGCGGAATCCAGTGTCGTTCGATGGCTCGATCGCGGCTCGGAAGTGCTGGACCGCAAAAAGCTGCAGGACATAGCGGGCTGGTCGCCGATCGAGGAAAGGCGGCGCCCCTTCATCTGAAGAAGCGCCGCTCATAAGGATCGAAATTGTTTTCTTTTGCTTACTCGGCGATAATCGCCCGCAGCATCCACAGCGCCTTTTCGTGAAAGGTCAGCCGGTCGGTCAGCATGTCGGCCGTCACCACATCGCCGGCCTCGTCGGCGGCTTCCGCAGCCTTGCGCATGGTCTTCACCGCGGCCTCGTGATCGGCAACCAGATCATTGACCATGGAAATCGCCGTGAACTTGTCGACATCCTTGGCTTGCGGCGCAAAATCGGCCGCTTCGCCGAGAGAGGCCGGAGCCAGATGACCCAGGGCACGAATGCGTTCGGCGATAATGTCGGCGGCGTTGAACAAGACGCCGTAATGCTCTTCCGTCAAATCATGCAGCGGCTTGAACAGGGGACCCACCACATTCCAGTGGTAGACGTGGCTCTTGATCGTCAGGCGATAGGTTGCCGCGAGAATCTGCGACAGGCTCTCCGCCATTGTTTCGCGATAGGCCTTTTCAAGGCCGATATCGATATCCTCGTCATGGGATTTCGGCTTCAGGACAGCAGAGGCTTGTGCCATCTTCATTCTCCTTGATTGATCGTAGATAATCGGTCACCCGGCCCGGGCATCGGGCAGCAGCATCCCGATCCAGGTCGCCGGCGCAACCACGCCGACAGACCGGCAAGGCTCAGGCGTCCGGCGGATCGCCTGCGTCGCGTCCGCCGCCCAGCATGCGCAGGGCAAACAAAGCCACGCCGCCCGTGACTGCCGCGGCCATCAGCGGCCTCGATTTCATCATCACCGGCAGGAGCGACACGGCGGTCGTCATCATCAGCGCGCGGTTATTGGCGGCGGCCTCGCGACGCTTCCGCTCATCCGCCTTGTTCTTCACCGCGACCACGAGGACGATGATGAGCACCAGCAACAGGGCCAGACCGGCCACCGAACCGAGCGCGGCCACCGGCGTCATGCGCCTTGCAAGCCAGACGGCGAGCGCGGCGACGCCGGCGCCATAGGCGGTCAGCAGAAACAGGGCGATGAGCCCGTACAGAATGGCATTGCGACGCGTACGGTGGATCATCATGCTGAGATCCACCGACAGCAACGATGCCAGCAATGGCAGCAGACGAGCCATATCAGCGGCGCGAAAGAAGCGCGAAGAGGAAGCCGAGACCCGCGGCAATCGCCACCGACTGCAGCGGCTTGGTGCGGATCTGCCGCTCGAGATCGCGTTCCATCGACATCGCCTGGGCGCGCGCCGCATCCATCATCTGTGCGGAGGCATCCAGGGCGTCACTGGAGGCGCGACGGGCCTTGAATTTCAGATCTTCCGCCTTGGTGCTGCCGGCCGCCGCCACAGCCTTGGCCAGCGAGGAAATATCGTCGCGCAGCTGCTGAAGCTGCCGCTCGACATCGGCCTGCGAACCGGACCGCGGGAATTCGTTCGGCGTGTTCATCGACATCACGTTCTCCTTGAAAAGCAAGAGCGGGCGCATGCAGGGCCCAGACAAACGTGCGAGCCCTTCACCCGCCGCTCATTCGCCGGGTCAACGAGGATCGCGCGATTTTGTTCCATAGCAAGTTCGGGCTCTGCAAACCTTGCGCAGGATCAATCGCCGGGCGGTTCCGGCCAGGACATCACGCCGCCGCTCCAGGTCTCGAAAGCCTTGGCCAATCGCAGCACGAAGAGGTCGTCGAAACGCGGTCCGACGATTTGCAGGCCGATCGGCATGCCGGATCGCGAGAAGCCGCAATTGATGGAGGCGGCCGGCTGCTCCGACATGTTCCACGGCACGGTAAAGGCGATATGCTCGAAGGGGGCTGCCGGATCATTGGTCGGAGAGGCCCATTCCGCCGGGTAGGAGATGACGGGACTGGTGGGCGAGATGACGGCATCGACCGTTGAAAACAAAGCGGCGCAGGCCTTGCGCATCTCGATCGTCTGGTTGAAGCCGCTGACGGCCTCGGCGCCGGTCAGGCGGGCGCCCCCCTCCGCCCAGTCGAAGATATAGGGCAGGATCAGGCGCTGACGCTCCTGGTCCATCGCCTCGATCTCGCCCCAGAAGCGGGCGCGCCAGAAGCGGTCCAGACCGTCCATCATGGCGCGCGTCATGACCGGCGCAACCGGAACGACCTCCGCCCCCGCCTGTTCGAAGAGCCGCGCGGCGGCGATGACCGCATCCTTCACCTCCTCGTCCGGCGCGAGCCCGGTTCCGGCATCGAGCATAAGGCCGATCGTCAGGCCGCGCGGCTCAATGCCAAGATCCAGCCAGTCGAAGCTGTTCGGCGCCAGCGATGTCGCATCGCGCCAGTCCGGACGCGACAAAGGTCCCATGGCAAGCGCCGCATCCTCGACGAAACGTGTCATCGGCCCGGCACAGCGGCCGACATAGAAGGGATCGACCGGGATGCGCCCCTGGCTGGGCTTGAAGCCGAAAATGCCCGTCCACCCGGCGGGAAGACGGATCGAACCGCCAATATCGGTGCCGATATGCAGGGGCCCGAAGGCCGCAGCCGCCGCCGCCGCGGCACCCGCACTCGACCCGCCCGGATTCTGGCTGAGGTTCCAGGGATTGCGGCTCAGCGGGTGGAAGCTGGAAAGCCCCGAGGACAGCATGCCGTAATCGGGACAGGTCGTCTTTGCAAACAGGATGGCGCCCTCTTCGCGGCAACGGGCGGCGATGGGCGCATCCTCCTGTGCGGGACGGAGCTCCACGGCACGGGTGCCGAGCGGCACGGGATCGCCCTCGGTCGCGATAAGCTCCTTCAACGAGACCGGGATCCCGTCCAGCAGGCCGAGCGGCCGGCCTTCGGCCCAGCGTTCGGTGGCCGCGTCCGCCTCACGCCGTGCCCGCTCCAGATCATAGAGATAGAGCGCCTGCACATGCGGCTCGAAGGCCGCGATCCGCGCCTCAACCACATCCCAATATTCCCGCGGGGAAAGCGACTTCTGGGAGAAAAGGGTCCGGATCTGCCGTATCGTGAGGGTCAGCAAGTCGTGCATGGCATCATGGTTCCGTCGAAATTCAGAATGGGTCCCGTGGATCGAGGAGGTCGCGCAGGCCGTCGCCCAGCATGTTGAGCCCCATCACGGCAAGCGCGATCGCAAGGCCCGGAAGCAGGGCAAGCCAGGGCGCCTGGCCGAAAAAGGTCTGGGCTTCGGACAGCATGCGTCCCCAGCTCGGCGCCGGCGGGGGCATTCCAAGCCCGAGAAAGCTCAAACCCGCTTCGGTGAGGATGGCGAGACCGAGCTGGATGGTGATCTGCACGATGATCTGGTTGGATATGTTCGGCAGGACATGCACCAGGGTGATCCTGGCGCGGTTGCGGCCCATGCCGATGGCGGCCGTCACATAGTCGCGCGTCCAGATCTGCCGGGCGGCCCCAAGGGTCAGCCGGGCAAAGACCGGGACCATGAACACGGCGATGGCAATGATGGCGGTGAAGCGCCCGGCGCCGATAAAGGCCCCCAGGAGCATGGCCGAGAGAATGGGTGGAACGGCAAAGATGATGTCGCAGATGCGCATCACGATCGCCTCGGTCATGCCGCGAATGGCCGCGACGACCACGCCGACGAGCGTTCCGGCAAAGGCCCCGATAAAAACCGCCAGCACGGAGGTGGAGAGCGAATTCCAGGCGCCGACCATCAAAAGCGATAGAATATCGCGGCCGAACGGGTCGGTGCCCAGCAGGCCGTGTGCCAGCGGCGGCTTCAACCGGTGAGCGATCTGCATCCGCGTGGGCGAGACCGGCGTCCAGACGAGCGAGACGAGTGCGATGCCGACCAGCAGCAGCGTGATCACGAGGCCGAGCGACAGGGAGGGGCGGCGCAGGAAGAACGACATCAGCTGATCCCTGCCCGGAGCCGCGGATCGATCACGAGATAAGCGAGATCCACCAGAAAATTCATGACGATCACCAGCGCGGAGAAGAACAGCACGACATCCTGCATCACCACCACATCGCGCTGGGCGAGCGCCTGATAGGCCAGCCGCCCAAGGCCGGGCAGAGTAAAGACGTTTTCGACCAGCACGGCACCGGCGATCAGGAAGGTGAATTGCAGGCCGAGCATGGTGACGACCGGAATGAGCGCATTGGGCATGGCATGCCGCCAGAGGGCGGCCCGTTCCGACAGGCCCTTGGAGCGGGCGGTTCGCACATAATCCTCCCGCATCACTTCCAGCACCGCCGATCGGGTGACACGCATCAGCACGCCCGCCTGTGGCAGCGCGAGTGCGACCGCCGGGAGCAGGAGCGCCTGGAGCGCCGCGCCGAGGCCGGCACTCCAGCCGGGAAAGCCGCCGGATGGCATGATGCCAAGCGTGGTGGAAAACAGGATGATCAGGAGCAGCCCGACCCAGAAGGCGGGTACGGCGATGCTGACATGGGAGAAAAGGCCGGACACCATATCCCAGCCGCCATTCTGGTGACGGGCGGCCTGCACGCCAAGCGGCAGGGCGATGACGACGGAGAGGAGGATCGCCATCAGCGCCAGCGGCACGGTGACCGTCAGTCGTTCGGCAATCAGCCCGGCGACCGGAACGCCATAGGTGTAGGACTGGCCGAGATCACCGCGAAACACGCCGCCAAGCCAGGCGAGATAGCGGGCGGCGAGCGGCCGGTCGAGCCCCATGTCTCTTTGCAGCGCCGCAAGCGTATCCGGACTGGCCGAGGTGCCCAGAATGATGGAGGCCGGATCCCCCGGCAGGAGATCCATCACCGTGAAGATGATGGCGGAGACCAGAAGAAGCGTCAGAAGGAGACCGGCAAACCGGCGGAGAATTAGCGCAATCATATCCTGTCCCTCCGGGCTCCGCGGAGCGAAGGATGAAATGCCTGAGGCAGGCATGCAACGGAAATCGAGGGACACGGGTCAAGCCCCCCTCCGGCCTGCCCGCCAGGGGGCGGCGTCACCCTGTTCCCAGAGGCGGGACGACCCGGCCTGCGCCTCACTCCGTCCAATGCACCTGCGACAGAACATTGGAGGGGATGGGCTCGTTTTCCCAGAGCCCGACCACTTTCTTGTCCCATACGCCGAGCTTCGGCATCACGAAGAGGAAGAGCGCCGGCACATCCGTTGCAAGGATTGTCTGCGCCTCGCCATAGAGCCTTTCCTGCTCGGCCGCATCGGTGGTGGCCTCCACCTTGTCCAGCACCGCGTTGAAGGCCGGGTTCTTGTAATTGAAGTAATAGGGATCGCGCGCATAGATATCGATATCCATCGGTTCGGCATGTGCGACGATGGTCATGTCGAACTTGCCGCCCTTGAAGACGTCCGCCACCCACTTGGCCGGAAACTCGGTCGTCTCTATGCTCATGGTCACGCCGATTTCGGCAAACATGGCCTGCAGGATCTGCGCAGAGCGCTGCGCATAGACCATTTGCGGCGCCTTGATCGTGAAGGTGAAGCCGTCAGGATAGCCCGCTTCCGCAAGCAGCGCCTTGGCCTTTTCCGGATCATAAGGATGGGTGCCCGTCAGGTCCAGATAGCCCCGATCATTCGGCGTATAGTGACTGCCGATGGGCGTTCCGAAGCCGGACCAGGCGCCCTCGACCACCGCAGCACGGTCCACCGCCATCATCAGCGCCTGGCGCACCCGCCGGTCGTCGAAGGGCTTTTGGGCATTGTTCATGCCGGCAACCACTTTCAGTTCGGTATTGCCGATGACCGTCGCCAGCCGGTCCTCGGCTTTCAGGCTTTCCACCAGTTCGGGCGCGCCGAATTCCGGGACGGCATCCACATCGCCGGACTTCAGCGCAGCTGCCTGCGCCTGCGGATCGCCGATGAAGCGGAAGGTCGCCTTTTCCAGCTTTGCCGCGCCGGAGGCATTCCAGTAATCGGGATTGCGCGCCAGTTCCACGGAAGCGCCCTTGGTCCAGGTGACGAAGCGGAAGGGCCCGGTGCCTACCGGCATCGTCTTGTTGGTCTCTGCCGATTTCGGCGCGACCATGGAGGAGGACGGCCAGCCGAGCCAATAGAGAAGGCTGCTTGTCGGCTTCTTCAGGGTCAGGATGAGCGTTGCCGGATCCGGTGTCTCGACCGTCTCGATCGATGTGAAATACCGCTTCTGCGGATTGACCGAGTCTGCGCCTCTGGCTCGATCGATCGCGAATTTCGCCACGGCGGAATCGAAGGCCTCGCCGTCATGGAACTTCACCCCCTGGCGAAGCTTGAACGTATAGGTGAGGCCGTCCGGAGAGATGGTCCAGCTCTCGGCGAGCTGCGGCTGGATCTTGCCGTCGCGATCGATCGTCGTCAGCCCCTCGAAGATATTCTGCCAGGTCACCTGCCCGATCGCCACGGGAGCGGCGATCGTCGGATCAAGTCCGGTGGGTTCCACGGCCATGGCCAGCGTCAGATCGGTCCTTGGTGCCGCAGCCGCCGGAAGTCCGAAGGAAAGCGCCAGGCCGACCGTTGCCGACAGTCCGAACAGGCTGCGGCGCGACAGGCGGCTAACGGACAAAAGAAAATCTCGATGCATGGGCGGCATCCCCTGTTTTGCCTGATGGACGCTGCAGCGCTTCGCCCAAGGCTCGGTTGAGCCTCCAGAGTGGCACGGCTCTCGCGCTCACACAATTAGCATTTTTATGGTAGCCGTGTAACGGAAAACGCTACACGGACATGCTGCCGGTCCGGGCCGGCTTGCGGCCGGAAGGCCCGCGCATGAAGCCTTCGATGAAATCGACGAGTTTTCCGGCGGCGAACGACAATTGCCGATCGGGCGCAACGCAAAGGTCTATCGTGGTACGGACGCCTTTGCCGGCGGCCACCGGAATGGCGGCCATCATCCCGGCCTCGATTTCCCGCTGCACGGCCAGCGCCGGCAAAAGCGTCACCGCCGCCTTTTGCAGGACGAGCTCCTTCAGCATTTCCAGCGCGCCGGTCACGAAGACCGGATCGAGGTCGATGCCCAGCTTTTCGAACTGCTCCTCGAAGGCCTGTCTCGCGCCGAAACTCTTGTCCGGCAAAGCGAGCGCCAGGCCGGCGATCTCCTTCAGCGGAATGTCGGGCCGGCCCGCCGCCGGGTGATCCGCCCAAGTGATCAGGTCATAGGTGATCTCGGAGCGCAGCCTGACCTTCACCCCCTGCATTTTCGGCGCAAACAGCGTCACCACCAGATCGGCCTCCGCCGCTGCGAGAGCCTCTATCGCCTGTCGCGCGCTGGTGATCATCACCGAAAAACGCAGCTTCGGATAGCGCAGCGAAAATTGCGCCAGCACCGGGGCTAGCAGGTTGGCCACGGTCGCGCCATTGGCATAGATCACCACCCTGCCCCGCTGCAGGCCCTGCAGATCATCGATCAGCTGGTGAACATGCTCCAGCTCGCGAAAGGTGCGTCCGGCGCGCGCCGCTAGCAATTCGCCGGCGGCCGTGAGCTTGATGCCGCGATTGGAGCGTTCCACGAGGGCCGTGCCGAAGAAATGCTCCAGGTTTTCGATCTGCCGGCTGACGGCGGTCGGCGCCACATTGAGGTTCTCGGCAGCCGCGCGCATCGAATTGGTGCGCACCAGCTCATCGAAATACAGAAGGGCGCGAAGCTGCATAGGGGGTCCCGCAGGGTGAAAGAAGGGCAAGCCTTTGCGTCAGGTCCGGCGAAAGCCTTCGCTGGCCACCAGCAACTCGCGCGTATAATCGGCGGAAAAGGCGCGCTTTTCCAGTGCCTCCACCAAAACAGTTTCCACCACCTCGCCCTTGCGCATCACCGCCAGGCGATCGCACATATGGCTGACCACGCCGAGGTCATGGCTGACCATGACGAAGGTCAGGCCGCGATCCTTGCGCGCCTGTTCCAGCAGATTGAGGATCTCCGCCTGGATGGAGGCATCCAGCGCCGAGGTGGGCTCATCGAGAAGCAGGATCTTCGGCTCGAGAATGAGCGCCCTTGCAATGGCGATGCGCTGGCGCTGGCCGCCGGATAATTGGTGGGAATAGCGAAAGCGGAAGCCGGCGCCGAGACCCACTTCATCCAGCGCCCGGGCAATGCGGGCATCGACATCGGAAAAGCCGTGAATGTCCAGTGGCTCCAGCAGAAGACGATCCACCGTCTGGCGTGGATGCAGCGAGCCATAGGGGTCCTGGAAGACCATCTGCACCGTGCGATAGAAGTCCCGGTCGCGCTTCTGCCCGTCATAGCGCTTGCCGGACACGGTCAACGTCCCGCTTTCGAAGGCGTTGAGACCGGCAACCGCCCGCAGCAAGGTCGACTTGCCGGAACCGGATTCGCCGACAAGGCCGAAGGATTCACCCTCGACGACGCTGAGGCTGACGCCGTTCAGCGCCACGAATTCATCGAAGGCGACCACCATGTCGCGGATCGACAGGACCTCTCTGGTCATAGCGCCCACTCCGGCTTGCGCGCCAGCACGGGCAGCGGATGGCGGTTGGAGCCGATGGTCGGCAGGCAATTCAGCAATCCTTGCGTATAGGGATGTTTGGCCAGAGCGAGGTCGGCGGATGGCAATTCCTCCACGACCCGGCCGGCATACATGACCAGCACCCGGTCGCAGAAGGAGGAGACGAGGCGCAGGTCATGGCTGATGAAGATCAGTCCCATGCCGCGCTCGGCCACCAGCCTGTCAAGAATGGCGAGAACTTCGAGCTGCACCGTCACATCGAGCGCCGATGTCGGTTCGTCGGCAATCAGAAGTTCCGGGCCGCAGACCAGCATCATGGCGATCATGACGCGTTGCCCCATGCCGCCGGACACTTCATGCGGATAGAGATCGAAGACCCGCTCCGGCTCGCGGATCTGGACCGCCTCCAGCATGGCGATCGCCCTTTCCCGCCCCTGCCGGAAGGAAACCCGCTCATGCGTCTTCAAGGTCTCGATGATCTGGCGGCCAATGGTCATGACCGGGTTCAGCGAATATTTCGGATCCTGCAAAATCATGGCCAGACGCTTGCCGCGCAGCGACCTGCGCTTTGCCGCGGAGGCGGAGAGAAGATCGATCCCGTCAAAGGTCAGCGCCTTGGCGGTGATCCTGGCATGGCCGGGCGTGAGCCCCATGATGGCGCGGCCGGTCTGCGACTTGCCCGAGCCGGACTCCCCGACGATTCCCAGTCTCTCTTTGCCAAGCGTAAACGAGACGCCGCGCACCGCCTCGACCGAGCCGGTGCGGGTTGGAAAGGAGACGCGCAGGTCATCGACCGTCAGAAGCGGTGTCATTGTCCGGCCTCCTTCGGATCGAGCGCATCGCGCAGGCCATCGCCCAGGAGATTGAAGCCGAGGCTGACGATCAGGATGGCAAAGCCCGGCATGGCGGCCACCCACCATTGATCGAGGATGAAACGGCGGCCGGACGCAATCATTGCGCCCCATTCCGGCAGCGGCGGCTGTGCGCCGAGCCCGAGAAAGCCCAGTCCCGCCGCCGTCAGGATGATGCCCGCCATGTCGAGCGTGACGCGCACGATGAGCGACGAGGTGCATAGCGGCATCACGTGCCGTAGAACGATGCGGAACGGCGATGCCCCCATCAGCTTCACGGCCGCGATGAATTCGGAATTGCGGAAGGTCAGCGTCTCGGCGCGGGCGATGCGCGCATAAGGCGGCCAGGACGTCACGGCAATGGCGAGGATGGCGTTTTCGATGCCGGGTCCCAGAGCCGCCACCAGGGCCAGCGCCAGAACGAGCTTGGGAAAGGCGAGGAAGATGTCGGTGATCCGCATCAGGATCGCATCCACCCAGCCGCCGGCATAGCCCGAAACGGTGCCGATGATGAGACCGATGGGCGCCGCGATGATGGCCACCAGCACCACGACCATCAGCGTCAGCCGGGAGCCCTGGATGAGGCGCGACAGGATATCGCGCCCTTGATCGTCCGTGCCGAGCCAGTAGCCGGGCGTGCCGGGCGGCAGGAGCTGGGCATTGCGCAGATCGCCCTGGACCGCACTGTGCGGGGCCAGAAGATCGGCAAAAGCGGCGACGAACAGCAGGGCAAGCAGGATGAACAGCCCGAGCAGCGCCAGGCGGTTTTCCGAAAAACGCCGCCAGATCACATAGGCACGCCCAAGCTTCGCCTGCCTTCGCGAGGTGGGTCTGTCGGATAGCAGCCAGGCCCGGCTATACGGCTTGTCTTCGGCAGTCATGCTCATCGGCTGCGCGTCCTTGGATCAAGCGTGCGGTAGAGCACATCGGAAAAGAGGTTGATGCCGATGAAAACGGCGCCGATCACGATGGTCCCGCCAAGCACGGCGTTCATATCGGCATTCTGCAGCGAATTGGTGATGTAGAGGCCCAGTCCGGGCCACGAAAATATCGTTTCCGTCAGCACCGAACCCTCCAGCAGGCCGGCATAGGACAGAGCGATCACCGTCACCAGCGGCACGGCGGCGTTGCGCAGCGCATGGAACCAGATGATGCGGGTCTCCGACAGGCCCTTGGCCCGCGCGGCGACCACATATTCCTGGCTGAGCTCGTTCAGCATGAAGGAGCGCGTCATGCGGCTGATATAGGCGAGCGAGAAATAACCGAGAAGCGCGGCCGGCAAAGCGATGTGGCGGAACAGGTCCCAGAAGACATTCCATTGGCCGAGAACAAGCGCTTCCACCAGGAAGAAGCCCGTCTTCGGCGTGAATGTGAACTCGTAGACAATATCCATCCGCCCCGGATAGGCGACCCAGTTCAGTTTCGCATAGAAGACCAGCAAGGCCAGGAGCCCGAGCCAGAAGATCGGCACCGAATAGCCGATCAGGCCGATCACGCGCACCACCTGGTCTGCCAGGCTGTTGCGCTTGACCGCCGCCAGGACCCCGAGCGGCACGCCGAGGATCGCCCCGATCAGTGTGCCGAGCGTCGCGAGTTCGATGGTCGCCGGAAACACCCTCGCAATATCCGTCATGACCGGATTGGTGGTGAGCACGGACGTGCCGAAATTGCCGGTCAGCGCATCGCGGATATAGAGGAAGAACTGCTGCCAGAGCGGCAGGTTGAGACCGAGTTCCTCGCGCACGCGCTCCACCACATGCGAGGGCGCCCGGTCGCCGACAATGGCAAGCGCCGGATCGATCGGGACCACCCGGCCGATGAAGAAGGTCACGGCGAGAAGGCCGAGGAATGTGGTAACGACCGTCACGGCAAAGCGCAGGACGCCAAGCGTCCGCTTGGAGGCGCGGCTCCTGCCACGCCTCCTCACTGCGTTGGTTTGTAGAAGGCTCACAGGCCCGATCCTTGCAGGGACTTACTTCGAGACGGTGTAGACGAAGTTGGTCGAGAAGCTCGGACCGAGTTTGAAATCCTTCAGCTTGGAGGAATAGCCGGCCGTTTCGATCTGCTGGAACAGCATCACGAAGGGGCTGGTTTCCAGAACTTCCTTCTGCAGGGTCTGATAGATCGCGGCGCGCTTCTCGGTATCCTTTTCCAGAAGCGCCGCCTGGGTCTGCTTGGTCAGTTCCGGAACGTCCCAGGCATTGCGCCAGGCCAGCGTCTTGTTCTTGCCTTCATCGGAATTGTCCGGATTGAAGGTGAAGGTCTCGGCATTGGAATTGGGATCGAAATAGTCCGAGCCCCACTGGCCGATATAGATATCGTGCTGGCGGGCGCGATATTTGGTCAGCGTCTGCTTGCCGTCGCCGGGAATGATTTCCAGCTTCACGCCGGCCTGCGCCATGGTCTGCTGCACGCTTTCGGCAATGCCCGTCACCGGCTGCGTGTTGCGCACATCCATGGTCACGGTAAAGCCGTCGGCAAGGCCCGCTTTGGCGAGCAGTTCCTTGGCCTTGGCAACATCCAGCTTGTAGGGGTTCTCCGACACGGCGCCCAGCTGGCCCTCCGGCAGGAAGCTCTGATGGATCTTGCCGATGCCCTTGATGAGCTTGTCGCCGATCGCGGTGTAATCGACGAGATATTTGAAGGCCTCCGCCACTTCCGGCTTGGCAAGGTTCGGATTCTTCTGGTTGAGGCTGAAATAGTAGAGCGTGCTCTTCGGCGCCGAGGTGACCGAGAGGCCCTCCTTGCCTTCGATGGCGGCAAGATCGCCGGGCTGCAGGTTGCGGGCCACGTCGATATCGCCGTTCTCGAGCGCCAGCCGCTGGCTGGAGCTTTCCTTGATATGACGATAGACGACGCGCTTCAGCTTGGGAGCCTCACCATAATAGTTCGGATTGGCTTCCATGATGACCGCTTCATTGGCGCGCCAGGCCAGAACCTTGTACGGGCCGGAGCCGGCATAGCCGGTCTTCAGGAATTCATTGCCGAAATCGGTATCCCATTTGTAATCGGCCGACGGCGTGACGGCCTTGGCCTTTTCCGATACCAGCTTCTTGTCGACCACGGAGGCCACGGAGGCCGTGAGAACGTTCAGCACGAAGCTCGGCGCATAGGGCTTGTCGACCGTGAAGGTGAAGGTCTGCGGATCGGCCGCCTTGGCCTTTTCGGTGATATTGTCGCCCGTCAGGCCGAACTGGGTAAGCAGGAAGGCCGGCGACTTGTCGAGCTTGATCGCCCGTTCGAAGGAATAGGCCACATCTTCTGCGGTAACCGGATTGCCCGAGGCGAATTTCACATCCGGCTTCAGCTTGAACGTATAGGTCATGCCGTCATCCGACACGGTCCAGCTATCGGCCAGATCGCCGACGACCTTGGACGTATCCGAAGGATCGAGCGTGACGAGCAGGCTGTAGCTGTTGGCGGTGACTTCGGCGGTCGAGAGCTCGAAGGCCTCTGCCGGATCAAGCGAGATGATGTCGTCGATCGCCAGCGCTTCCACCAGCGTATCGGCCGGGGTTGCGGCAAAGGCCTGCGGCGCCGAAATCATCACGAGCGACAGAGCCGCACTGGTGGTCAGAAGGCGAA
This sequence comes from Rhizobium sp. SSA_523, assembly GCF_030435705.1. NCBI lineage: Bacteria > Pseudomonadati > Pseudomonadota > Alphaproteobacteria > Hyphomicrobiales > Rhizobiaceae > Affinirhizobium > Affinirhizobium gouqiense. The sequence continues at coordinate 2,173,330 of NZ_CP129382.1, forward strand.
AATTGCGGTGAAGCGCGGTCATCATGTTGATTTCCCCAATTTTGTTGTTTGCGAGCAGTTCAAGAGAATGGGTCGGCGCGGCGCGTTTTCCAGTGACCGGTTCACGCGTCCCAGGTCTGCGCAAGAACTCTCAGCCAGTTTTCCCGGCAGAGTTTTGCAAGCTCCTCATCAGCGTAGCCCGCGTTTTTCAGCGCGGCAACCAGTTTCTGATTGCCGCTTGCATCGCCGATATCCTGCGGAACCGTGGCGCCGTCGAAGTCCGATCCCAGCCCCACGCAGTCTATCCCCATGCGCTCGACCATGGCGTCGATATGCTGGACCATCAGAGCAAGACTGGTATCGGCATCGTCGCGTGCATCCGGGCGCAGCATGGTGACGGCATAGTTGAGACCGACGATCCCGTGCCGCTCCTTGATCGCATCCATCTGCCGGTCCGTCAGGTTGCGCGCCACCGGCGTGAGCGCGTGGACATTGGAATGGCTGGCAATCAGCGGCTGCGACGAGGTCTTTGCCACATCCCAGAATCCCTGCTCGGTGATATGGGCGAGATCGACGGCGATCCCCAGCCGGTCGCAGGCTTTCACCAGTTCGAAGCCGAGATCCGTCAGGCCGGGGCCGGTATCCGGCGACATTGGAAAGGCGAAGGGCACGCCGTGGCCGAAGGCATTGTTGCGGCTCCAGACAGGGCCGAGCGAGCGCAGGCCCGCGGCATGAAAGACCTCGAGCGCCGACAGATCCGGATCGATCGCCTCGCAGCCCTCCATATGCAGGACGCAGGCGAAGATCCCGTCCTTTTGCGCGCGGCGGATCTCGTCAGTGCTGCGGCAGATGCGCCACGCGCCGGCCCTGTCTAGACGATGCGCCAGTGCGAGCTTTTCGATCGCGATATCCAGCGAAGGTGCCCGTTCCAGCGGCGCCGCAAGCGGCGTCTCGTAATGGCCCTTGGCGTCCGGCTCCTGCAGGATCAGGTCGCCGGAGGGAATGTAGATGGCGCAGAGCCCGCCGGCGAGACCTCCCATGGCGGCGCGGGGACCATCGATATGACCCTCCCGCGTGCCGTTTGCGAATTCCGCGACCGGATCCCCTCCGTTGCGCATGTTTCGCCAAAGACGCAGAAGCACATCATTGTGCCCGTCAAACACCCATTCCATACTCGGCCTGTCCGCATTCTCTAATTCAGTCATCTGCCTGCGATCCTAGGCTGATCGGGAAACACATCGCAAGCAGCAAATTCGAATGCTCACAGACGCCAGATCCCATCGCCGGCCTTCGTCAGAACCGGCGTCTGGAAAACGCCATGCACCCTGGCGGAAAAGGAGGGATGGGATTTTGCCAAAGCGTCGCGCCAGCGATCCGATTGCAGCATGGCAGCGCCGATGGCGACCGGTTCCACGTCGATCGCCGTCATCAGGTCCAGGCCCGCCCGAATGGAGGAGCCGCTGGAAATCACGTCATCCACCAGCGCAACCCGACGCCCCTGCAACAGCGGCAGCATGCGCGGATCGACATAGAGCCGCTTGACCTGATCCGGCGTGGTGACGGAGGACAGGGGAACAGAAAGCGTTTCGTCATACCAGAACTTGCGCGAGGTTCCTAAAGGCACGTAGCGGGTGTGACCCAGATGGCGCGCCACGGCTGCGGCAAGCGTCAGCCCGAGCGTCGGCAGCCCCACGACGACCTCAGGCTTCTGCTCGGCAAGCCGCGCGGCGAGATCCGCCGAAAGCGCCTCCACGACGGCAAAGCTTGCCTGGTTGACGATCAGCGACGCCAGCGCGTGCTTGCCGTCCGATAGCGGACGGATGGGAAGACGGATCTGCCGCCCGTCTTGCAGTTCGGCGGGGAAGAATCCGCTGAACGGACCGTCTGGGGAAAAACTCCCGGGGGCATGGATCTCCTGCCAGAAATCCTGCGCCAGAAGAGGAAGCTGCATATCGTGATACTCCGGCGTCATGCGTAATAGGGCTCGTCGCGCCAGCGCCCCACTTCCTCCATCAGCCAGCTGCGGAAGAGAGCGACAGGGCGAAAGGCCATTCGGGTTATGGGGGCGACGACATAATAGGAACTGGGGCTTCTCACCTGCAAGGGCAGCGCCTGGACCAGATCGCCGCTCTTCAGCTCCGCCTCGATGAGGAAGAGCGGCATCAGCGCCAGCCCCAGCCCGGCGCTGCAGGCCTGGCCGACACTGGCAAACTGTTCGAAGCGCATGCCGGCCGCAGGTCCCCCCGACAAACCCTGGCTTTCGAAGAAATGCGCCCAGCCGCCCGGCCGCGAGGCCATGTGCAGAAGAGGCAAGGTCAGAAGGTCCTGCGGCCTCGCCACCGGATGCTGCGACAGGAAAGCGGGGCTGCAGACCGGCGCCACCATCTCGTCCATCAGAAAGGTGCAGTCGGCGCCGGGCCAGTTCGGCTGGCCGATATGGATGGCGACATCCAGCCCATCCTGTTCGAAATCGAAAATGCCGATCCGGGTCGCGAAATTCAGCGTGATCTCCGGGTGCTGGGAGACGAAGCGGGGAATGCGCGGCAGGAGCCAGCGCGTGCCGAAGGTCGGCAGCATGGCCAAGTTCAGCGTATCGCCATGTTTTTTCGTCATGGCCTGCAGCGATGCCGCGCGGATCTGCGACAGCGCGGCGCCGATCGATTTGGCATAGGCGCGGCCCGGCTCCGTCAGCGAAACGCCGCGGCTGCTGCGGTCGAAGAGAAGAAGGCCGAGCTGCTCCTCAAGCCCGGAAATCTGCCGGCTGATCGCCCCTTGGGTCAAAGCGAGCTCTTCGGCGGCGGCGGAAAAGCTGCCCAGCCGCGCCACGGATTCGAAGGCGGCGAGTGCGCTGGTGGATGGCAGGAGTCGGCGGCTGAGATTGCTCATTGCGCATTCCTATAGCTCATATCGGCGTGAGTAAACGGCGCTTTACGACCGGCGCCCCATGACCGATAGTCGCCGCACTGTTTCCGATGGAGGATTTTGAACGTGAGCGATCGTGCCGCCTTTTCCTGGGAAGATCCCTTCCTGATCGACGACCAATTGACCGAAGACGAGCGGATGATCCGCGATTCGGCCGCCGCCTTCGCCAAGGCCGAGCTCCTGCCGCGCGTGAACGAGGCCTATCTGTCCGAAACCAGCGCGCCGGAGCTCTTTCCGCTGATGGGACAGGCCGGCCTGCTCGGCGTCACGCTGCCGGAGGACTATGGTGCGGCCAATGCCTCCTATGTCGCCTACGGCCTGGTGGCGCGCGAGGTGGAGCGCATCGACAGCGGCTATCGCTCGATGATGAGCGTCCAGTCCTCGCTGGTGATCTATCCGATCTTCGCCTACGGTTCGGATGCACAGAAGCAGAAATACCTGCCGGGTCTGGTATCGGGTGAGCTGATCGGCTGTTTCGGCCTCACCGAGCCGGATGCCGGATCCGATCCGGGCGGCATGAAGACGAGGGCCGAGAAGATCGATGGCGGCTACCGCCTGCGCGGCTCCAAGATGTGGATCTCCAACTCCCCGATCGCCGATGTCTTCGTCGTCTGGGCCAAGTCGGAAGCGCATAATAACGAAATCCGCGGCTTCGTTCTCGAAAAGGGCATGAAGGGTCTCTCCGCGCCCAAGATCGGCGGCAAGCTCTCGCTGCGCGCCTCGATCACCGGCGAAATCGTCATGGATGGCGTCGAGGTCTCCGAAGATGCCCTGCTTCCCAATGTTTCGGGCCTGAAGGGTCCGTTCGGCTGCCTCAACCGCGCCCGGTACGGCATTTCCTGGGGCGTGATGGGCGCTGCGGAAGATTGCTGGATGCGGGCGCGCCAGTACGGACTGGACCGCAAGCAGTTCGGCAAGCCTCTGGCCGGCACGCAGCTTTTCCAGAAGAAGCTTGCCGACATGCAGACGGAGATCGCGCTTGGCCTGCAAGGCTCCCTGCGCGTCGGCCGCCTGATGGACGAGCACAGGATGGCGCCGGAAATGATTTCCATCGTCAAGCGCAACAATTGCGGCAAGGCTCTGGATATTGCCCGCCAGGCGCGCGACATGCACGGCGGCAACGGGATCCAGATCGAATATCACGTCATGCGCCACGCCCAGAACCTGGAAACCGTCAACACATACGAGGGCACGCATGATGTTCATGCGCTGATCCTCGGCCGGGCGCAGACCGGCATCCAGGCGTTTTTCTAAAGGGTTCCGGGCCGGACCGGAGAAGGACGGCGGGCATGCCCGCCGTCAAATTTATTTAATCATACTTTTGATGTCCCGCCGTTGATTGTCGACATCAATTGTCCTACGTCAGGTTCCGAACCTGCCAGCCACGGTCCCGAGCTTTTTTCAATGCCGGCTTGCCCTTCCGCGACTTTCCGATCGAAAAAGAGGTCATCATGCACAGCTATCCCGACGTCAAACTCTTCATTGCAGGCGAATGGCGCGATGCCGTTTCCGGCAAGACCATCCCGGTTGAAGATCCTGCCACTCAGGAGACGATCGGCAAGATCGCCCATGCGGAAAAGGCCGATCTGGATCTGGCGCTGGAAGCTGCCGACAAGGGTTTCAAGCAGTGGCGCGATACGTCCGCCTTCGAGCGCTCCAAGATCATGCGCAAGGCCGCCAACATCCTGCGCGAGCGCATTGATTACGTCGCCTGGCTCATGACGCGCGAACAGGGCAAGCCGCTGGCCCAGTCGAAGATCGAGATCATGAATGCGGCCGATACGATCGACTGGTTCGCCGAAGAAGCCCGCCGCACCTACGGCCAGATCATTCCTGCCCGCTTCGGCGGCGTGGCCAATATGGCGATCAAATTTCCGGTAGGACCGGTTGCCGCCTTCACCCCGTGGAACTTCCCGATCAATCAGATCGTGCGCAAGCTCTCGGCTGCCGTTTCGGTCGGCTGCTCGATCATCATCAAGGCCCCCGAAGAAACCCCGGCCTCGCCTGCCGAACTGATCCGGGCCTTCGCCGATGCCGGCATCCCGGCCGGCGTCGTCAATCTCGTCTACGGCGTCCCGGCGGAGATCTCCGAATATCTCATCCCGCATCCGGTGATCCGCAAGATCTCCTTCACCGGTTCCACGCCGGTGGGCAAGCATCTGGCGGCGCTGGCCGGCAAGCACATGAAGCGCGCCACCATGGAACTCGGCGGCCATGCGCCCGTCGTCGTCTTCGACGATGCGGATCTCGAAAAGGCTGTCGAAGTCTCCGCCACCGCCAAATTCCGCAATGCCGGTCAGGTCTGCGTGGCACCCACCCGCTTCCTGATCCAGGAGGGTGTGGCCGACAGGTTCATCGACGGGCTGGTCAAATATGCCGAAAGCGTCAAGGTCGGCAACGGCCTGGAAGCCGACGTCACCATGGGTCCGCTGGCCAATGAGCGCCGCATTCCGGCCATGGAAGACATGATCCAGGACGCCGTCTCCAAGGGCGCGACCCTGAAAACCGGCGGCAAGCGCATCGGCAACAAGGGTCACTTCTTCGAGCCGACCGTGCTGACCGATGTCCCGACCTCCGCGAAGATGATGAATGAGGAGCCCTTCGGCCCCATCGCCATCGTCAACCGCTTCAAGACGCTGGACGAGGCGCTGGAGGAATCCAACCGCCTGCCTTTCGGCCTGGCATCCTATGCCTTTACCGGCTCGGTCAAGACCGCCCATGCGCTTGGCCAGCGGCTGGAAGCCGGCATGCTGACGATCAACCACAATGGCCTGGCCATTCCGGAAGTGCCCTTCGGCGGCATCAAGGATTCGGGCTATGGCACGGAAGGCGGTTCCGAGGCTGTCGAAGCCTATCTGGAGACCCGCTTCGTCAGCCAGATGAACTAAGATCGGGCTTTCTGGACAGGATTGAAGGCGTCGGGCAACCGGCGCCTTTTTTTCGTGAACGGGGCTTGCGAAAAGACCCTCCGGCGGCAGCCGGAAAGCTGCCAAGTCTCACGCCAGCGCGAAGACCTTGGCCCGTCGCAGGGTCACAAAACCCGTCTCGCCGGCACGGATCTCGCGCTCCGGCTCCACATCGAATTCCAGCGGCTCGCCCGCCGCGGTGGCGGCAATGATGCGGCGTCCGCCGGGCCGGTCCAGAACCCGCGTCACCGCTGCAGCGACGCCCGGCCCCTCCGGCGACCAGTCGAGATCGGATGGCCGCGCGTAGATCTCCGCCGGACCGTCCGCAATCCCCGGCGCCGCCACCTCCGCGCCATCGGCGAGCGCCCGTCCGTCACGCACATGGCCGGACAGGCGGTTCGCATCGCCCAGGAACCGCATCACGAAAGCATCCTTCGGATCGCGGCAGACCGCCTGCGGCGTTCCCTGCTGCACGATCTGCCCCTCTTTCAGGATGACGACGCGATCGGCCAGATCCAGCGCCTCCTCCTGGTCATGCGTCACGAAGATCGTGGTGATGCCGAGCTCCTGGTGGATTTCCCGCAGCCAGCGGCGCAGGTCATGGCGGACATTGGCATCCAGCGCGCCGAAAGGCTCATCGAGCAGAAGCACCTTGGGATCGACGGAAAGCGCCCGCGCCAGGGCCACGCGCTGCCTTTGGCCGCCGGAAATCTGCCCGGGAAAGCGGTTGCCTAAGCCATCGAGCCTGACCAGCTTGAGAAGCTCGGCCACCCGCGCCGCAATATCCGCCTTGCTGCGCCGGACCTTGGAGACACTCATGCCGAAGCCGATGTTCTCGGCAACCGTCATGTGCGGAAACAGCGCATAATGCTGGAAGACGAAGCCGACGCCGCGCTCCCGCACCGGTATGTCGGTCGCATCCTGATCGCCGAATTCGATCTGTCCGCCATCGGCGTAATCCAGCCCGGCAACCATGCGCAGGATCGTCGTCTTGCCGGAACCGGACGGTCCCAGAAGGGCGACCAGTTCGCCGCTGGCAATCTCCAGCGAGACGCCGCGCACGGCACGGAACCGATCGAAGGTCTTGACGATATTGGTCAGGCGAATCTTCATGAACGACCTCCTTCGGATACGGGATCAGCGGCAAGGGCGGTCCGGCGGCCGGCGCCGCGGCGCTCCAGCGCGACCTTTGCGATAATGGTGAAGACGGCAATGACCGCCAGGATCGAGGCGGAGGCGAAGGCACCGGCCGCCTGGTAATCGTGATAGAGAAGTTCGATATGCAGCGGCAGCGTATTGGTCTGGCCGCGAATATTGCCTGACACGATGGAAACGGCGCCGAATTCGCCCATGACGCGGGCATTGCAGAGCACCACGCCATACAGCAGCGCCCATTTCACATTGGGCAGCGTTACGGAAAAGAAGGTCTTGAAACCGGAGGCGCCGAGCGAGGTGGCGGCCTCCTCCAGATCGCGGCCCTGAGCCTGCATCAGCGGGATCAGCTCGCGTGCGACGAAGGGCGCGGTGACGAACATCGACGCCAGCACGATGCCTGGCAGCGCAAAGAGGATCTTCACGTCATAGGCATCCAGGAGGGGACCGAATATGCCCTGCAGCCCGTAGACGAAAAGATAGGCGACACCCGCCACGATGGGAGACACCGAAAAGGGGATCTCGATGACGACCAGCAGCAGCCGCTTGCCGAAAAAGTCGAACTTCGTCAGCGCCCAGGCGGCGGCGACGCCGAAAACGGTGTTGATCGGCACGGCGATCAGCGCCGTCAGCACCGTCATCATGATGGCATGGCGCGTATCCGGATGGGTGAGGGTCGCGATGTAGATCTGCCAGCCCTCGGAAAAGGCCTCCACGCCGATGACGATCAGAGGCGCAAGCACGAGCAATGCGCCAAGCACCATGACGACGGTGATCAGGACGAGACGGAAGACCGGATGATCGCCCACCCGCGGCGGTTTGCGGCGCTGAAGGGATGTCTGAGCCACGGCCTATCCTTTCACGGTATAGCGCAAGGCGCGCGCCTGCGCCCAGTTGGTCATGGCGAGCATCACGAAGGCGGTGATCAACAGGACCGAGGCAATCGCCGCGGCGGCCTGATAATCATATTCCTCCAGCCGGATGAAGATCAGCAGCGCCGTGATTTCCGTCTTCATCGGCTGATTGCCGGCAATGAAGATGATCGCGCCGAACTCGCCGAGCGAACGGGCAAAGGAGAGCGAGGTGCCCGCCATCAGCGCCGGCGACAGGAGCGGCAGGATCACCTTGGCGAAGATTGTCCAATCGGAGCCGCCGAGCGATTGTGCCGCCTCTTCGAGCGCCGGATCGAGATCCTCCAGCACCGGCTGCACCGTCCGGACGATGAAGGGCAGGCTGGTGAAGCACATGGCGATCATGATGCCGAGCGGCGTATAGGCGACCTTGATGCCGAGATCGGCGAGCGCAGAGCCAAACCAGCCATTGGCGGAAAACAGGGCCGTCAGCGAAATGCCGGCGACCGCGGTGGGCAGGGCAAAGGGAAGATCGACCACGGCATCGACAAGCCGGCGGCCGGGAAAGCGGTAGCGCGTCAGGACCCAGGCCAGTGCAAAGCCGAAGAACAGGTTGAAGACCGTGGCACCGAGCGCCGCCAGGACCGTGACGCGGTAACTCGCCAGCGCCCGCGGCGAGGAAATGATCGTCCAATAGTTGGAAGGTCCGAGACTGGCGGCCTTATAGGCAAGCGCAGCCAGCGGCAGAACCACGATGAGGCCGACATAAAAGAGGGTGATCCCGAGCGACAGGCGCAATCCGGGCAGAACATTACGATTCACGGAGGCAGTTCCTGCGTTAAAGCCCGGCGATGCGATCGCCGGGCTTTCACCTTGGGAGGCTGATGAGGCTATTGCAATTAACGATTGCCGTATACTTGGTCGAGTTCGCCGCCGGAAGCAAAATGCTCCTTCTGCACCTTGTCCCAGCCGCCGAACACATCTTCGACCTTGACCAGGCGGACCTGCGGGAATTCGCTGGCATAGTCCGCCTTGACGCTTTCGTCATGCACACGATGACCGAATTCGGCGGCGACCCGCTGGCCTTCCTTGCTGTAGAGGAAATCGAGATAGGTCTTGGCCAAAGCCTGCGTTCCATGCTTCTCGGCGACCTTGTCGACGACCGCAACCGGGAACTCCGCCAGAAGCGAGACCGAGGGGATGACGCTCTCAACCTTGTCGGCGCCGTACTGCTTGGCGATCGACCGCGTCTCCGCTTCGAAGGTGATCAGCACGTCGCCGGTCTCCCGTTCGATGAAGGTGGTGGTGGCAGCCCGCCCGCCCGTGTCGAAAACCGGAACATTGTCGAAGATCTTCTTGACGAAAGCCTCGACCTTCTCCTCGTCGCCGCCGAAGGCCTCCCGCGCATAGGCGACTGCCGCCAGATAGGTGTAGCGCGCATTGCCGGAGGTTTTCGGGTTCGGGAAGACGACCTTCACGTCATCGCGAACGAGATCGTTCCAGTCCTTGATGTTCTTCGGATTGCCGGCCCGCACCAGGAAGGAAGGGAAGGAATAGAAGGGAGACGCATTATTGGGGAAATCCTTCTGCCAGTCCGCCGAAACGAAGCCCTGCTTGACCAGGAAATCGATATCCGTGACCTGGTTGAAGGTCACGACATCCGCCTCCAGCCCTTCGGCGATCGCGCGTGCCTGCTTCGACGTGCCGGCATGCGACTGGTCGACGGTGACATTGGGATGAACCTTGCGGAAGGCCTCGTTTTCGGCCGCGAACAATTCGCGGGCGATATCATAGGAGGCGTTCAGGAGCTTGGTCGGCTCTTGAGCCAGTACAGGTCCGGACAGGAGCGAGACGAGCGCTGTGCCGACGATCAGGAGGCGGTTCATGGAAAACTCCGGTGATATTCAGTTGTCCGGAGTCTACCGGTCAAGGAGCTGTCCGGCGAGGTATCACAAACCTGCCACAAATGGCGGAATGGAGAATATTTGTCTCATTCGGGCCGGGATCAGGCGATGCTGTTCCCCCTCGCTCTGCCCGGCTCCGACTTACCCTTATCGAAGAGGGTGCCGAGGGCCTCAGCCGAGCGCGCCCGTTGCGGGCGTCACTCTGCAGCGGTGTTCAGACTGAGCGACATCTGTCCGTCCTGTGGCCCCTGGCCGTCGCGATCGTCATTGTCGCTCGCCGATCTCTTGTCGCTCTTCGGCTCGCGCCCGAAAAAGAGCGCATAGGCCGCCGGAAGAACGAGGATGGTCAGGATGGTCGCCACCATGATGCCTCCCATCATGGCATAGGCGAGCGGTCCCCAGAACAGGCCGCGCGAGATCGGGATGAGCGCGAGCACCGCCACCAGCGCCGTCAGCATGATCGGCCTGAAACGGCGAACCGCCGCGCCGATGATCGCCTCCTTTCGGGGCAGGCCCGCCGCGATATCCTGGTCGATCTGGTCGACAAGGATGATCGAGTTGCGGATGATGATGCCGAGCAGCGCGATGACGCCGAGGATGGCGACGAAGCCGAAGGGGGCGCCGGTGATCAGCAGCGCCGATGCCGCGCCAATAATGCCGAGCGGTCCTGTGGCGAGCACCAGCATCGCCTTTCCGAAATGCTGCAGCTGGATCATCAGCAGCACGAGGATGACGAAGAGCATGACCGGCGCCTTGGCCGCGATCGAGGCCTGGCTTTCCGCCGCATCCTCCGCACCGCCCTGGATCTCGATCTTGAAGCCGGCCGGCAGCGACTGACGCAGATCCGTCATGCTCTGATAGAGCTTCATCGCCACGTCATTCGGCTCCACCGCATCCGGCACGGTGGCCTTCACCGTGATGGTCGGCAGGCGGTCGCGCCGCCACTCAATACCGTTTTCCTGCACCACTTCGACGCGGGCGATCTGCGAGACCGGGACGAACCGGCCGTTATCGGTGGGGATATAGACGGAATTCACCGCACTGATCAGCTTGCGGCTGGCATCCGGCTCCCGCGCGACGATGGAAACCGTCTCTTCCCCATCGCGGAACTGGCCGAGCTCCGCACCGGTCACGGAAGCGTAGAGCATCTGACGCACGCGCTGCGAGGAAACGCCGAGCGCCCGGGCGCGGTCCTGATCTATGACGAGCTTCATCGTCGTCACCGGTTCGAGCCAATCGTCATGGATGGTGCCGAGCAGCGGATTCTGGTGGAAACGTGCCTTCACCTCGTCGGCGATGCGGCGCACTTCGTCCCGTTCGGGGCCGACGACACGCATCTGCACCGCCCAGCCGACCGGCGGGCCGAGGAAGAGACGGTCCACCTTGCTTCGAACCATCGGGAACTCTTCGGCCAGGATCTTGCGAAGCTTGACGATCAGCCGCTCACGCTCTTCCAGCCCATTCGACATGACGAGCAATTGGGCGAAATTCGGATTGCGCAGCTGCTGGTCCAGCGGCAGGAAGAAGCGCGGCGCGCCCTCGCCGATGAAGGTGGCGATGAACTTCTTGTCCGGATCGTCCATCAGCTTGACCTCGAGCGCCTTGGCCTGCCGCTCGACATCCTCGATCGCCGTCCCCTCCGGCAGCCACATGTCGACCAGGATCTCCGGCCGCGAAGACTGCGGGAAGAAGCTCTGGGGGATGAACTGGAAGGACCAGAGGCTGGTCCCGAAGGCCAGGAAGGTTGCCAGCAGGACGATCAGCCGATGGCGCACGCACCAGGTCACCGCGGCACGCAGCCCGCGATAGAAGCGTGTATCATAGACATCGTGATGCGTGCCGGCATGCGCCCGCTGCTTCAGGATCATATAGCCGAGCCAGGGCGTGAAATAGACCGCGACGAACCAGGATGTAACGAGCGCTATGCCCACCACGAAGAAGAGCGACCGGACATATTCGCCGGCGGTCGAATCGGCAAATCCGACCGGAATGAAACCGGCCGTCGTGATCAGCGTCCCGGTCAGCATCGGGAAGGCGGTGGAGGAATAGGCGAAGGTGGCGGCGTCGAGCTTTTCCAGCCCCTCCTCCAGCTTGCGCTCCATCATCTCCACGACGATCATCGCATCGTCCACCAAAAGGCCGAGCGCGATGATGAGGGCGCCGAGCGAAATGCGCTGCAGCTCGATGCCCAGCTCGTACATGATGGCAAGCGTGGCCGCCAGCACCAGCGGAATGGTAATGGCAATGACGATGCCGGAACGCCAACCGATCGACAGCAGCGAGACCACCAGAACGATGACCAGCGCCTCCAGCAGGGCCTGGGTGAATTCGCCGATCGCCTCATGGACGACCTCCGGCTGGTTGGCGATCTGCTCGACCTCCACGCCGACCGGCAGGGCATTTTCGAAGCGGTGATAGGTCTCCTCCACCCAGGTGCCGACATCCGTCACCTTGTAGCCGTTCTGCATCACGACGCCCACTTCCACGGCATCCTTGCCGTTGAAGCGGAATTTGCGCTCATAAGGATCGACGAGGCCGCGGGACACATGGGCGATATCGCCAAGGCGGAAGACCTGCGAGCCGCTGCGGATGCGCAGCTCCGCCACATCCTCCGGCGTGCGCACACCGCCTTCGACGGCAATGCGCACCGACCGCGTGGCGGTCTGAACCGAGCCGGCCGGATCGACGTCATTCTGCCCTGCCAGGGCATTGCGGATATCGGTCAGCGTCAGGCCCCGCTCTGCAAGGCTCTTGGAGGAAATGTCGATATAGATGCGCTCCGCCTGGTCGCCCAGGATCGACACCTTCTCGACACCCTGCGTGGCGAGCAGCATGTCGCGCGCCTGGATGGCGAACTGCTTGAGCTCCGGATAGCTGTATCCCTCGCCGGTGATCGCGTGCAGCGTGACGAACGTATCGCCGAATTCATCGTTGAAGAAGGGGCCAAGGACGCCGCTTGGAAGATCCTGCTGGATATCGCCGATCTTCTTGCGCACCTGGTAGAAGGCGTCGGCCACCTGCTCCGCATTGGTATTGCCCTTGATCTGGATCGTGGTGATCGACGAGCCGGCCCGCGTATAGGATTTGACCCAATCGAGATGCGGCGTCTCCTGCAGCTTGCGCTCGATCTTGTTGACGACCTGATCCTGCATGTCCTCGATCGAGGCGCCCGGCCAGACCGCCTGGACCACCATGACGCGGAAGGTGAAATCGGGATCTTCCTTCTGGCCCATATTCATGATGCCGAGGCCGCCGATGATGATGATCAGCCCGAAGAGAAAGCGGCCGATGCTGGGATGCGCAATGGCCCAGCGTGAAAGATTGAAGGGCTGCTTGCCGGAGGGGGGCTGGCGCAAAGAGCTCATATCCGCGTTTCCTGGTTGAGGCGGTCGGTCGCGTCGCCGCCGGCCCGGGACGCCCGGCGGCACAGACGGCATGGATGAAAATCACGTCTCCTCCGGGGGCGCCGAAGGCTTTTCATGCAAGGTGTCGCGGCGTCCCCGGCTGATTTTGCCGGGGCGGCGGGCGGTCAGGAGCGGCTCTGGTCGTCGGCCGTGCCCGGCTGCTGCGCCGCCTTCACGCCGTCCTCGGGAAGCTTCACCTTCATATCCTCGCGCATGAACTGGGTTCCCGCCGCAATCACGAGATCGCCCGGCGCAATGCCCTTGGTGACGCGCACGCCGTCATCGGCGAAATCCGCCACCGTAACCGGCCGGCTATGCACCGTCTGCGTCTGCGGATCGACGAGCCAGACCTGCGATTGCCCCTTGTCGCGCGCGAGGGCCGCAAGCGGCAGCACGAAGGCCGGCGCGGCCTCATCGGTCGTCACCCGCACCGTCGCCGTCATGCCGAGCCTGACCTGCGGATCATCCGGCAGGCTGACGCGCACCGCAAAGGTGCGGGACTGGGTGTCGGCACTGCCGGCAATTTCCCGCACCGTTCCGGTCAGCACCAGATCGCGGCTGGACCAGAAGCTGGCCTTTACCGTCTTGCCCGTTTGGAACACGGCGATATCGGTTTCCGGAACGGCGATCGCCACTTCCTTGGCACCGTCGCGGGCCACGGTAACGACCGGCGAGCCGGCGGCCACAACCTGGCCCGCCTCCGCGCTGGTCGCCGTCACGATTCCCTCGACACCGGAGGACAGGCTCGTATAGGCCACGCGGTTCTGCGCCTGCTTCAGCGAGGACAGGGCCGCATCGCGCGCCGAAACCGCCTGATCGTAGCCAAGCTGGCTCTGCTCCAGCGTCGATTGCGAGGTAATGCTCTTTTGTTCGAGGATCTTGGCGCGGTTGAGAGCCAGTTTGGAGATTTCGACCTGCTTTTCCGCCGAGGCAAGCTGTGCCTGCGCCTGCCGCACGGACAATTCGTAATCCACCGGATCCAGCCGCGCCAGGACGTCGCCGGCCTTCACGTGCTGCCCGACATCCACCAGCCGCTCGGTGATCTTGCCATCGACGCGAAAGCCGAGCGCGATTTCGGTGCGGGCGCGGACCGAACCGGAATATTCCAGCACGCGTCCCTCGTCCGGCGCCGAGACCTGGACGATCTTGACCGGGCGGATGATTTCCTCACTTTCGGCCTGCTGCTCGTTGCAGCCGGCAAGCGCAAGAAGGGCGGCGCAAAGTGCCATCCGGGGCGCCAGCCGGGCGCCTAAGCGGGCGCCATTCCGGGCATTGGCCACAGGATAAGTGACAGGCTGGGCGGCTTGCCGAGCCGCGCCGGGTCCACGGCGTCCTGCACTCAAAGCTGCATTCGACATGTTCGGCTCCTACCGAAGGCGGCCCGCAGGCCGAAAACCAATTATTTCAAGGCCTGTATGATGAAATCGGCGAGGCCTGCGGGCGTAATGCACTCGTCGGTCGCGATCTTCTTGGCCACCAGTTCGGGATGACAGAGCGTCACGCCGCAGCACATGAAGCTTTCCGCCGCAAGAACCGGGTTCTGGTCGCGAAATTCGCCTGCTGCAATGCCTTCACGGATCAGGTCGGTGACCACCAGCCGGATCTGCTGCAGATGTTCCTGGATGACGGGCCATTGCTGATCCATGGCGACCACCACCATTTCATGCACCTTCTCCTCGTCCAGCATCGTCTCGACGGTCATCTTGTGGACGAGGATCAAGTGCTGCTTCAGGCGTTCGGTCGCCGTGCCCGGACCGGCCGCCTGAGCCTTCACGGCCTGGAACTGCGCGGCCAGCATGCGACGGACGAGCGCCTGCTGAATATCCGCCTTGGACGCGAAGAAGCGATAGATATTGCCCGACGACATGGAGAGTTCGCGCGCAATATCGGCCACATTGGTTTTGTTGTAGCCGTAATGGCGGAACAGCCTCTCGGCCGTATCCAGGATCTTCTCGGTGTTTTCCTGCCGCGCCGCTTCGGTGGCGGCGCCAGTGAGATCATTCATGTCAACTGCCGTTTGATGACTGACGAATTACGAATTTCTTCAGTCATAGGCTGCAGTCGGTCCGGAGTCAAGCCGGCCGCCCCTTCTGACCCGGAAGAGGCTGCGACTCGGCGGATGCGGCGGCTGCGACGAACTTTTAGCCGGTCTGGCGCGTTCAGGCGTATGAAACCTTCAGGAGGAACGGATCATGGTTTTCAAACCGCAAACATTTCACGGCGAAGAGCCTGTATCGGCCCAGGATGATCCACCGGACGCCGTTATCGAGACAAGCGTTGCGGCGGCCCTTGCCGATGACCGAAGCCTCGACGCGACCGATGTCCGCGTCGTCGCGAAGGGCTCGGTCGTCACGCTGCAGGGAACGGTCCTTTCGCCCGGCGAGATCGTGCGGGCGGAAGAAGTGGCTCTTTCGGTTGCCGGCGTATCGGCAACCGTCAACGAGTTGCAGGCGCGCGGGACGTGAAGGCCGGCGCCTCGCCGCCCCTTGCGCAGCAGACTGGCTGAACGACAATGCCCGGGCGATCTTCTGATCGCCCGGGCATTTCTCTTTGCGGTCGTGAAGCTGCCGGCCGTGTCAGCGGGGCAGAGCGTAGGCGATCACGTAATCGCCGGGCTTGGTGCCGACCGAACCGTGACCACCGGCCACCATGACGACGAACTGGCGTCCGTCATCGACCGAATAGGTCATCGGCGTGGCCTGCCCACCGGCGGGAAGCCGGGCCTCCCACAATTGTTCGCCGGTCGTCAGGTTATAGGCGCGCAGGTAATCATCGACGGCTGCACCGAGGAAAGCGACGCCGCCCTTGGTGATCATCGGGCCGCCAATGCCGGGCACGCCGAGCTTGAAGGGCAGCGGCAGCGGCGTCATGTCGTACACGGTGCCGTTCTTCTGCTTGTAGGCAATTTCGCCGGTGCGCAGATCGGCGCCCGCGACATAGCCCCACGGCGGAGCCTGGCACGGGATCTGCAGCGGACCGAGGAAAGGACCCATCTTGACGGCATAGGGTGCGCCTTCATTGCGGTTCAGGCCCTGTTCCGAGCCCTTCTCGTCGGCGCCCTTCGGCGGCACTTCCGAACGCGGCACGAGCTGCGAGGTGAAGGCCAGATAGGTCGGCATGCCGAACATCACCATACGTTCCGGATCAACCGCGACGGAGCCCCAGTTGAAGGTGCCGAAATTGCCGGGATAGACAAGCGTGCCCTGCAGCGACGGCGGCGTGTACTGGCCTTCATACTTCAACTGCTTGAGGCGGATGCGGCAGACCATCTGGTCAAACATGGTGACGCCCCACATGTCCCGCCCTTCCAGCTTGTTGGGACGGAAGGTCAGGGCCGTCAGCGGCTGCGTCGGTGCGGTGAAATCTTCCGGGATTGCACCGCCGGGAGCCGGGACCTCCTGGATCGGCCGGATCGGCTCGCCGCTGCGCCGGTCGAGGACATAGATGTCACCCTGCTTGGTCGGCCCGACAAGGGCCGGCACCTGCTTGCCGTCCGGCAGCGTCAGGTCGAGGAGGACGGGCTGGGCCGGAACGTCCATGTCCCAGAGGTCGTGGTGAACGGTCTGACGTACCCAGCGATCCTGTCCGGTATTGATATCCAGCGCCACAATCGAGGAGGAATATTTCTCGACGCTTTCCGAGCGGCCCATGCCCAGCTGGTCGGGGACCTGGTTGCCGAGCGGAATATAAACGAGGCCGAGGGCTTCATCCACGCTGAAGACGGACCAGCTGTTCGGCGAATTGGCCGTGTAGGTCTGTCCCTCCGGCAGCGGCGCGGTCTGCGTCGGATTGCCGGAATCCCAGTTCCAGATCAGCGCGCCGCTATTGACGTCGAAGGCGCGGATGACGCCCGACTGCGACTGAGTCGAGTAATTGTCGTTCACCGCTCCGCCGATGATGATCTTGCCGGCCACAATGACGGGCGGCGAGGTGGAGTAGTAATAGCCTGCCGGGTTATACGGCATGCCCTGCTCGAGTTGCAGAACGCCGTTTTCGGCAAAGCTTGTGCAGATCTGGCCGTTCTTGGCGTCGAGCGCGATCAGCCGGGCATCGGAGGTGGGAAGATAGACGCGCTGGGCGCAGGGATCTTCCGGCTTCGCTGTCGGCTCGGCGTAATAGGTCACGCCCCTGCAGGTCTGGTGCTGGCGATCGGGGTTCAGGCCGGCATTCGGATCGAACTTCCACAGCTGCTTGCCGGTCGTCGCGTCGATGGCGATGGCCCAATTATGCGGCGTGCAGATATAGAGCGAATTGCCGATCTTCAACGGCGTCACCTGATAGGTCGTCTCGCCGACATCTTCCGGCAGCTTTACGTCGCCCGTCTGGAAACGCCAGACCTCCTGGAGGTTGGCGACGTTTTCGACATTCACCTGATCGAGCGGGGAGTAGCGCTGGCCGTAGGGCGTGCGGCCATATTGATGCCATTCGCCGGGCGGCACATCGCCACCCAGGGCCGGCGCAGCCGCGATCTGCTCCTCCGGCAGGCGGCCGGTGAGATCGGTGCTGTTGGTGAACATCGACAGGAGTGCCACGGCAATTGCCACCACGACGGCAGCGGCCAGAGGCCCGGCATTGGCCGAATAACGATAACCGGTCGTGGGGCTTGCAAAGCCCAGCGGCTTGCGGATCCATGGCGTCAGCAGCCAGAGGCCGAGAACGATGATCACCCCGCCGCGCGGGCCGAGCTGCCACCAGTCCAGACCGACCTCCCAGACCGCCCAGATCAGCGAACCGATGACGATGGCCGCATAGACGATAAGCGCCGACGAGCGGCGCAGGAAGAGAAGGATGGCGGTGATGAGGAAGGCTATGCCGGTAATGAGGTAATACACGCTGCCGCCAAGCATAAGCAGCTGCGCACCACCGGCCGCCAGCGCAATCCCGATCAAAGCGAACAGGATGGCTGTTATCGTAATAGGCATATCGGAAATCCTAAAAGTCGACGTTCAGGCGAGGAGAAATTGGGGCGGGCCCTATGGGATAACCAACGAACCGCAGGAATGGTTCCCGCCCGAAACGCAGATTTGAGCCGAGCTTCAGAGAGGGTGGTCGGCGGCCTGGTCTTCAACTCGCGCAAGAACGGCAGGCGGCGGCGCGCAATACCTGCCCCGACAGCGGGCCCTGCGCCAGGCGCAGGGCGAGCCAGCATAACGCTGAAGCCAGTGTCTGTTCGTCAGGGGATGATGCGGATATCGCGCGCAGATGGCAAGGGCCTGAGGTGCAGAGAGGCGTGCGAGCCGGAGAGGGTCCAAGAGGCGGAGAGGGCCAAGAGGCAGAATGGCCGGCGCTCATCGCCGGCATAGGCGACGAGCGGGATTTTCGGCGATAGGCGGCTGCGGCCTTCATCCGGGGACTGGGACCGGAAAGCCGGGCTGCGGGCAATGAAGAGAGCGGGCGGGCAGCCTCTGCCGCGGGACTGCCCCCGCGGCCTATTCTTCTCCGAGTTCCTGAAGGATCTGATGGCGGGCTCGATTGAGCCGGCTCTTCACGGTACCGACCGCGCAGTCGCAAATCTCGGCAGCGGATTCATAGCTTTCACCCAGGATGGCAACAAGCGTCAGCACTTCCCGGTAATGCGGCGGCAGACGGGTCAGCGCCTGCTGCACTTCCCGTGCCCGGGCCTGCACCTCCTGCGTCGCCTCCATCGGGCTGTCGCCGGAGACACATTCCTCCAACCCGGGAGCCTCGCGCCCCAGAACCTTGGCGCGGGTGTAAAAGGTGTTGCGCATGATCGTGAAGAGCCAGGATTTCAGCTTGGTCCCCGGCTCGAACTTGTCGAGATTGGCCAAGGCTTTCATCAAGGTTTCCTGCACAAGGTCGTCCGCATCGGACGTGTTCCGGCAGAATGTGCGGGCAAAGGCACGGAGGGCGGGGATGAGTCTGACAATGTCTGCGCGGGCAGGGTCGCGACTCAACTGTGTATCAGGCACCGTTGCAAACCTCTCCAAACATCTTGGGATGGGTGACGGTGGCAAACGTCGGGTTCGTCCGTTTGGTTCCGCGCCCGGCGACCGATCTGCGGTTGTTTGCTCTGGCGCTCACGCCTTTGTCCGATAGGGAACAAAAACCACCGGATTCCGGTTGAATCGCCTTCAATGGAGGGATGATCGTGGCAGCGCGCGCAAACTGGAGAGGTTACCTGACTTTGGGAGAGCTCAGCTGTTCGGTCGGGCTCTATACGGCAGCATCCACATCGGACCGCGTGTCCTTCCATATCATCAACCGCAAGACCGGCAATCGCGTCCAGCGGCAAATGGTCGACAGCGAGACAGGCGACGAGGTGGAGCGGGACGAGATCGTCAAAGGCTATGAAATGGCGAATGGCGATTACGTCGTGCTTGATCCGGAGGAAATCAAATCCGTGGTGCCGGACAGCGACAAGACGCTGGCGATGGAAACCTTCATCCCCTGCTCCGACATCAACACGCTATATCTGGATCGGCCTTATTATCTTGCCCCCAGCGACGAGACCGCGGCGGAAGTCTTCAGCCTCATCCGTCAGGGGCTTGAGGCCAAGGGGGTGGCGGCGCTGGCGCGCACCGTTCTCTTCCGCCGCTTGCGCACGCTCTTGATCAGGCCGCACGATGACGGGCTGATCGCCGCAACCCTGAATTACGAATATGAGGTGCGATCGGCCGACGAGGTCTTCGATACGATCGACGATATCAAGATCGAAGGCGAGATGCTCGACCTGGCGCAGCATATCATCGACACCAAGCGTGGACGTTTCGATCCCGCCGCCTTCGACGATCGCTACGAAACGGCGCTGCAGGAACTGGTGAAGGCGAAGATCGAGGGCCGCAAGATCAAGAAGCCTGCCCCGCCGAAGGAAACCAATGTGACCAGCCTGATGGAGGCTTTGCGCCTCAGCGTCGGCGGCGATGGTTCTGCAACGAAATCCACTGGCAAAGGGAACAGTAGCAAAGAGACCGGTGGCAAGGCAGCCGGCAAATCGAAAGCCAAGGCGAAGGCGTCCGCCGGCAAGGCGAAGGCCGCCAGCAGCAAGGCAAAAGCGACGGGAAGCAGCCGTAAATCGGCCACCGCCGGCAGCAGCGCATCGGCGCGCAAGAAGGCAAGCTAGAGCCAACCTCAATCAATGAGACCTAGGCCCGCGGTTCGTTCCTGGAGAGCAGTAGGGGCGGCGACCGATGCTCAAGGCTGCCTCAGCGACCGGGGCTGCGAGTTTTGCCGCTCTTCTCCAGACTCTTCTTCAAGGCGCTCATAATGTCGATGACATTGTCGCGGCGCTCCGGCTCGGCGGGTTTGCTGACCGTCTTGCCCTTCTTGCGCTTTTTCTTGCGATTGTCGATCAGCTCGAGCAGAGCCTCCTGCACGGGATCATCCGCCATGCAGGGATCCCATTCCTTGGTCCGCTCCGAAATCAGCTTTTTCATCAGGGTGAGTTGGCGCGTGTCCGGCTTGGTCTTTTTGTCTAGGCTGGCCAAGGCCTCGGCATCGCGCACCTCTTCGCCATAGCGCAACGTCCATACCACGATACCCTTGTCGCGCGGCACCAGCATGACCGCCCTTTCCCGGCGATACATGACCAGCCGTGCAATGCCCGCCGTGCCCGTCGCGGCCATGGCCTCGCGAATGACGGAGAAGGCTTCCTCGCTGACCTTGTCGTCCGGCGACAGGAAATGCGGCCTGTCATACCAGATCCAGGCTATGTCCGAGGCGGGTACGAAGGTCTCGATATTGATGGTGCGGGTGCTTTCCAGCCCCACATCCTCCAGCTCCTCCTCCTCGAACAGGACATAATCCTCCTCGCCTCGCTCATAACCCTTGACCTGATCCTCCTCGTCGACCGGCTTGCCGGTGACGGAATCGACATAGCGGCTGAGGACACGGTTCTGGGTCTGACTGTTCAGATTGTGAAAGCGCACCTTGCCGGATTCCGAGACGGCCGGGGTCATCGTCACCCGGCAGGTCACGAGGGACAGTTTCAGATAGCCTTTCCAGAAGACCCTCGGCGCCATGTATCGTCTCCCTGTGTGAGGTATCGTCCGCCAGTATCAGGAGCGACAACCCGTATGGCTGCCCGGCGGTTCCCACGGGCGATTGCCAGTCGATCCCCCGTTGCTCCACCGTTGATCCACCGCTGATCCACTGTTGATCCACCGTCTGGCCAGCGCTGACCCACACCCGATCCACACCCGATCCACAGGCCGCGAAACCTCCATCCAACCGCGCTCGACCGGCGGAACAAAGCCGCAGCCCTGTCCGTTGTGGGGGCAAGAACAGGTAACCGGAAAGGCAACCCATCATGAGCATTGTTGGCACGCAGGTCATTGCGGAAGGAAGCGGCAACGCTGGCTATACCGTCGAATTCGTCGAGGAGAATGGCGATGTGATATCCGTCAGCCTCCGGTCAAAGACGGCGGATGTAAACCGCGGCAATGCGGTGGCCAAGGCCAAGGAATTCCTGGGACGCGTGGTATCGAGCGGCGAATTGCCGGACGAAATGGTGGATGCGGATAATCAGGATGGCCGCGGCGCCGCCGTGGCAAGCACGCATCAGACGCGGCAGGACAAGGAAGACCAGTTGCAGGAGGGCCTGGAAGACAGCTTCCCCGCCAGCGACCCTGTTTCGGCCACCATCACCTCCATTCCCGGTAGCGATCAGCGCCGCTAATCGGCCCAGCCGATCATTGACCAATAAGACACGCCCGGCCGCATAAGATGCAGCCGGGCGTTTTGCCGCGTACAGATCCAATTGACTTTCGGGACCGTTCTGGCTTTGCAGTAGTTACGAACATGCTGCACCACGAACGACAGGATTGCGTGCGGCGATGGCACGCATGCCCCATGAGGTCGAAATGACGAGAGACACCGGTTCGACGGCGCAAGCAAAGGCCGTCCTTGGAAACAAAGTCAGCGCCAAGGTCGCCGATCTGCTGACCGAAATCGAGAAGGAGCCGGTGCCGGACCGGCTGATGGAGCTTGCCCTGCAATTGCAGAAAGCCCTCAACGAGAAACTCGACCAGTCGCCTGCGGGTTGACCTTTGCCTGGGGGCCCGTCCGGTTCCGCCGGCAACGAGCCGAATGCCGGTCCGGTCTCCGGTTCACAGCCTGACCCTCAATCGACCTGAACGGGCGTGACCGTGTCAATGCGCACCGTACCCGACACGACCTCCCTCGGACCCTCCGCGCTGAAACGTCCCGTCCCGTCCTCGATGACCGTATAAAGTTTCTCGCTGCGGAAGGCGCTGGCCATATCCGTGGAATTTCCCTCCGCCGGCAGCGCGTCGATCTCCGTATAATCCAGTTCCGCGGCCATGGCGACCAGCCTTGCATCGCCCGTCGTGCGCGCCCGCACAACCACTTCGCCCTGTGGGGGCCGGTCCATCCATTGCGGATCGTCCAGAGGCGCGGTCGGTACCAGACGGTAGATTTTCAGTTGCTCTTCCATCGATCAGTCTCCTCGGCTGCCTGCAAATTTAGGATCGCGCGGAGCGGAGCTCCGTGCCTTTCGCCGCAAACGTCCGGTATCGGCCATTCGTTCCCTGAGGAACTTGCACCGGCATGTGCTGTTCGGCCAGTCACACCGTCAATACCGGACCGATCCGAGGAGGAGATTGGCATGCAGGGGCCCGGCACCTGTTTTCATCTATGCGTCGACATGCAGAGAATGTTTGCCGAGGATACGCCCTGGCACATTCCGTGGATGCAGCGCGTGCGCGAACCGCTGGCCGAATTGGCGCGGGTGCATGCGCAATCGACCATATTCACCCGCTTCGTGCCGCCAATGGAGGCCGCCGAGGCCAATGGCATGTGGCGATCCTATTTCCGGAAATGGTCGAACATGACACGCCGGGCGCTGGGCGAGGAGATGATCGACCTCCTGCCGGAACTGAGGGCGCTCGTGCCACCGGCTCTTGTCTTCGACAAAGCTGTCTACTCGCCCTGGCAAGACGGACGCCTGCACCGCTTCCTCGTCGAGCGGAAGGTCGACACGCTGGTGATCACCGGCGGCGAAACCGATGTCTGCGTCCTGGCGGCCGTGCTCGGCGCGGTCGATCACGGCTATCGCAATATTCTGGTCAGCGATGCGATTTGCAGCGGCTCCGACGAAACCCACGACGATTCGCTCGACCTCTTCGCACGACGCTTTTCCGCGCAGCTGCAATTGATGACGACTCAGGAGGTCCTCGACTGGTGGCGCTAGGCGGAACAAAGGGCGGCCCGGCGGGTTGGGTCTGTATCGATCCGACATAGTTGGAAGGAGAACACCATGCGACACCAACCGGACCCTAATGGCAAACCCGGCGAGACCTCGCAATGGCCGCGCTGGGAAGGTCCAGCCGAAAACCGCCCGAGCGGTTACGTGCAGGGCGAGGCCGACATTTTCGCCGATGATCCGATCGGCGAGAAGAAGCGCCGCGCCAACGACTATCCGACGCAGGATCCGCCGAACCGGGAGGATGACGATGGCCGATAATCTCTGGTTTTTCGCCGTCGCCATCGGCCCCGTGCTGCTCGGTGCAGCCGTGGTCTATGCCATGATGCGCCAGCGGCGCCTGTCCCGCCCGGAACAGATCCAGCAGGATCACGCCGTGCAGGAGCTTTACGAGAAGCCGACACAGCGCACGCCCTGACGGAACGCCCTGACGGAACTTCAGACAATCTCAAGATTCGTCCGCGCCGGGCCTAACCGTCTGGAACTTTACACGATCCGCCAGGTTAGGCCGCCGTGGATGGAACACCATCCGATAGAACAATCCAGGAGAGAAACACCATGGCTGCAACGAAGACACTGGACGACCTTTTTTACGAGACCTTGAAAGACATTTATTACGCTGAACGCAAGATCGCCAAGGCGCTGCCGAAAATGGCCCGCGCCGCCCAGAGCGACGAGCTGAAGCAGGCATTCCAGCATCACAAGGACGAAACCGAAGGCCAGATCGAAAGGCTGCAGCAGGTCTTTGAACTGATCGGCAAGCGCGCCCGCGGCAAGACCTGCGCCGCCATCGAAGGCATTATCGAAGAAGGCGAGGAGATCATGGAGGAATTCAAGGGAACTCCTGCGCTTGACGCCGGCCTTCTCGCCGCTGCCCAGGCTGTCGAACATTACGAGATCAGCCGCTACGGTACGCTTCGTGCCTGGGCCAAGCAGCTCGGCATGAAGGAAGCTGTTACGCTGCTCGAGCAGACGCTTGCGGAAGAAGAGCAGACCGATGAGAAGCTGACCGGCCTTGCCGAGAACACGGTCAATGCCGCTGCCAAAAAGGCAGCCTGACCCAGCACGAAAAGGCCAGGGCTCCACACACCACATAAGATGGTGAGCTCCTGTTTTCTTGAAGAGCGCCCGCATGCAAATCGCATGCGGGCTTTCTTGTCTTAAACGGCATGTCCGCACGGAACCAGGATCGTCTGAAGGCTATCATGCGCACAGGATAAGGCCCGCTGCGGAGGCTTCCGCGCGGGCCCTTGTCGTCGTCATACCTGTCATCGTCCGGCTTTGCCTGGCTGAAGCCGCGCCGGCGGAACTTACCAGGGGTGGTGGTTGACCGGTCCGCTGACCTTGATCATCTCGCCACTCACTTCCATGCGCCGAAAGATCGGCCGACGGGTGGTTTCCAGATGCCTGTGTGCGTGATCGCTCGCGGCCTTCAGGGCCAGGTCGTAGCAGGGGTAAGATGGTGAAGGCTGGCCATCGAAAATATAGATCCAGCCTGTCTCATGCGGAATGATGTCGAAGCGCTTTTCCATGGTCGGACTCCTCCTTGCCCAGCGCCCGAACGTCCGGAAGAGGAAGAAGTTCCTTGCTCAGACGAAAAAGTTAAAAATTCCTTCAGCCGAAGAAAAGAGTTGCGTGCGGTCGTTGCACCGCACACATTCTTCAGATCCTGTGGAACCTTCTGGGTTGCAATTCGTTTTCATGCTCGGGTCAATGGAGAGGAAAATGGCGGTATCGGAAGATTGGATTAAGGACCGGGCCTACGCCCTTTGGGAAGAAGAAGGCCGTCCGCATGGCAAGCACGCCGAACATTGGCAGCGTGCGGCAAAGGAATATCAAGCGCTTAACGGCAAGCAGACCGGAAAGCCGAACGGCAAATCGGCCGGTAAGTCCGCGGGCAAGTCAGCGGGCAAGGGCGCAGACAAGGCGGCTACGAAAGCGGCGGCCAAGGCGGTGAAGTCCTCCGGCAAGACGGCGCAGAAGCCGGCTGGCGCCGAGGCATCCGACACCGCAACGACCGAGGCCAAGCCGGCCGCCGGCATGCAGGACGATGCTGCAGGTTCCGCAGCAAAGACTGTGGCAACAGCGTCTTCCGCAAAATCGTCCGATAAAACTGGTTCCAAGACTGGCTCCAGGCCTGGCGCCAAGTCCGGTTCGAAGTCTTCTGAAAAGCCTGCCGGCAAGACGGCTGCAAAGGCCGCCGCTCAGACCTCGACCGAGGCTGCCAGCGCAAGGCCGGAGTCATCGCAAACCCCTGCCTCATCCAAGACGGCCTCCCGCGGCAAATCCGCCTCGGGCGACGCACAGTCCGGACAGGCCACAGCGGCGGAAGCCTCGCAGAAACCGGCCGCGGCGGCATCCAAACCGACGGACGCTTCGGCCAAGCAGCGGACGCGCAAGCCCAACGCTTGAGCGTCTGTTCCAGGACCAATTCATTCTGACCGTCGCGGATTGTTCTGCGGCGGCGCGTCATTTGTTTTTCTTGGTTGTGACATGCTCCTGAATTCTTGCTTCCATTCCTTTTGCCCTGCCGGCTGGAACGCTCACCCATGCCCGGACGTTTGCTCACACGCAATCAGCGCGTGGAGGAGATCGCAATGATGAATGCACCCTCTGCTTTCGACGATCGCCGCAGCGGCCCCAGCGGGGAACGTTTCGGAGGTCATAACCTTCGCAAGAGGGACATGCCGCGGATGAAGGTGCTTTCTGTCACATCTGAACTCTTCCCTCTCGTCAAAACCGGCGGGCTTGCCGACGTTACCGGTTCCCTGCCAAAATCGCTGGCCCTCAGCGGTGTCGAGACAACGACCCTGCTGCCGGCCTATCCGGTCGTGCTGGAAAAGGTCGGCCAGACATCCATACTGATGAGCTTCGACGATCTTCTCGGCGAGCGGGCAAATCTCCTGCACGCCAGGGCGCATGGACTCGACCTCCTATTGCTGGACGCGCCCGGCCTCTATCACCGGTCGGGCGGCCCCTATGTCGATGCCGAAGGCCGCGACCATGCCGACAATTGGCGCCGCTTTGCAGCGCTCTCCTATGCCGCGGCCGAAATCGCCGCTGGCGCCCTCCCCGGCTGGCAGCCGGATCTCGTCCATACGCATGATTGGCAATCGGCGCTGACCTCCGTCTACATGCGGGAAATGGGTTGCGACCTGCCGGTGGTGCTGACCATCCACAATCTCGCCTTCCAGGGCCAGTTCAGCCGCGACCATCTCGCCGCGATCGGCTTGAGCGAGCGCGTCTTCACCACGGAATGCCTCGAATATTTCGGCGATATCAGCTATCTGAAGGGCGGTCTCCAGACCGCCGATATCATCACGACTGTCAGCCCGACCTATGCACGCGAAATCCTCACCTCCCGCTTCGGCATGGGCCTGGACGGGGTGCTGAACGAGCGGGTGATGGCGTTGCGGGGGATTGTCAACGGCATCGATCTCGATGTCTGGAACCCTTCGACCGATCCCTATCTGCCGCGCAATTACGATGCCACCAGTCTGAAGCGCAAGCGGGAGAACCGCAGCGTCCTGCTTGAACGCTTCGGCCTGGAACAGGATGGCGGCCCGGTCTTCTCGGCCGTCACCCGCCTGACCTGGCAGAAGGGCATGGACATGTTTGCCGATGCGGCAGACGAAGTCCTCTATCAGGGCGGCAAGGTCATCGTCTTTGGTCAGGGCGACCAGGCGATCGAGGAAGCCCTGCGGGCCACGGCCCGCCGTTTCCCGGGACGCATGGCCGTTCATGTCGGCTATGATGAGCCGACGGCGCATTTAATCCATGGCGGGTCCGATGCCATTGTCCAGCCCTCGCGCTTTGAGCCCTGCGGCCTGACGCAGCTCTATGCCCTGCGCTATGGCTGCGTGCCGGTCGTCTCACGCACCGGCGGCCTCTCGGAAACGATCATCGATGCCAATGATGCGGCCATGTCCGCACGCGTTGCCACCGGATTCCAGTTCCATCCGGTCAATACCGATGGTCTTCGGCTTGCGCTGCGCCGTGCCCTCGACACCTATGCGGATACCCGCAACTGGGCCCGCCTGCAGAACCAGGGCATGAAGACCCGCTTTTCCTGGGAACGCAGTGCCGAGAAATACGCCGGCATCTATGTCAACCTCATCAAGCGGCGGGCCGAAGCACCGCGCGGACGTTCGCTCGGCGCCTGAAATCTTTTCTTCTGAGTTCGAGACAGCCGGGATGCCAGACATCCCGGCCTATCATCGCGCGCCGCCTGGCGATCGGATCCGCCGCCACAGGCAACTTTCCAGCCTATACGAAGACAGCCGGACCTTTTCGGGTCCGGCTGTCTTTGCGCATGTCTGACGTTCTTTGTAAATCAGCCGCGGCGGAAGACTGCGAGGCTGCGGCCTTCCAGATCGAAATCCTCGTCCTGGTCGATTTCCTGGCCGCGGATCGACGGATCGGCCGTGGTCATTTCGAGGATCCATTTGCCCTTGTTGAGCGGCGGGATCTTGAACGGCACCTGCCCGTCGAACGGGTTGAACAGCATCAGCACATCCGACCAGATACCCTTCTGGCCTTCGAGATCGCGGCGGCCGAGATGCAGGCCGAGCGTCGTGCCTTCCAGCCAGTGTTCCGGCTGCTGATAGCCGCCGCCGGCATTGAACCAGTTGACTTCCATGCCGTCGCGCCAGTTCTCGCGGCGGAAGATCGGTTGTGTCTGGCGCAGCTTGATCAGGTGCGTGGTGAAGTTGCGCAGCGCCTCGTTGGTTTCCGGCAGGCCTTCCCACTGGACCCAGGAAATCTCGCTGTCCTGGCAATAGCCGTTATTGTTGCCCATCTGCGAGCGGCCGAACTCGTCGCCGGCGAGAAGCATGGGCGTCCCGTGCGACAAAAAGAGCGTGGCGAGGAAGTTGCGCTTCTGGCGTTCGCGAACCGCATTGATGCCCTCGTCCTCGGTCGGACCCTCGGCACCATAATTATAGCTGCGATTGTCGTTATGGCCGTCATTATTGTCTTCGCCATTCGCATCGTTGTGCTTCTCGTTGTAGGAAACGAGATCGTTCAGCGTGAAGCCGTCATGCGCTGCGATGAAATTGACGCTCGACCAGGGCCGGCGGCCACGCAGATCGTAGATATCGCCGGAGCCCAGCAGGCGGGCGGCAAAATCCGGGGCGGTATTGTTGTCGCCCTTCCAGTATTCGCGCGTCGTGTCACGATATTTGTCGTTCCACTCGGCCCAGCCGGGCGGGAAACCACCGACCTGATAGCCGCCGGGGCCGATGTCCCAGGGCTCGCCGATCAGCTTGACGCGTGACAGGATCGGGCACTGGGTGATCACGTCGAAGAAGCCGCCACGCTGGTCGAAGCCTTCCGGCTCGCGGCCGAGAATGGTCCCCAGATCGAAGCGGAAACCATCGACATGCATGTGCTCGACCCAATAGCGCAGCGAATCCATGATCATCTGCAGCACGCGGGGATGCGAGGTGTTGACGGTGTTACCCGTGCCCGTATCGTTGATATAGTAACGGTGGTTATCGGGCAGCGTGCGGTAATAGGAGAAGTTGTCGATCCCCTTGAACGACAGGGTCGGCCCGAGCTCGTTGCCCTCCGCCGTGTGGTTGTAGACCACGTCGAGGATGACCTCGATCCCGGCATCGTGGAAGGCGCGCACCATGTCCCGGAAGCCCTGGATGCCCTGCGGACCGTAATAGCGCGAGGCCGGCGCGAAGAAGCCGATCGTGTTATAACCCCAGAAATTGTGCAGGCCCTTGTCCAGAAGATGCTGGTCGTCCGGGAATTCGTGCACCGGCATCAGCTCGACGGATGTGATGCCGAGGTTCTTGATGTAATCCACGGTCGCCTTGTGGCCCATGCCCTCGAAGGTGCCGCGCAGCTCACTGGGAATGCCCGGGTTGAGCTGCGAGAAACCTTTGACATGCGTTTCATAAAGAATGGTCGAGGGCCAGCTGATCGATGGGCGCTTGTCGGCGCTCCAGTCGAAGGAGGACGGATCGATAACCCGGCACTTGGGCGTGAACGGCGCGCTGTCGCGCTCGTCGAAGGTCAGATCCTTGTCGTCATGATAGATGTCATAGGCGAAATGCGCATCGTTCCAGTCGAACTGACCCACCAGTTCGCGGGCATAGGGATCGACCAGCAGCTTGTTCGGGTTGAACCTGTGTCCGTTTTCCGGATCGAAGGGGCCGTGGACGCGATAGCCATAGAGCTGGCCGGGCTTGATGCCGGGCAGATAGCCGTGCCAGATTTCGTGCGTATATTCGGGCAGTTCGACGCGGGCGATCTCGGTCTTTCCGCTCGGATCGAAGAGGCAAAGCTCCACCCTCTCGGCATGGGCCGAGAAGATCGCGAAATTGGTGCCCTTGCCGTCAAAATTGGCACCGAGCTCAAGCCAGGAGCCCGGTTCTGCAGTGATCGTCTTTATATTGCTGTCCATGCCGCACCTTGTTGTGGATGTGCGCAAACAAAGCGCCACCGGACAAAACGTTCCCTGTCCCATAAAAAGAAGCGTCTACTTCGCTGGGACCTCGGTTTTGCCGGGGATATCCCCGCCCGTTCCCGAGACCGGAGTGGGATCACGCGATGCGGGTGCGGTATTACCATCCAGCTGGCTCTGCGGCGGCGTATTGTCCACAGCATCGCTCTGCTCGTCTTCGCCGCCGGAACAACCGGCAAGCAGGCCGAGCCCGATGACTGCCACACAAAGATAGGTCTTCATGCGCTTGCTCCTTTCGAGGATGGCTGCGTCTTGCGGTGCGCGTCGCGGCGGCTGTCGATCGCGACGATCTTCTCCACGGCCGCGATATCGGCCTCCGCCACGGCGGGGATCGGGTCGGATGCGATCGCCTCCAGCACTTCGTCGGAAATGGCACCGTTTCGAATGACGTATTCCAACGCCTCCCGGGTGGCGCGTTCGGCCTTCAGCTGAGCGTAAAGTGCAAGAATGAGCCGATCGCGAAGATCGTGTCCGGGCGCTGCACTGCCTCGAGAGGTCTGTTCCACGTCTATCCTCCAGCTTTTTTTACCTTGCGACAGAACTTTCCAGCCGGCTTTATTGTTCCCCCTTTCCGCGACAGCCCGGCACTTCGGGCCCGTTCGCACCACAGGAGAGCCTCGACGCCTATGACCGTTCTTACCCCCGCCGATCTGGAAGGAAAGCTGAACGCCCACCGGGAGCTGATGATCGACTTCATTGCCGCTCTGCTTGGCGGAGAAGAGAGCATCAAGGATTTCACCCGCCGTCTGGCCGATGACTCCAACTTCAAGGATCATGAGGAAGATCCCGGTATCGTCCCGGGCGAGGGCCTGGCGATCGAAACCAGCGCGGCCACCGAAATCCGCTCCATTCTCGAAGCCGCCCGCGCCAGAGCCGCTGCAACCGCGCGGCAGGCGAAGGCACAGCCTCCGGCCTGACACGAAAGCTCTTGGGCCCCGTCGATGCGAGGCTGATCCCGCTTTGCCGCGGGCTCCGCTTCACCCTTCTCTATCCCTTGCCGAAATCGCCTTTGGGTTAACGAACCGCCATCTCGCCGCCGGAATCGGGTCGCATTCTTCACATGTGGGGCGGAAATGTGGAACCTGCCGATGGGTCAATCGTTGATGAGGCAGAAGATGGGAGAAAGATCATGACCAGAGAATGGGTTGAAGCTGCCAGTGTCGTCCTGACCATTGCCGTCTGCTACATGCTGATCGTTCCCATCTGAGTGGATGCTGCGGCCAGGTGGCCGCAGGCGATCACTGCTGTGGCATGCCGCTTGCAAAATAGGCGGACAGATTTTCGATATCGGCGTCCGTCAACTCATGTGCGGCGCGCGCCATGAGATGGGAGAAGCGGGTTCCACCACGCTCACCCTCCCGGAACAGATGAAGCTGGCGTGACAGATAGGGCACGCTCTGGCCGACCAGGCTGGGATAAAGCGGATTGCCATCGGGCTTTTCATGACAGCTGAGACAGGCCGGGATCCGATCTTCGGGCCGTCCTGTCATTGCGAGAACCCGTCCGGCGGCAATATCGGCCCCGCGCGGATTTCCCTCCTCCGGCACGGCCGGCCTGCGCGGCTGCTGCGCAAAATAGGCCGCGAACTCTCCCGTTTCCGTTGCGTCCATGCCGTGAATTGCCGTCGCCATGACGCCGCTTGCCCGGTTGCCCTGGGCATAGGCGATCAGGCTTTCGCGCAGATAGGCTTCCGATTGTCCGGCAAGGCTCGGGATCAGGCTCCGGCCATTCAGGCGGTTTTCGTCATGGCAGGAGGCGCAGGTCAAGCGCCCGTCATCCGCGCCACCATTATCGGCATGCACGCCGGACAGCTGCCGGTAACGCTCGGCATCCATCGACGGCATGGCGCGCAGAAAGGCGACCATTGCCCAGACCTCATCCGGCCGCGTCTGAACCGGCCAGGCGGGCATGCCGGTAAAGCGCACGCCATGCTGGACGATCTGGAAAAGCTCGGCATCGGTCCAGGTCGGAATGTCGTCCTTCAGGTCCGGCGGAACCGGCAGCATGCCGAAAACGACGGCCGGCCGCCCCTGGGCGGGAGATCCGTGGCACATGGCACAGGCCTGCGCGTAATGTCCGGCACCGAGCGGCAGCATTTCGGGATTGTCGAGCGGCGGAACCTCTGTGCCAAGCGCTGCGGTGCGGGTGGAATTGCGCATGGACCAATGGAGGAACCAGTCGGTGATCGCCCAGTGGCCACTCGACGCTCCGATCCCGAAGACGCCGGACCAGGCGACGAACAGACCGATAAAGGGTGCGGCTATGGCGGCTGCAATCACATATTTCCAGCGGATGAACATCAGCCCTCCTTCGCCTGAGCCGTTTGCGGCGCGTTCAATGTGCGGGCAAGCAGCGTTACGCCGCCGGCGAGGTAGACCGCGGCGCCGACAAGCAGCATGACCACGCCCCCCACCTGCTGGTCCTGCCCGGCGGAAAGGGTCGCGCCGAAACAGGTCACGAACCCCTCGCCGTAGAGCGGCCTTGGCGATAGCGCGAGCAGGGCGCCGAGCAGGGTCATGTGCATGGAGGTGAACAGAAGCCCCAGCGTCCCGCCAAGCCGCCGCTGGTCCCGCTCCTCGCCGCCGCCGCCAAAGCAGGAGAGCCACAAGATCAGGCCCGCCGCGAGGAAGGAGGCCTGCTCCAGCGCCCGCACCAGCGGCATGCTTTCCGACAGTGCCCGAAACGAGGGAAGGTGCCAGCCCCAGACGGCGACGAGCTCGATCAGGGACGCAATGAGCGGCGTGAAGATCGCGTGGCGGGAGACGAAATCGAGGCTCGTGCCCGAAATGCCGATGGCGAGAAGCGGTGCGGCGCCGGCGACCACGGCCATGTGGACGATCATGTGCACCGCAAAGGACGCGCCGTCGCCGAGCACCAGCAGCAGCCACGCGCCAAGCAGCAGTCCCAGGCCACAGATCGGTGCCGCCTTCCTCATGCCTGGCACTCCGCCAGGAAAATCAGCGGAATGGCCGTAAAGACGACGGCAACGAAGCTGAGGCCGGACAAAAGCAGCGTCGCGAAGCCCTGAAAGCGACGCCGGTCGAGATCGGTCGCCCCGGCATGCGGCGGGTCCTCCGAGCCAAAACCCCATTGCCGGTAGGCCAGATAGGCGGCAAAGACAATGAAGGCGAGCGCGGCGACGGTGAAGCCGGACAGGATCAGCCGGTAGCTGTCGAAGCTCAGTCCGAAGAGCCCCGGCTTCGCGCAATAAACGGCCATGACGACATAGCAGACGATGAAATGCAGAGCCCAGACCGCGGGTGAGGTGAAGAGGGTCCACAGACTTTCGACTTCGCGGGGTATGACGCTTTTCATCCATGTCACCTCAAGCTGGGAAACAGGCCGATAATGGCGAAGGTCGCCACCGCCGTGACGGCCATGAAGTGAAAATAGAGCACGACATTGTGCAGGTCCTGGTCATAGGTGGCGGTCAGGCGGCCGGCATAGCTGCGCGCCAGGCAATAGAGCTGCATGATCACCCCCACCGCCGCGTGGACGGAGGTCCAGATCACCAGAACCCAGACAATGGCCGGATAGACGTGAAGCGTCGGCTGCATCTCATGGACATAAGGACCCATCAGCCCGCATGCCGTGCCTGCCGCCGTTGCGACGAAGGAGAGGGCGATCAATAAGCGCGTCAGTCCCGGCCGGTCCCTGTCATTGGTGGTCCGCGAGGCGAGCATCAGCGCCCAGGCCACCGCAAACAGGAAAAGCGCCAGCATCGGCCAGAAGAGACCCGGACCGGCAAGGCCGGCGGTGAAATCCTCGTGGATCGTCCAGTAGAAGAAATAGCCGAAGGCGAGGCTGGCAAAGGCCGTTCCATCACCCACCATGGTGATGAACATGGCCCACCAGCCGACCGAGGCGGGACCGGAGACATAGAGGGGAAATTTCTGGCCGAGGCCAGCATCGCGCAGTTCGGTCTCGGGAATGGCCGCCGTTCCCGTCCACAGCCAGTAGAGAATGGCCAGCAGCGTGCCGATGGCGCAGAGAATGGTGACCCACCACCATTCATAGGTGAGCGCGATGAACACGCCACCCAGCATCACGGCGGCGATCATGGTGACATGGGAGGTGCCGCCGACACGCAGCACCTGCAGCGGCTTGCCGTCCAGCACCGAGGTGACGAGGGTCTCGCGGTGGCCGGTCTCGGCATCGGGAAGGTAGTAACGGCCGTCCTCGATATTCTTGCGCAGGTCCGGCTGGTCCCAGACCGGATAGCGGCTGGTGATGATCGGAACCGATCGAAGGCCCCAGTTCTCCTCCGGCTGGTTCAGCCATTCCAGCGTGCCGGCCTGCCAGGGATTGGCCGGCGCCTGCGGCCGCTTCGGGCGCAGGACATCCACCACAACCAGGGCGAAACCGGCGGCGAAGATGAAGGCGCCGATCGTCGAGACGAGGTTCAGCCAGTCCCATCCCATATCCGCCGGATAGGTGAAGACACGCCGCGGCATGCCGCGCAGGCCGGCAAAATGCATGGGGAAGAAGCCGACATTGAAGCCGACGAACATCAGCCAGAAGGCGATCTTGCCCAGCCGGTCCGACAGCATCTTTCCGGAGAAGAAGGGAAAATAATAGTAGATGCCCGCCACGACGGGAAACAGCATGCCGCCGATCAGCACGTAATGCAGATGCGCCACGACGAAATAGGTGTCATGAGCCTGCCAGTCGAAGGGGACCAGCGCGACCATGACCCCGGTCAGCCCGCCGATGATGAAGATCGCCAGGCCGCCGGCGCCGAACAGCATCGGGACCGAAAAGACGACGCGCCCCGCCAGCATGGTGGCGATGAAGACGAAGATCTGCACGCCGGTCGGTATGACAACCGCTTCCGAGGCGGCGGAGAAGAAGGCCAGCGAAATCTGCGGCAGGCCCGTTGCGAACATATGGTGGACCCAGAGCCCGAAGCTCAGAAACCCGGTCCCAACCGCCGCCAGCACGATCCAGGAATAGCCGACGATGGGGCGCCGGGAAAAGGTGGGAACGATCATCGCCATCAGCGCGATCGCCGGCAGGAAGATGATGTAGACCTCCGGATGGCCGAAGATCCAGAAAAGGTGCTGCCACAGAAGGGCATCGCCGCCACGCGCGGAATCGAAGAAGGGCCAGTCGAACATGCGCTGCATTTCGAACAGCAGATCGCCCGCAATCAGCGGCGGGAAGGCAAAGAGGATCATGCCGGCCACCACCAGCAGATACCAGGCGAAAAGCGGCATCATGTTGATGCGCATGCCCGGCGCGCGGCATTTCATGATGCCGACGATCAGTTCGACTGCCGCGGCGATCGACGCCACTTCGATGAAGGAGAGGCCGAGCAGCCAGATATCCGCGCCGATGCCGATCTGCTCCTTGTCCGTTGCCAGAGGCGGATACATGAACCATCCGCCATTCGGCGCGGCATTGAAGAAGATCGAGCCGCAGACGAAGACGCCACCGATCAGGAAGCTCCAGAAGCCGAAGGCCGACAGCCGCGGAAACGGCAATTCGCGCGAGCCGAGCATGGAGGGAAGAATGAAGATCGCGACGGCCTCGAAAATCGGCACGGCAAACAGGAACATCATCACCGTGCCGTGCAGGGTGAAGGCCTGGTTGTAGAATTCCGCGGACAGAAGATCATTGTTGGGAACGGCCAGCTGCAGGCGGACGAGCAGCGCCAGGAGGCCGGCAAACAGCATGAAGGCGAAGGCTGTGCAGCCATACCAGAGGCCGATCTCGCTATTGTTGACGGAGGTCCAGTAACGCCATCCGGAGGGCGTGCGCCATACGTCGCGCAGGCGGCGTTCCTGCGCCGCGCGCTCTTCCTCAGGCAGGAGCGGGCCGAGCTCGGTCTCGGTCATTGCAGTCCTTTCAGATATTGGGCGATGGCCTCCACCTCGGTCTGCGGCAGCATGGCAAAATCGGGCATGCGG
Organism: Rhizobium sp. SSA_523; assembly: GCF_030435705.1. Taxonomy (NCBI): domain Bacteria; kingdom Pseudomonadati; phylum Pseudomonadota; class Alphaproteobacteria; order Hyphomicrobiales; family Rhizobiaceae; genus Affinirhizobium; species Affinirhizobium gouqiense. The sequence continues at coordinate 2,209,012 of NZ_CP129382.1, forward strand.
GCGCCGGGCTTGACGCCTTCAGGATATTGGATGAAGCGGCGGATATTTTCGGCCGTGTTGGGCAGCGTCCCCGCCGCGACAGTAGGCCTCGTGCCGAAGGCGGTAAGATTGGGGCCGAGCGCGCCCTCTGCCGGCGTCCCGGCAATGGCGTGACAGGAGGAACAGCCGTGGCGCAGGAACAGGCGAAGACCGGGATGCATGTCTGCGACATCGGCGGAAACATCGGCCGGCTCGCTGCCGGCGGTCACGGTGGTCGTCGTTTCGCCCGGGGCGCTGCCGGGCGCTGCGGCTGCGGCAGGAGCGGCGGCCAGCCAGGCATCGAAGGCAGCCGGCTCCAGAACCTCCACCGTGAAGGCCATCAGCGTATGGGCGGTCCCGCAGAATTCGGCGCAGACGCCGCGATAGGTGCCGGTCTTGGTGGCCTGCAGCTGCAGCTCGTTGACCCGGCCCGGAATGGCATCCATCTTGCCGCCGATCGAGGGGATCCAGAAGGAATGAATCACATCCTTGGCCTTCAGGAGAAACAGAACCCGCTCTCCCACCGGAAGCGTCACATGGTTGGCCGTCTCGCGTGTTACCGCACCGCTGGCGTCGAGGTAGCGGACACGCCACCAGAACTGCTCGGCCGTGATTTCGATGCGCCGCAGGCCCTCCCCCTCCCCGCCGAACCAGGGACGCATGGCGGGCATCAGCCAGACGGCGTAGCTTAACAGCGCGGTGAGGACCACGACCGGAAAGACGGCGCCGCCATACAGGATGATCCGTCCGGCACTTGCCTCCTTGAGCGGGGTTTTCTGGAACCGGCTGGCAAACACGACGAGGCCGACAACGAGAAGCCAGATCACGCCGCCGCCGACCACCATGACCCAGAACAGCTGCGCCACGGCTTCCGCTTCGAGACCGGCCGGATCGAGCGCCGACTGGACGCCGCTGCAGGCCGTGAGGACAGGCAAGAAGACCAGCGGGAAGAGCAGCTTTGCACCCTTTGGTGAAGCCGGTGATCGGTTTGGCCGGTGGTTGCCGGTCAAGCGGTCATCTTGCATTCTTGCCCCTGCGGTTTTCGTGCCACGTTTTCGTGATCGCCGGGCATCAGATTGAAGTCTTGACCAGTGCCTGGTGCGTCCAGCTCATCCAAATCCTGCAAAAAGACCCTGGTCCTTTCGACCAGACCGCCGCCGAACCCGCTGATTTTGCTCGCAAACGCCCCGAAATCCCGATCAAGCTCCGCCCTGAGCCTGTCGGCATCAAACCCGCTTCTGCCATTTTTGTTCCCGCTGCGGGACGGTTTTTTTGCGAGCGGAACCAAGCGCGGGCTCATGCTGTTACATCACAGGCGTTCCCAGACCGCCGCAAATGGGAGGGAGACATGCGCAGTTTGCTTGCAAGATTGGGAGGGATGTTTGGTCGCCGCGGCGATAGCCCTCCTGCCGAACCATCGCATCCGCAGGATTTGCATGTGGTTGTTCCCGATCACGTGGAACTGCCGCTGCCGCGAGCGCCCCGGGAGGAGATGAGCGTCCCAGCCTCCATCAATGGCCGGGATCTCTCGACCGGTCGTCTCTGACGGCCGCAGACACACAGAAAGGACATATCATGACGGACATCAACTCTGCCCGCATTCTTATTCTTGCCACCGATGGCTATGAACGTTCGGAACTTCGCGTGCCTCTGGAGGAGTTGCGCAAGAAGGGTGCCGACGTCAAGATCGCCTCGCTGAAACCCGGCGAGATCAAGAGCTGGGATGAAAAGGACTGGGGCGACAGCGTCAGCGTCGATCTCACCATTGCCGATGTCAAGCCGGAAGACTTCCACGCCCTGGTGATCCCGGGCGGTCAGATCAACCCGGACGTGCTGCGCGCCGATGAAGGTGCCGTGAATCTCGTCCGCGCCTTCGTCAAGAGCGGCAAGCCCGTCGCCGCCATCTGCCACGGGCCATGGCTTCTCGTCGAAGCCGATGCTCTGAAGGGTCGAAAGGCGACATCCTTCCAATCTATACGCACCGATATGAAGAATGCCGGCGCGCAGTGGGAAGACAAGGAAGTCGTGGTCGATGAGGGCATCATCACCTCCCGCTCGCCGAAGGATCTCCAGGCTTTCGTCGCCAAGATCATCGAGGAAGTGGGCGAAGGCCGCCATGAGCGCCACGCTGCCTGAGCCAGGTAGGCCACAGCGCAGACGGATCGAGGCCGCCCTTAGGGGCGGCCTTTCTCGTTTTGCGGTGACAATGGCGCCAAAGGCGGCAACCAACCGGCAGAGAGGCCGTAAGGGCGGGCCGGTCAAAATTGCGGCGGGGCCCGCCGGAGCGGTTCCTCCCAATCCTCAGGCCGGGGGCCAAGGGCAAGGTTACAGGGCGACGTCCGACAGGAAGGCCAGCATCTTCTGCTCATCCACCTTCAGTCCGGCTTGCCGAACCTCCCCCTCCCCCTGCCTTTCGAAGAGGCGAGCGAGCGGTTCAGGATCCTCGGCAAGCGACAGGATAGCCGGATGAATATAGCTGTTGCGGCACACGGCAGGCGTATTCTGCAGTTCCTGGGAAGCGGCGCCGGTCAGCAGCTTGATGCGGATCTTCTCGCCGGCCCGCAAAGCGCTCGAGGCGGCGCAGAAGGCGGCGAGGCTGCCGCCCCAGGTGCGGAAGGTTTTGGCGGAGATGGCAAGGCCGGAGGCATCGGCGAGATAGGCATTCAGGCGGCCTGAATCCACCGGATGCGGCTGCCCGTCCTCATCGGGAAAGGAAAACAGCCGACGACCGGGCAGGTCGGCGATTTCCTCGAAAATCCGCTGCAGCCGCGGATGGCGGATCGTGTGCTGCACGCGCTTGCCGCCTTTCGCAGAGAATTTCAGGATCACGCCATCATCGGAGAGCGTCATGTGCCGCTTGAGCAGCGTTGTGGCGCCATAGGTGCGGTTTTCGCGGGCATACATTTCGTTGCCCACCCGCAAATGCGTGGCATCCATCAGGGCGACGAGCGCTGCAAGCACGGCTTCCGAACTGTGCAGTCCGGCGGAGAGATCCTTCTGGATCCGCCGGCGGATACGCGGCAGGGCCTGACCGAAGGCGACCAGCTGGTCATATTTCAGCTCGCTGCGGAACGACTGCCATTCGGCGTGATAGCGATATTGCTTGCGGCCGCGCGCATCGAGACCGGTCGCCTGCAAATGCCCGCGCGGATCAAGGCAGATCCAGACATTCTGGTAGGCCGGGGGAAGGCCGAGCGCCGTGATGCGGGCCTTGTCCGGGCCGGTGCAGACCATGCTGCCATCCGGCAGCTTGTAGCAGAACCCCTTGCCGCGCTTCAGGCGCCGGATTCCGGGCTCGCGGTCGCTCACATAGGTGAGCCCGATGGCCGCCAGTTGCGAAAGGTCGGAGGAAGAGCCGGTAACAGAGACATCCATGTGCGCAGAACGCCGAGGCCCGAACATAGTTCCTGGAGCTTCGACCAAGGCGCGGTTTGTTGATGATCGGCGAGGCTCTCGACCTCTGGCGTGCCGGATGGCGCGAGACCGGACGGCGTCAATTCTCGTCCTTCGCATCGGCGGTGGTATTGCGCTCGAACTGGTCTCGCGGTCCGACCAGGGTCCAGACGAAGCCGTCCGGCAGGTAATCCAGCGTGACATGTCCGTTGAAGGCGGCGGCGGCATGCCGCTGGATAATGGTGGTGCCGAAACCGGTCGAACTGGGCGGCGCCACCTCGGGGCCGTCGAACTCCTGCCAGCGCAGACGGATGACCGGCTCCCCACGCTCGCCGGTCTCCTCGGTCCACTGGAAATGAACATGTCCCGCGGGCACGGAAAGCGCGCCGTATTTGATGGAATTGGTGGCCAGTTCATGCAGAACCAGGCCGAGATTCTGCACCGCTTCCGCCCGCAGGGTGAAGTCCGGGCCATCAATGGCCACCCGGTTGCGCGTTTCGGCGAATGTCTCCATGTGCAATGCCACCACACGGGCGATGGGAACGCCTGCCCATTGCTCCTGCGCCAGCATCTCGATGGATTTTCCAAGCCCCTGGAGCCGCTCGCCGATCGCCCGCTGGAATTCCGGCATGCTGGTCTCGCGACGGGCCAGTTGGCGCATCATGGCCTGGATCAGCGTCATGATGTTCTTCGTGCGATGCACCAGCTCATGCATGATGAGGTGAATACGGTCTTCGGCCTCACTGCGATCGAAGGAGGCGTTCGACAGCGCGACCGCGATCTGGTTTGCCTCCTGGATGCGCGTCGTGACCGGCGAAACGATCTCGCCGCGGCCGATCCGATCCGCCATATGGGCGATCTGGCGAATGGGCGAGCGCAGCTGGCGGGCCAGGAGATAGCTCAGCGCCATGCTGCCCGCCAGAATGACAAGGCTGCCGATGACCAGATAGCGCCAGGTTGTGATGATGGTGGTCTGTGCCGCGGCGATCGGGCCCCAGACGACGACCTTCCAGCGCCAGTCAGGCAATTGGGCATAACCATAAAGCAGGCGGGGATTGCCGCCGACATCTTCGATGGAGCCGCTCAGGCCGCTCATCAGGGAGAGCGTATTCTGCGCGATCGGGCTCGCCTCCCCCGGCCAGGCCGTGGTCGAACTCACGACATTGCCCTTGCTGTCCAAAACGGCGGTCGCCCATCCCTTGGGCAGGGCTTCGGTACTGATGACCTTCTGCAGATCTTCGGCATTCTGGGTCAGCACCAGTGCCGCACCGGTGGCTGCAAGCTCGCTGGGAAGCGGCATCAGGAGATTGAAAACCCAGCGGCGGCTGGTCGCGCCGAAGAACACATCCGACACTTCGATGCTGCCGGATTTGAGCACGGAACGAAGCCCTTCCATATTGGACATCTGGTTGAGGGGTTCGCCATACGGCATGCGCGTGTTGAGCTTCTGCGTCCCATCCCTGTCCGTCAGCAGGATGTAGCGGGCCGATCCATGCAGACTGTCCTGCGTGCGCTGGTGAAAGGCCGCGAGCTCGCCGCTGCGAAGTTCGGGCGATGTCGAGATTAAACGCAGAGTTGTGGCTGAATCGCGCAGCTCGCGGTCGATCGTCCTTGCGATCAGCCGTGCATTTTCTTCTGTGGCGCTGTTGAGTGTTTCGCGCTGCTGCGCTTCCAGCCGCAGCATCAGAAACACCGAGAACAGGATGAAGGGCAGAGCGGTGACAGCAGCCAGGGCCATCAGATAGACACCGAGAGGAGCCGTCGGCAAGAGACGCGACAGCTTCATCATCGAGCATATCCTGATGCCGTGCGAACCCGTCGCTGGCTGGCCGCTGCCACCATTTGGTACGTCCCTGTTCCCTTCGTCGACCCCGATTCCGCATTTGTTCTATCTGAGATTGCTGAAATTACCAAGCTCCCAGAGGCCCTTTGCGGACATTCTATTCTTCTTTTGTTCTCCCACCCTGTGGTGGCGCCTTATGCGCCGTCGCATCTTCAGAGCCGGTGATGACCGTGGGCTTGGCAGAGGCCACCCCGCTGGCATCCGGCTTCGCCTGGCTCTTCGCAAACTGCCCTGCGGCATCCTTCTCGACTGCGGACGACTGCGCGCCCTTGCTGTCTTTGCCCGCCCCTCCGGCGCCCTTTGCCGTCGTTTCGTGCTTCGGTTGATCAGTCATCCCTAAAATCCTTCTGAAGTGTGAACAAATCCTTACCGTGGTCAACAGCGGTCAGCGGACGGAGTTCCGTCCAACCGCTTTGGTGCGGTGGCAGACAATGAGGAATTTTCAGGGATAGTTCTGGCCCGTTGGAGCGCGAAATCGCAGCCGGGCAAGAGGATGACCGGGTTTGCAGCGCGTCACTCGCCGGGTGGCGGCCGCGCCCGGTGCGCGACGCGTTCCGCGTGAGCCATGCCCGGTGCAGGCCGGGTTACGACCCGGCCGCTGGGGCGTCCTAGAGACGCTGGGTGGTCTTCGGATCGAAAACCACCGCCTTGTCGAGATTGAGGACGAATTCGAAGGTCTGGCCCAAAGCCAGGGAGACATCCGCGCGAGTACGCGCCGTGAAGGGTTTGCCCTTGACCTGGGCCGTGACGAATGTGTCGGAGCCGGTAGGCTCGACCATGGTCACCTGCGCCGCGATAGAACTTCTCTGCTGCGCCGAGGGATCGGCAAGGCTCGGATCGGTGATGGTTTCCGGCCGAAGGCCAAGAATGATCGCCTGGCCATCCTTTAGCGCCCCCGGCGCCACTGTTGCCGGAACAGGCACGGCAATCTCATCGCCTTCGAACAGCACGATCTTCTGATCGGCGCCCTCCCCGCGCACTTTGCCGTGGAGCATGTTCATCGCCGGCGAGCCCATGAAATCCGCGACGAAGATATTGGCCGGCAGGTTGTAGATCTCGGCGGGCGTGCCGACCTGCTGGACGCTGCCTTCCTTCAGGACGACGATCTTGGTGGCCAGAGTCATGGCCTCGATCTGGTCATGCGTGACGTAGACGATCGTGGCATGGGTGTTCTGATGCAGCGCCTTGATCTCGGCGCGCACTTCCACGCGCAGTTTCGCATCGAGGTTGGACAGCGGCTCATCGAACAGGAAGACGCGCGGCTGGCGCACCAGGGCGCGCCCCATGGCCACGCGCTGACGCTGGCCGCCGGAGAGCTGGCTTGGCCGGCGTTTCAACAAATGCTCGATCTGGAGCGTGCGCGCGGCGACCTGGATCGCCTCCTCGCGCTCGGCTTTCGGCACGCCGCGCATCTCCAGCGCAAAACCGATATTCTCTTCCACCGTCATATTGGGATAGAGCGCATAGGACTGGAAGACCATGGCGATATCGCGCTTGGATGGATGGAGATTGGTCACCACCTCATCATCGATGATGATATCGCCCGATGTCGGCGGCAGCAGGCCGGCAATCGAGTTCAAAAGCGTGGACTTGCCGCAGCCCGACGGGCCGACCAGGACGAGGAAGCCGCCCTTTTCCAGCTCGATATCGATGCCCTTGAGCACCTCGTTCGGGCCGATGGTCTTGCGCAGGTTCTTGATGTGAAGAAAGCTCATGGCACTTATCCCTTGACGGCGCCGGCCATGAGGCCGCGCACGAAATAGCGTCCGGCGACGATGTAGACGAACAGCGTTGGCAGTGCCGCAAAGACGGCGGCGGCCATGTCCACATTGTATTCCTTGACGCCCGTGGAGGAGGAAACGAGGTTGTTCAACGCCACCGTCATCGGCGAGGCGGCACCGGAGGAGAAGGAGACGCCGAACAGGAAATCGTTCCAGATATTGGTGAACTGGTAGATGATCGTGACCACGATGATCGGTCCGGACGTCGGCAGCAGGATGCGCCAGAAGATCCGGAAGAAGCCGGCGCCATCCATCATGGCGGCCTTGATCAGCTCGTCCGGAAAGGCCTCGTAGTAATTGCGGAAGAACAGCGTGGTAAAGCCGAGACCGTAGATGACATGGACGAAGATGAGGCCGCCGGTGGTATTGGCAATGCCCAGGAAGCCGAGGACCCGGGCCATGGGAATGAGGACGGCCTGGAAGGGGATGAAGCAGGCAAACAGCATCATGCCGAAGACGATCTTATGGCCGGGAAAGCGCCACTTCGTCAGCACATAGCCGTTCAGCGCCCCCAGCAGCGTCGAGATGAGCACCGCCGGCACCACCATCTTGATCGAATTCCAGAAATAGCCCTTGATCCCGCCGCAGGTCACGCCGATGCAGGCCTCGCCCCAGGCCTTCACCCAGGCATCCGCCGAAGGCGCCGTGGGCAGCGCCAGCATGTTGCCGCCGCGGATCTCGTCGAGCGATTTCAGCGAGGTCGTCAGCATGACATAGAGCGGCAGGAGATAGACCAGCGCCAGGATCAGCAGGAGCCCGTAGATGACGAAGCGCGCGGTTCTGGCTGAGCCCGCGCTGACGGTTTCGGTTGCGGCGCTCATCAGTGCTTCTCCCGCAGTTCGGAATAGAGATAGGGAACGATGATGGCGGTGATACCCATCAGCATCATCACGGCACTGGCCGAGCCCACCGCCATTTGCGACCGCGTGAAGGTATAGGAATACATGAAGGTGGAAGGCAGTTCTGTGGCATTGCCCGGTCCGCCGCCCGTCAGGGCAATCACCAGGTCATAGGACTTGATCGCCATATGCGCGAGCACGATGAAGGCCGAGAGGAAGACCGGCCGCAGCATGGGAATGATGATGCGCCGGTAGATGGCGGTTGCCGGTGCGCCGTCGATCTGCGCCGCCCGGATGATTTCGCCGTCAATGCCGCGCAAGCCGGCGAGGAACATGGCCATCACAAAGCCGGAGGCCTGCCAGACGCCGGCGATCACCACCGTGTAGATCGCCATGTCCGGATTGACCAGCCAGTCGAAGCGGAAATCCTCGAAACCCCAGCTGCGCACCGTGTTCTCCAGGCCGAGGCCCGGATTGAGGAACCATTTCCACGCCGTGCCGGTCACCACGAAGGACAGGGCCATGGGATAGAGAAAGATCGGCCGCAATACGCCTTCGCCGCGGATGCGCTGGTCGAGCAGGATGGCGAGGCTGAGACCGATGGCGATGCAGATGCCGATATAGAGCGTGCCGAAAATGGCGAGGTTCTTCATCGCCATGTACCAGTTCGGCTGCGACCACAGCCGCGCATAGGCATCAAAGCCCGCCAGCTTGTAGACCGGCAGGATGCGCGATGTCGTGAAGGAGAGATAGACGGTCCAGAGAATGAAGCCGTAGACGAAGATAAGGATGATGGCGAAGGAGGGCGCCAGGACGATCTTCGGCAGGATGTCGCGGGCGCGGTCCGCCAGGCCCTGGCGCGGACGGCTCACCGTGACCGCAGGTATCGGTTCGATATTTGTCATCATGACCTCCGGCCGTCGGCCAGATCCGTGTGCTGGAGAATACGGCCGGTTCGCCTGCCGCTTCATTGGAAAATGGCCGGGACAGGATCCCGGCCACGCGATGGCAATTACCCTGGAAGGGCTTACTTTGCGGCAGCAACCGCTTCCGGCAGGCGCTTCAGAGCGTCGTCGGTCGAGATCTGACCGTTGAGATGCTGCGTCACGACGTCGAAGACGGCTTCCTTGACAGCCGAAGGCTGGGCGTAGCCATGAGCGAGCGAGCCCATCAGCGTGCCTTTCTCGGCAGCTTCGGCAACGTCCTGGATGCCCTTCTTGCCGCAATCGTCGAACTGATCGCCGGGCACGTCCGTACGGGCCGGAACAGAACCCTTGACCGTGTTGAAGGCGATCTGGAAGGCCGGATCCTCGACGGCAGATGCCATCTTCAGCTGCGCGTCGCGCTTGTCGTCACCCACGTCGAACATCACGAACTGGTCGGCGTTGAAAAGCACATTGCCCTGCGTGCCGGGGAAGCGGATGCAGACGAAGTCCTCGCCCGGCTTCTTGTTGGCGCGCAGGAATTCGCCCTTTGCCCAATCGCCCATTTCCTGAGCGCCTGCTTTGCCTTCGATGACGAGGGCGGAGGTCAGGTTCCAGTCGCGGCCGGAGAAGTTGGGATCGAGATAGGTCTTCAGCTTCGACATATTGTCGAAGACCTTGCGCATCGTATCGCCGCTGAGGGCTGCGGTATCGAGTTCAAGCACGGCCTTCTTGTAGAAATCCGCACCGCCGACGGAGAGGACAACGGCCTCCCACAGCGTGCCGTCCTGCCAGGGCTGACCGCCATGTGCCAGCGGAATGATGCCCTGCGACTTGAAGTTGTCGAGCATGGCGACCAGTTCGTCGAAATTGGTCGGAGCCTTGCCGCCGGCCTTGTCGAGCGCGGCCTTGTTGATCCACAGCCAGTTGGTGGAATGGATATTGACCGGCGCCGCGATCCAGTTGCCGTCATACTTGGCAAATTCCTGCAGGGCCACCGGGATGACCTTTTCCCAACCCTGCTTCTCAGCCACGTCGTTGAGATTGCCGACAACACCCATTTCCGCCCAGTCGCGGATGTCGAAGCCGAGCATCTGAACGGCCGTCGGCGGATCGCCGGAGGTGACGCGGGCACGCAGCGCCGTCATGGCCTGGACGCCGGAACCGCCGGCAACCGGCATGTCCTTCCAGGAGACGCCTTCCTTCTGAAGGTTTTCCTTCAGCACGTTCAGCGCGGCGGCTTCGCCGCCTGCCGTCCACCAGTGCAGAACTTCAACATTTTCCTGCGCCTTGGCGGCACCGGCGGCAATGGCAATCATCGCAGCACCGGCTGCGAGCGTCTTGATAGAGCAAATATTCATCGAGAATCTCCCTAAAGCTCCGGGCTCCTCTCCGGATGCTGCGGATTTATAACGATACAAAAGGGCGGAGTGTCAACCCGGGATAGGTGTATTTTCGATAATCACTGCGCCCGTAAAGGCGCTGTCCACGACCATTTTGCCTACCATTTTTAGGGTATGGACTTTTACCCTTCGGGGGAGGATATGATTTGAAACGATTTCAAGACAGGGTTGGGAGCCCCTGTCGGAGGGGAAGAGGATGACGCTCGAGGAGGTTGGCGGCCGCAAGCGCGGCACGGCGCGCGCGCAGAAGGCCGGCGAAGCGGAGACTGTCGCTGCCGATGGCAAGCCGACGCTGCGGACCATTGCCGCGATGGCCGGTCTGGCGGTGACGACCGTTTCGCGGGCGCTGGCAGGCGATCCCCACATCGCCCTTGAGACGCGCGAGCGCGTCCAGACCATTGCCCGCCAGCTCGGCTACATGCCGGACCGCGCGGCGCAGCGTCTTCGGACCGGCCGCACCAATGTCATCAGCCTCATCCTCGATCCGCACGAGGAAATTCTCGGCTATGCCACATCGATGATCAACGGCGTGACGGAGGCGCTGCGCAACACCCAGTACCACCTGGTGATCACGCCGCATTTCTCCGACCGTCCGCAAATCGAGCCGATCACCCATATCGTGCGCAACCGCATGGCCGACGGCGTCATCTTCACCCGCACGGAGCCTTTGGATGAGCGGGTCAAAATGCTGACGGAGAAGGCCTTCCCCTTCGTCTGCCATGGCCGCACCGAACTGGCGACGGCGCATCCCTTCGTTGACTACGACAATTACGCCTTTGCCTACCAGGCCGCCCGACGCCTGACCGATACCGGCTGCCGCAAGCTTTCGATCATCCTGCCGCCCGGTCGCTTCACCTTTGCCCAACATATGCGGCACGGCTTCATGACGGCCATCCGCGAGGAGGGCCTGCCGTTCGAAATTCCGCAATCCGTGACGCTGGACAGCAAGTCCGACGAGATCCGCAACTGCTATTTCGAGCTCTTCGGCCGGCCTGACCGTCCCGACGGCGTCGTCTGCGGCGGGGAAGTGATTGCCATGGCCGTCATGGCGGCAGCCTATGATCATGGTCTTGATCTCGGCCGCGACGTGCATATCGTCACGAAACAGACATCGGGCCTCTTCGACCAGGTCAGGCCGCGCATTCCAACCATTTATGAAGATCTCGCCGAAGCGGGACGCCTGATGGGGGAATTGCTGCTCAGGCAGATCGGCCAGAAGCGGCCGGTGGAAGAGCTTCAGCATTTGCAGACGGTGACCGGCTTCTAGGGTCCAGCAAAAGTGCGTCAGCGGTTTTGCGTCCGGACTGCGTAAAAACCAAAGCGATAGAGCATTTCAGGTGATCCCGTTTTTACCGGAAATACTCTCTAGGGCCAGGATCCGATCGGGTTTGCGCCCTGTTAACCCTGGCGGCAGGAGGCCTGCCGAGATTTAAAGGGCTGACAAGACATCCTGCGGTAAGGCTGCGGGATCAGATTGTCACGAAGGATGCGACATGTGTGGCTTTGCCGGCTTTTGCCATGCCGACCTTCCCGTAATGGATCGCGAGCCGCTTCTGCACGCGATGGGCAGGGCGATTGCCCATCGGGGACCCGATGCCAGCGGCCTGTGGATGGATGAACATTGCGGCCTGTCGCATGTCCGCCTGTCCGTCGTTGGCCTCGAGGACGGACAGCAGCCGATGGAAAGCGGCGCAAGCCAGCTCGTCATCGCCTTCAACGGGGAAATCTTCAACTATGTCGAACTGCGCGACCAATTGGCGGCATCCGGCCGCCGCTTCCGCACGGCGAGCGATACGGAAGTCATCCTGGCGCTCTACGAGACCTACGGCGAGGATTGCCTGCAGCATCTGAACGGCGATTTCGCCTTCGCGCTTTACGACCGGCGGGCTCGGCGTCTGCTGCTGGCGCGCGACCGGATGGGCGTCAGGCCCTTGTTTTACATGCGCCGGGGCCGCGGCCTGGCTTTCGCATCGGAAGCCAAGGCGCTCCTGGAACTGCCGGACTACATGCCGGCGCTCGACCCGATAGCGCTCGATCAGATCTTCACCCTCTGGTCGCCGATACCGCCCCGAACCCTGTTCAAGGATATTTCGGAACTGGAACCCGGCCATTTCATGGTCGTGACGGCCGACAGGATCGAGATCAAATCCTATTGGCAACTCGATTACCCGGATGCCGGCGACAGTCCCCCGGTGACGGAGGATGCGGCTGTCGAGTCAGTCGGTGCCCTGCTCGGCGATGCCGTCCGCATCCGCATGCGCGCCGATGTCAAGGTCAGCGCCTATCTCTCCGGGGGGCTCGATTCCTCGCTCATCTGCGCGCTGGCCGCGCCCCTGGCGCCACAAGGCCTGCACAGCTTCTCCGTCACCTTCGACAGCGCCGAACATGATGAGAGCCGTTTCCAGACATTGGTGGCCGAGAGCCTTGGCACCCGTCACCATTCGGCCTCCTGCGGCCCGGATGCGATTGCCGCGGTCTTCGAAGCGGTGATTGCCGCAACAGAACTGCCGATCCTGCGCACGGCCCCGGCGCCGCTCTATTCCCTCGCCGGATCCGTGCGCGACAATGGCATGAAGGTCGTTCTGACGGGCGAAGGTGCCGACGAGATCTTCGGTGGCTACGATATCTTCCGCGAGGCAAAGCTGCGGCGCTTCTGCGCGCGCCAGCCGGCATCCCTTCGGCGACCGCTGCTGTTTCACAGGCTCTACCCCTACCTTCCCGGCCTGCAGAACCAGTCGGCCGATTATCTGGCCGCCTTTTTCGGGACGAGAAGCGACCGGCTGGACGACCCGCTCTTTTCGCATCGCCCGCGCCTGCGCAACACGGCAGGGACCAAGCTTTTCTATTCCGATGCGCTGCGCGCACAGCTTGCCGGCTATGATGCGGCAGAGGAGCTTGTGGAAAAGCTTCCGGACCGCTTCGGCAAATGGGATCCGCTCCACCAGGCGCAATATCTGGAGACGCGTTTCCTGCTGCCGGGCTACATCCTTTCCAGCCAGGGCGACCGGATCGCCATGGCGCATGGCGTGGAAGGCCGTTTTCCCTATCTCGACCATCGGGTGGTGGAGCTGGCCTCCCGCCTGCCGCCGCAGCTGAAGGTCAAGGGTCTGACCGAAAAGCACGTTCTTCGGGAAGTGGCACGCCGCCACCTGCCGGAAGTCATCAAGAAGCGCCCGAAGCAACCTTATCGCGCACCCGACAGCGCCTCCTTCCGGGGCGAACCGGGCCAGCGTCTTCTCGAAACCTATCTATCCGGCGATGCCGTTCGTACCGCCGGCCTCTTCTCAAGCCCGGCTGTCGACAAGCTGATGGCGAAGGCGGCACGGCATCCCCTGGCCGGCTTTCGCGACAATGCCGCGCTGGTCGGAATGCTCTCCACCCAGATCTGGAGCGCCCGTTTTCTTGAGCGAAGGCAGGCGTCTGGCGCTTTTCTCGGATCAAACGCCGGATGAACCAGTTTGGTCTTGGCAAACAGCAAAGAGGAGATGCTCATGGCCAACGCCAATTCGAAACATATCGGAGCCGGCGCTCAGGGCAAGCAAAGCGGAACCGGTGCGATGACGGACATCGACAAGGACAAGCTGCCGGACAACATGGTCCTGTCCAATCGTGACAAGGCGCAGCATTCCCGCGAGCGGGGGCTGGACAGCAAGATGATCCAGAACGAGCAATATCATGACCAGGAAGCCAATCATCTCACCGATGATTAAGAATTTGCTCACCTTCACGAGGTCCTGATCCCGCCAGCGTTGCATTTGTCCTGAATGGGCGTAACCTGACGCATAATCACTCCCGTCGGACCGTCGCGGGTCCGGCGGAGGGTGACGGCGACCGCGGGCGGATGGACAGCCTTGCCGACCGATCCGGTCCGCATCCAACCACCATCTGACCGGCATTCGCGACATGAACATGCAACAATTGGCATGTACTTAAGACAGACGCATCCAGGATAAACAGGCAAGACAGCAGCATTCTGGGAATGGACAAGCATCCGCGCCAGGACCGAGGAGGTCGGCGTGGGACGGGGAAGACCATCGCACTCCTGCCAGGGTCTTTTGACAGTCAAGAATCTAAGCCAAATGGACCAAGAGCGGCAGCCTTTCGGGCGAGTGGCTCGGGGAGGTAATCGTGACGTCTGAGCGCATAGACATTGCTTTGGAGCCGCAGGATCTGAGGGTCCTGCAATCCTGCCTGGACGATATCCGGCGCAAACGCGGCCTGTCCAGTGATGAGCCGGAGACCCGCAGCCTCGCGGCGCGCATGATCGAACTTTATCAGTCGGGGATAAGGGATCCGCGAGAACTTGCCCAGCAGGTGGGCGTCTGACGCATGCCGCGCGGAAGCGGTTTGCCGGAGTGCCGGCAATCAAGCGTGTGGCGCGAGGTTTACCGCTCGCGAAAGGCTGGGAAAGGCTAGCCGATCTTATCGCTTCGCCTGCAGGTCCCGCTCATCCCGCATCAGATACAGGCGCGTGATGACGTCGAGATGCGTCTCCAGCCAGGCGGCCATGGCCACTTCTTCGGAAAGAATGCGCTGCAGCACGTCGCGGGCCTCGCTGTCGCCGATTTCATCCGCCGCCGCGATCAGCACACGATAAAGCGCAATCTCGTTATGTTCGAAAGCATAGGCGGCCATCGTCGTCTTGACCACTTCGTCGCCGGAGAACACCGAGCCCATGCCCTGCGCCGCCGCCGAAATGCGGCCGGTCAGATCGCGCAGCACGGGCCTGCCGCGATCCGAGCGATCGAGCAGCGTCCCCAGCGATTCGACCTGCGCTTCGGTCTCCGCAAGATGCTGCTGCAGCTTCTGCGTCAGTTCGGGATAGCTCTCGATGCGGTTGATCTGTCCCCGCAAAAGGCCCGTTGCCTGAACTTCCATGGCATGGGCATCGCGAAGCCAGCCGAGGAAATGTTCGACCGAATGGGTCATGGGCAAGGACCTCCGATATCTTTCTCGCCGGAAATGAACGTTATTGCCGGTGCTTGGTTCCTCTCCACAGGAGGCTGCCTCGGCCACCCCTTTTTGATCGGAACGATTGCTTGCTGCTGGAGTTGAACACCCAAAGGCCAAGGAGAGCAAGATGAACGATCCCCGCGACCCGAGCGAACAGCCTCCGATGCCGGCCCCGACCTGGGCGCCGGAACCGCCGATCCAGGAACCGGAACCGGACCGCCTGCCGGACGAGGACCCGACCCCCAATCCCGATGAGACGCGCGAACCGCCAATGCGGGCTCTCTAGCCAGGCGGCAAGAGGCCGCGTTTGGAAGAAGCCCGTCGACGAGGCCCGCCAAAGAAGCTGCTAAACAAAGAAGCCTGCTAAAGAAGTCCGCCAAAAAAGCCCAACTGGGGGCCAGAAAGTCCGCCACGAGAGGCGGCGGCCTTTGGCGTGGTGAGACCCGCGCCTCGCGCCGGAACCTAGCGGCGGCATGTCGCGTTCTCTTCCTCACGAATATGCTGAGGGGTGAATGACGTGGATATCCAGGTGCAGGACAGACGCACGACCGACAAGCCGAGCCACCAGACCATTATCCGGCCGGGGCGCAATAGCTGGCGCAAGGCCAGAGCCGACAAGGTTGCCTTCCTGATCGACGGCGCCGAATATTATCGCCGGCTCGACCAGGTTCTCGCCAAAGCCACCCGCTCGATCCTGATTGTCGGCTGGGACTTCAATCCCAAGCTCCGCCTGCGGCCCGAAGTGCCGGGTTCGCCCACCCTGGGCGAAATCCTGCGCCAGCGGGTGGAGGAAGAGGAACGGCTGAGCGTCCAGATTCTCGTCTGGGGCATGGGCCCCATCTATTCCGGCAAAAGCTTCGAACTCTTCCAGAAGGGCGGTCAGAAAGGAAGCTGGGTGGATCACCCGCGAATCCGCCTGGAATTCGATTTCCACCATCCGGTCCGCGGAAGTCACCATCAAAAAATGGTCTGCGTCGACGATTCCGTTGCCTTTCTCGGCGGCATCGACCTCACCGCTCGCCGCTGGGATGACCGCAATCACGCCATCAAGAATGATCTTCGCTGCTCGCCCGACGGCACATGCTACGGGCCGGTGCACGACATCCAGTCGATCGTGTCGGGCGAAGCGGCCCGCCTTGTCGGCGATGCCTGCCGCAAGCGCTGGCGATTCGTGACGAAATCCGAAATGCCGCCGCTTCAGCCGCCGGAAGACCAGGAGGAGCGCAGCGAAACGGCAGCCTCGCTTTGGCCGGACGATCTGGCACCGCAGCTGACCGATTGCCCGACGGCCCTGGCCCTGACCGAACCCTTGCGCTGGAATGGCCGCCGCGGGCGCCGGGAGGCCGTGCAGCTGACCCATGATGCGCTGCGCGCAGCCCGCAAGCATATCTATATCGAATCCCAGTATCTCGCCTCCTTCAGTATCGCGCGCACCCTCATCGACCGCCTCAAGGAAAAAGACGGGCCGGAGATCGTGATTCTGGTCGTGCGCGAATCGCACGGCTTTCTGGAAAAGGTCATGATGGGCAACAACCGCAATCGCCTGATCCGCCGCCTGCGCCGGCACGACGACCATGATCGGCTGAAAGTGCTGTATGCCGTCAACCAGGACGAGGATGGCAATGAGAAGGAGATCGTCGTCCATGCCAAGCTGATCATCATCGATGACCGCATCGTCCGGGTCGGCTCCTCCAATCTGAATTACCGGTCCGAAGGGCTCGACACGGAGTCCGATCTCGCCTTCGAACCCGAAACCGACGAGGGACGGCGCGCCATCGCCGCGCTGCGCGACGATCTTCTGGCCGAACATCTCGATGCCGAACCGGCGCAGATCGCCGCCTCCATGGCAGCGACCGGATCCCTGCTGCGCACCATCGACCGCTACAATGTGAAGCCGCGCGGCCTGCGCTCCTTCACCATCGACCTCCTGCGCGGCGAAACGGATTCGGTCCTCGGTACCTCGCTCGTCGACCCGCGGCGCCCCTTCTGGCCCTGGTGGCAGCTGAAGATCGGCGTGCGCTGGGCGATGTCACGCCTGACGCGAAGCTTCCTGTAACGGCAGGCTCGGGCGGCGGCGGAAATAGGCTTCGCTGATCAGCAGCAGGGACAGGCCGAGCAGAAGCGGAATGAAGTAATAAAGGACGCGGAAGGCGACCAGCGCCCCGATGGAGGCGCTGGCCGGCAGGAGCATCAGCATGGTCGCCTCCAGCACGCCGAGACCGCCGGGGACATGGCTGAGAATGGCGGCGATCGTTGCCGTGACATAGGCCGAGGCAACCTGCAGATAGCCAGCATCCGTAAAGGCGGTCAGAAGCTGGTCGAGCGCACCCGCAACGCAGCCGAAATTGACCGTGCCGATCAGGATCTGCGCCAGGCACATCGGCGTCTTCGGCATGTCCATGCGGAAATTGCGGATCTTCAATGGCGGCCGCCCCCAGACCGAGCAGATCACATAGGCCGCCGGATAGGCGAGAAAGGCAAGGCCCAGCCAGCGCCGCGGCTCCGGCCCCAATTGCAGCAGGGTTTCTGCCGTTGCCGGCATCAGCAGGAGCGTGATGCCGCCCAGCATGGCCAGGCCGAGAACCACCGTATTGCCGCAGAACAGGATGACCTTCGCCACCTCCTCGGGCGCAAGGCCCCAGCGTGTGTAGAAGCGGTAGCGCACGGCCCCGCTGGACAGCGCGGCACCGCCCACATTATGGCCGATGGACAAGGCGGTGACGGAGGCGAGCGCGGCTCGGTGGAAAGGCTGCGGCCGCCCGACATAGCGCAGGGCAAGCCAGTCGAAACAGGACAGGCAGGTATAGGAGGCCGCGACAAACAGACTGGCCGTCATCAACCGCCAGCCGGAGATCATGCCGAGCGAAGCCGTGACTTCATCCCAGCTGTAGCGGCTGAGGCTGCGATAGACGAGGACGATCGCAACACAGATGATGATGGCGATGACCATTCGAATTAAAAGCCGCGTCACGGGTGCTCCCACTGCCTTGCGCCGGTCCCCCGTGCGCTTCACTTCTTGCTGCTTGTCTGTCGTCGTTCGACTTGTTGTTCCGATGGGGGAACGAAAAGCCGGGAAAAGGGGTTCCCTCGCTCATGACCGAACCTGACTTCGCTACGCCGCCGCCAACCGGACGGACCATCCGCATTCTCAGCTACAATGTTCACAGTTGTGTGGGCAGCGACCGCGTGCTGGATGTCGGCCGCATCGCCGATGTGATCGCCGAACTGGAGCCGGATATCATCGGCCTGCAGGAACTGGATGTGGGGCGCAAGCGCAGCGGCGGCATCGATCAGGCGGAAGAAATCGCACGCCGCCTGAAGATGGACTACCATTTCCATCCCGCCCTCAGGATGGAAGAAGAACATTACGGCGATGCCCTTTTGACGCCCCTGCCGATGCGGCTGGTCAAGGCCGGGCCGCTGCCCTCGATCGGTGAGCCGCGCGGCGCGATCTGGGCCGAGGTAATGGCCGGCGAGCATCGCCTGCAGGTCTTCAACACCCATCTCGGCCTGCTGCGAAGGGATCGCCAGCGGCAGGCCGATGCGCTGCTCGGCCCGGACTGGATCGGGCATGCCGATGCCGAGGGGCAACCGCTGGTCCTGATCGGCGATTTCAATTCCATCCCCTCCTCGGCTCCCTACCGCTCCATGGTAAGCCGCCTGGACGATGCCCGACGCCAGACGGGACGCCTGCCCTTCCCGACCTTCCCCTCGCGCTGGCCACTGTTGCGGCTCGACCACGTCTTCGTCGGCGCCGGCCCGAAGATCGTCGAGGCTCTCGCCATCTCGACGCCCTTGACGCGGAAAGCGTCCGACCACCTCCCGCTGCTGGTTACGATCGAGGTCTAACCACGACACGGAAGATCGGGCTGAAAGGCATGGCCGAGCCTCCGGTCACAGCGTGACCAGAGGGGGGCCGATAAGGTCTCGATCAGAGGGGCCAAGAGGAGACCCGCCAGGGGGGCCGTGCCGACTGACGGGCATTGCCGATCAGTGACCGCTTCCCTTGCGATGTTCGCTTTCCTGGTTCACGCCGCGGATGATCGACGGATCGTCGCGCATCGAGACATCGCCGACGACCGGGTTGATCGTCTCCTCGCCCTGGCGAAAAGCCTCGCGGGCTGCGGGATTGCGGTTGAGATCGGCCCTGGCGTCGAAATCCTCGCCGCCATTGCTGGTATCGACGCGCTTCTCGATGATGTTGCGCTGCTGCTGGTGTGTCTTGTTGCCTTGCATGATTGCCTCCTCGGGCATGGTTGTCCTGTCCGCCTCAGTGTTTGGCGACGAACTTGTTGAAGCGGCTCGTCTTGCCGTCCTTTGTCTCGTCCTGGTACAGGAAGCAGAGGTCGTTCTCGTCGAAGATGGAGAAGAAATCCTCCCATTCGATGGCTTCGAGATTGTCTTCCGGCTTGCCGAAATCGACACGCAATATGCCGCCTTCCTTGGCGCCCTTCACTCTTGCGGGATGGCCGCCACGCTCTTCGATCCAGCGCTGGATGGTCTTGTGATCCGTGGTCTGCACGGCTTCGCTCATGGCCGTTCTCCTTCTTCGATGGCACGAAACAGTCTCTGCTTGAGCAGAGCGCTCAAGGATCCAACCACGTTGCCGGCGCTAGGTTCCGAGCGGAGGGACACCCCCGTCGCGCGAGCAAGGGCGTTGGTCCGGCACAGCGCTTGGTTGTGCTGCGTGCAAATATTTCCCGCAACATCTGGAACCAACGATCTGCGCTGCAGTTGATCCGATGTCATTGGCGCGGCATTGCCGTGCCGATGCGTGGATCTCCCCCGACCCTCCCTCTCGGCGCTTCTCATTTCTGGGAAGCGCCCTTCTTTTTTCGCTCCGGACCGCGAAATTGCGCCGGCGCAGTGGGTCTTTTCATCGGGCTTTGCTATAAGCTGTGACAATTCGCCAGAGGCGGTTTGCCTGCCTGCGGCAATCGCGCTTATTGTGCGTGCAATGCCCGCTTGGCATTTGTCTTTGATCAAGGCGGCGCTCCTTTGGCGCAACCTCAGCGAGGGAAGACATGTTCGAACAACTCGACGCTACGGTTCTGGCCCGCATCCAGTTTGCCTTCACTGTGTCCTTCCACATCATCTTCCCCGCCTTTTCGATCGGGCTGGCGAGCTATCTGGCGGTTCTCGAAGGCCTGCATCTGTGGACGAAGAAGCCGATCTACCTGGAGCTCTTCGATTTCTGGAAGACCATTTTTGCCCTGGCTTTCGGCATGGGCGTGGTCTCTGGCATCGTCATGTCCTACCAGTTCGGCACCAATTGGAGCGTGTTTTCCGACAAGGCCGGACCGGTCATCGGTCCCTTGATGGGCTACGAGGTCCTGTCGGCTTTCTTCCTGGAAGCGGGCTTCCTGGGCGTCATGCTGTTCGGCCGCAAGCGGGTTGGGCCCGGCCTGCACTTCTTCGCCACCCTGATGGTCGCCTTCGGCACGCTGATGTCGGCCACCTGGATCCTGTCGGTGAATTCCTGGATGCAGACGCCGGCAGGCTTCGCCATGAACGATGTCGGCCAGTTCGTGCCCACGGACTGGTGGGCGGCGATCTTCAACCCGTCCTTCCCCTACCGCTTCATCCACATGGTCATGGCCGCCTACCTGACGACGGCGCTGGTCGTCGGGGCCGTGGGCGGTTACCATCTCCTGCGCCGCACGGCGCCGCTGCGGGCCGGCACGATGTTTTCGATGGCCATGGGCATGATCTGCGTGGTGGCGCCGCTGCAAATCCTTGCGGGCGATGCGCATGGGCTGAACACGCTGGAGCACCAGCCGGTCAAGGTCATGGCCATGGAAGGCCATTTCGACAGCCATCCGGAGGGCGCGCCGCTGATCATCTTCGGCATTCCCAACCAGGCGGAGAAGCGCGTGGATTATGCCGTCGAGATCCCCAAGCTCTCGAGCCTCATCCTCAAGCATGACCTGAACGCGCCCCTTGACGGGTTGGATACCGTCGCCGACACGCTGGAACCGCCGGTCAATATCGTCTTCTTCTCCTTCCGGATCATGGTCGCGCTCGGCTTCGCCATGCTGGGGCTGGGTCTCTGGAGCCTGTTCTGTCGCTGGAAGGGCACGCTCTACAGCAGCCCCTGGCTGCACCGACTGGCCGTCGCAATGGGCCCTGCCGGTTTTGTTGCGGTTCTCGCCGGCTGGGTCACCACCGAAGTCGGTCGCCAGCCCTATACCGTCTACGGCCATTTGCTGACCGCGCAATCCATTTCGCCGATCTCGGCGCCGGCGGTCGCCGGTTCGCTGATCGCCTTCGTCATCGTCTATTTTCTCCTCTTCGGTGCCGGGACCTTCTATATCCTGCGGCTGATGGGCAGGCTGCCGCGCGATCCCGAGGGTCATCTCGGCCTCGGCCCGATCCGCACCACCGGCATAACGCCGGCGCCGGGCCTCGCCGACAGCCCCGGCGGCACCCATCATCCTGCCGGCCACGGAGGTGCCCATCATGGAGCTTGATCTTCCCTTCATCTGGGCGGCTCTCATCGCCTTTGCGGTTCTCGCCTATGTGGTCCTGGATGGTTTCGACCTCGGTGTCGGCATCCTCTTCCCCTTCTTCCCCCACAAGCGCGACCGCGATGTGATGATGAATTCGGTGGCACCGGTCTGGGACGGCAACGAGACCTGGCTCGTGCTCGGCGGCGGCGGGCTGCTTGCCGTTTTCCCGCTGGCCTATGCCACGATCCTGCCGGCGCTCTACGCGCCGATCATCGCCATGCTGCTGGCCCTCATCTTCCGGGGCGTCGCTTTCGAATATCGCTGGCGCACGAAAAAGGCGGAGGTGCTATGGGATTGGGCCTTTGCCGGCGGGTCATCCGTCGCGGCCCTGATGCAGGGCATTGCACTGGGTGCCCTGGTGCAAGGCATCGCGGTGGAAAATCGTGCCTATGCGGGAGGCTGGTGGGATTGGCTGACGCCCTTCTCGATCCTCACGGGCTTTGCCCTCCTGATCGGCTACGCCCTCCTCGGCGCCACCTGGCTCGTCATGCGAACGACAGGGGATCTGGCGGCGAAAGCCCGCCGCTATGCCTTGGCCGCCGCGCTATTGACGCTTGCGGCCATCGGCATCGTAAGCGTCTGGACGCCTTTCCTGAAACCGGAATATCTGGATCGCTGGTTCCGCTACCCGACCGCCCTGTTCTCCGTGATCGTGCCATTGCTGGTGATCGCCTGTTTCTTCGTCCTCCTGAACGGCCTGCAGAAAAAGCAGGACACCCGCCCATTCGTGGCCGCGCTTGGCATTTTCGTGCTGGCCTATGCGGGTATCGGCGTCAGCTTCTATCCCTATATCGTGCCGACATCGGTCACCATCTGGGACGCGGCGGCACCGGATGAGAGCCTCGCTTTCCTGCTGATCGGCGCCGTGGTGCTCATTCCCGCCATCCTTGCCTATACGGGCTATGCCTATTGGGTCTTCCGCGGCAAGGTCAATCCCGAAGAGGGCTATCACTGATGGCCGGCCAGAGGATGAGGCAGATCGGCTGGTTTGTCCTTTTGTGGTGCGCCGGGGTGGGTTGCGTGGCGGTGGTCGGCCTCCTGATCAAGCTGTGGCTCGGGGCCTGAGACCGTCCTTTCCGGTCATCGCCTGGCCAGCACGACGAGGTAGCGGACCGCCTCTGAAGAGGCATTGGAGAAGAGGCAGGGCTGCGGCGCGCCAAGCTCCAGACAATCGCCCACCTGCAGGCGGTGCGTCACATCGCCTTCGGTAAAATCCAGGCATCCGGCCAGGATCAGAATCTGTTGCCGCTGAAAGGCGAAGGCCGCGGCGGGATAGGGAATGCGAACGCCGGGCGGCAACATCACCTCGATCACCTCCAGCCCGCCTCCTGTGACCGGCGACAAAGCGCGGCGCTGATATCCGGTTTCCGGATCCGTCCAGACCGGCTGATCGGCGGCCCGCACCAGCTTTTCGCCGGAGCGCTCGGCAATCGACAAAAGCGCGGAGAGCGGCAGGCCGAAGGCGCCGGACAGGCGTCCAAGCACCGTGGCTGTGGGGCTCGCCTCGCACCGTTCGATCTTGCTGATCATTGCCTTCGAGACGCCGGACCGCTCGGCAAGCTCCGCAAGCGACCAGGCGCGCCGCTCCCTTTCGCCCCGCAGACAGGCAGCAATGGCATCCGTGAGAACATCCATTCTTGCATTTCCTAAAAAACTGTCTCTTATAGTAGACGAAAATACGCCGATAGGAAACGCCGCCGGCCGGCCTGGCCT
Organism: Rhizobium sp. SSA_523; assembly: GCF_030435705.1. NCBI lineage: Bacteria > Pseudomonadati > Pseudomonadota > Alphaproteobacteria > Hyphomicrobiales > Rhizobiaceae > Affinirhizobium > Affinirhizobium gouqiense. The sequence continues at coordinate 2,232,387 of NZ_CP129382.1, forward strand.
AGCCAATCGATACCAGACGCAAGACACCAGGTTTGCCTGTTCGTGCAGATCATCGACCCGACGCAGCCGGAAGCCGGCTGAGCGGCGTCTTTCGTCATGACCGCTACACCCGATACATCCGAGGGACCATGCGCCAGATCCGTTTCAACGCCTTCGACATGAACTGCGTCGGCCATATCCAGCACGGCCTGTGGACGCATCCCCGCGACCAGTCGCATCGCTATTGCGACCTTCATTACTGGACCCGTTACGCGCGACGTCTGGAGGAAGGCCTGTTCGACGGCATCTTCCTCGCCGATGTGGTCGGGGTGAACGATGTTCTGGGCGGATCCGCGGATGCGGCCCTGCGCGGCGCCGTGCAGGTGCCGGTCAACGATCCGATGCTGCTTGTCCCAGCCATGGCGGCAGTGACGCGGCATCTCGGCTTCGGCGTGACGGCCAATCTGACCTATGAGACGCCCTTCCTGTTTGCCCGGCGCATGTCCACGCTCGACCACCTGACGGGCGGGCGAATCGGCTGGAACATCGTCACCGGCTATCTGGACAGCGCGGCAAAAGCCATCGGCCTCGATGCCCAGGCCGCCCATGACGATCGCTACGACCTGGCGGACGAATATATGGAGGTCGTCTACCGGCTTTGGGAGGAGAGCTGGGCGGATGATGCGGTGCTGTTCGACCGCGTCAACCAGCGCTATGCCGATCCCGACAAGGTGCGCAAGATCCGTCATGCCGGCAAGCAGTACCGAATCGATGCCATGCATCTTTCGGCGCCGTCTCCGCAAAGGACGCCGGTGCTCTATCAGGCCGGCTCGTCCAGCCGTGGCCGGCAATTTGCCGCCACGCATGCCGAATGCGTTTTCGTCAACGGCCAGAAGATCGAAGGCGTCCGGGAGATCGTCGATGACATTCGCAGCCGTGCGGTGGCGGGCGGCCGGCAGGCGGAGGACATCAAGATCTTCATGGGAGCCACCATCGTGACCGGCAGAACGGATGCCGAAGCCCGGGAGAAGTTCGAGGAATACCGCGGCTATGTCAGCTCCGAGGCGGCTCTTGTTCATGCGGCCGCCTCGCTCGGCATCGATTTCTCGAAATATGACCTGGATGAGCCCATCGACACCGGCAAGAGCAATGCCATTGTCTCCAATGTGGAAGCGATCGGCCGCAGTGCCGGCCCGCAATGGACCAAGCGTCGCCTCCTGGAGCAGATGGTGCTGGGCAGCCGGCAGGCACCAATGATCGGCTCGGCCGAAGCCGTTGCAGACCAGCTGGCGGCCTGGAGCCGGGATGCCGGGATTGACGGCTTCAACCTGTCGCGCACCGTCGTGCCCGAGTGCTTCGACGATGTGATCGAGCTGGTGGTGCCGATCCTGCAGGAACGTGGTCTCTACAAGACATCCTATGCCGAAGGGCCGCTACGGCAGAAGCTGTTCGGCGGACCTCGCCTGCCGGACCGCCATATCGCTGCGGGTTTCCGACAGATGGCCGAGTGAGATGACCGGCTGAGATGATGGCTGAGATGACCGAGAGCTGATAGGGACCTTTGCGGGATGAGCGAGAAAACCACCGGTTCCGGGCGCCGATGGAGCATGCTGGCCTGGCTTTGCCTTGCCGTCGTGCTGTCCCTCTCCTCCTGGTTCTCGGCAACCGCCGTCGCCCCCGGCATGATCGCGGCGCTGGCGCTCCCGCCCTCCGCCGCCGCCTGGCTGACCAATGCGGTGCAGCTGGGTTTCGTCACCGGCGCACTCCTTTCCAGCCTGGTCAACCTGCCCGACATCCTGCGGATGAACCGGCTGGCGGCGGCGGCCGCCCTTGCCGCCGGCCTCACCAATGCCGGGCTTCTGCTGGAGCCTGGCCTGTTCGGCGCCGTGACCGCCCGCTTTCTCTGCGGCATGGCACTGGCCGGCGTCTATCCGCCTGCCATGAAGCTTGCAGCCACCTGGTTTCAGAAAGGCCGGGGCCTGGCGCTCGGCTTTGTCATCGGGGCGCTCACCGCCGGATCCTCCCTGCCGCACCTCTTTGCCGGCCTGTCTTCGTCACTCGACTGGAGACTGGTCGTGGGATTGGCCTCGCTCTGCGCCGTCTTCGGCGCCCTTCTCTTCCTGCTGGTCGTCAAGGAAGGCCCCTTCCCCTTTTCAAAGGCGACCTTCGACCCGCGCCAGATCGCCATGGTTCTGCGAAACCGCAGTTTGATGCTGGTGAATGCCGGCTATCTCGGCCATATGTGGGAGCTCTATGCGCTCTGGGCCTGGCTGCTGGCCTTCCTGTCCGCCTCGCCCGCTGCCTTTGCCGGCAATGCCGCCGGATCCGGATCGCTGGCGACCTTTGCGGCGCTGACGGCGGGTGTCCTCGGCTGCCTGATCGGCGGCGTTCTGTCGGATCGGATCGGCCGCGCGGCCACCACGGCCGGAATGATGATCGCATCCGGCAGCTGCGCCCTGCTTGTCGGTTTTGTCTTTGACGGCCCGCCGCTGCTGTTGATGCTGGTTGTATGCCTGTGGGGGATCACGGTAATCGGCGATTCGGCACAGTTTTCCGCGGCAGCAACGGAGCTTTGCGACCAGCATCTGGTCGGCACGGCCCTGTCCCTGCAGATGGGCCTCGGCTTTGCGCTGACGATCGTCAGCATCTGGCTGATGCCACAGCTGGCCGATGTGCTCGGCGGCTGGCAATGGTGCTTCCTGTTCCTGGCGCCCGGCCCCTTCCTCGGCGCCTGGGCCATGCTCCATCTGCGCCGCACCGGCCGGCTGGCATAAGACGACCTGCTGTCGCCGTCGGGACAACAGGCCGCTGGAGCAGGTCCAGCAAAAATGCCTCAGCAGTTTTGCGTCCGGACTGCGTAAAAACAAAGAGATCGAGCATTTCAGGTGATCCCGTTTCTACCGGAAATACTTCATCGCGCTATCCGGAAGAGGCGTCGCGCCCTCCCCGATGCGTCTTCGATCAGGCGCCGCGGCTCGGTATGCGCTTTTCCACCAGCCGGAATGCATAGACGAGCATGCCGGTGAGGCAGAGATAGATGAGCGCCAGAAGCAAGAGCGGCTCATAGGTGAGGAAGGTCTCCTGCCGCACGCGGGAGATGATGGCATAGACATCCACCACCGTGATTGTCGCCACCAGGGGCGTGGATTTCAGCTGCAGCACCGTTTCGCCGGTCAGCGTCGGCAGCGCCCGGTGAATGGCACGGGGCAGCCAGATGCGGCGGAACATGGTGAAGCGCCCCATGCCGAAGGCACGCGCCGCCTCCAGCTCGCCCTTGGGCACGCCGGCAAAGGCGCCGCGCATCACCTCTCCCTCATAGGCGGCGAAAGAGATCATCAGCGCCGTGAAGCCGTAAGGCCAGGCCTGCCGCAGATAGGGCCAGAGGAAGGAGGAGCGGATTTCGGGAAACTGGGCGAAGACCGAACCCAGGCCGTAATAGAGGAGCCAGAGCTGCAGAAGCAGCGGCGTGCCGCGGATCAGCGTACAGAAGCCGCGGGCAAGGAGCGCAAGCGGGCGCGGCCCGGTTACCTGAACGAGCCCCAGCGGCACAGCCAGGAGAAAGCCGACAATGGAGGTGGAAAACAGCAGCAGGAGGGTCTGCCAGAGGCCGTACAGCAGGCGCTCCTGGTAACGCGGCAGCCAGTCCCAGCGCATGAACCAGGCCGCGCAGACGATGAGGCCGGCAAAGATCAGCATCAGGACGATGCGATGCGGCTCCCGCAGGCTCCGCGCCTTGGGGGCGATATAGGCAGCCGGTTCCGGAAGCACGCTCATAGCGCCGCCTCCGGCCGCACCATGCCGCGCAGGGCGCGCTTTTCAAGGGCGCGGATGACGAGGTTCGAAATCAGCGTGACGGCGAGATAAAGCGCGCCCGCCGCCAGGAAGAAGGTCATATAGGCCTTCGTCGTACCGGCGGCCTGGCGGGTCACAAGGGTCAGCTCGGCAAAGCCGACGACCGCCAGCAGCGCGGTATCCTTGGTCGCGATCAGCCAGAGATTGGACAGGCCCGGCAGCGCGAAGGGCAGCATGGCGGGAAGCGTCACACGGCGCAGTGCAAGCAGCGGCGACATGCCGTAAGCGCGCGCCGCCTCGATCTGGCCCGGCGGAATGGAGAGGATCGCGCCCCGCAGGACTTCCGTGGAATAGGCGCCCTGCACGACGCCGATGACAAAGATGCCGGCGGCCAATCCGCTGATATCAACGGCGGGAAGGCCGAGAAGCGCCATCACCTGGTTCACGGCATCGGTGCCGGCATAATAGAGAATGAGAATGAGGACCAGTTCCGGAACGCCCCGCACCACCGTGGTGTAGACCTCCAGCACATCGCGCAGGACCGGCCCGCCCCACAGCTTCCCGGCGGCGCCGGCGGTGCCGATGATGAGGCCAAGCAGATAGCCGCCGAAAGCGACCTGCAGCGAGGCGGCAAGACCGGCCAGCAGCACGCCGCCCCAGCCGGGCGATTGAAGGGACAGAAGTTGAAGCGTGGCGTCCATCGGAAGCGCTTTCGAGGCGGAACGGACAGGCCGGCCCGCCCCCTCTGACAGGGGGCGGTTCCGGCAGGTCCATCACGAGAAGGAGGCTTACTTGCCGTAGATGTCGAAATCGAAATATTTCTTGGAGATCGACGCATAGGTGCCATTGGCGCGGACGGCCTTGATGGCGGCGTTGAACTTCTCCTTCAGCTCCTTGTCGTCCTGGCGAAGGCCGATGCCGATGCCCGGTCCAAGAACGGCCGGATCATCCGCCACATTGCCCTTGAGAGCGCAGCAGGCCTTGCCCTGGTCGGATTTCAGGAAGGCATCCAGAGTGATGAGGTCGGCGAAGACGGCATCGAGACGACCTGCCGCGAGATCCTGATTGGCCTCGTCGAGCGTCTGGTATTCCTTGATTTCCGAAGCGACGGGCTGGAAATACTTCTTGGCGTAATCGGCATGGATGGTCGAGACCTGCACGCCGACGATCTTGTCCTTCAAGCCGTCCGGCGTCGCGTCGAAAGCCATGTCCTTGGCGCCGACGATCGAGGCAGGCGTGTTGTAGTATTTATCGCTGAAGGCGATCGTCTTCTCGCGCTCTTCGGTGATCGACATGGAGCTCATGATGGCGTCGATCTTCTTGGAAGTGAGTGCGGGGATGATACCATCCCAGGCCACCGGTGTCAGAACGCAGGAAACCTTCGCCTCGGCGCAGACGGCCTCCATGAATTCGACTTCCCAGCCGACCCACTTGCCGCTCGCATCCGGCGAGGTGAAGGGCGGATAAGGTTCCGCCGCCACCCCAACCTTTACCTCCTGAGCGGAGGCGGCGCCGAACGCCATGGTCGAGACGGCAAGAGCCAAGGCTGCGGACTTCAACAGATTGAACATATTGGTCCCCTTTCACTATTTTTGTGATTACTAATGGACGGAGCTGATGAATTTTTTCAGCCGCTCCGATTGCGGGTCTTCGAAAATCGCTTCGGGCGGTCCCTGCTCTTCGATCACCCCGCCATGCAGATACACCACATGACTCGCCACCTTGCGGGCGAATTTCATCTCATGCGTGACCAGGATCATGGTGCGCTTTTCCTGCGCCAGATCGCCGATGACGGTGAGAACCTCGCCGACGAGCTCGGGATCGAGCGCCGATGTCGGCTCGTCGAACAGCATGACCAGCGGCTGGATGGCCAGTGCGCGGGCAATCGCCGCCCGCTGCTGCTGGCCGCCGGAGAGGAAGGACGGATAGGCATCGCGCTTTTCATGCAGGCCGACGCGGCGCAGAAGCGTCTCGGCCACCGCAATCGCCTGATCGCGCGGCTGGTCAAGGACATGGACCGGCACTTCGATGACATTCTGCAGCACGGTCATGTGCTGCCAGAGGTTGAAACTCTGGAACACCATACCAAGCTTGGTGCGGATGCGCTGGATCTGCTTGCGATTGGCAGGCAGCAGGCCCCCATGCTTGTCCGACTTCATCTGGATCGTCTCGCCATGCACGCTGATCGATCCGGATGTCGGCAGTTCCAGCATGTTGATACAGCGCAGGAAGGTGGACTTTCCCGATCCGCTGCCGCCGATGATGGCGATCACGTCGCCCTGGTTTGCCGTCAGCGATACACCTTTGAGAACCTCCAGCGGGCCAAACCGCTTGTGAAGATCCCGAACTTCGATGGCTTGCGCCTCTTCCGCCATATTCCCTACACCGCCGGCTTTTGCCGGTCTTCACACCCCGAATTTCCCAGCCTGTTTTCAAACGCCCGCGATGCTGGAGCCGAACGCCTGAGGCGGAGTTTTGCACTTGTCCGGGGATTACTCAAGCGTATAATAACACAGGTTTAATCCACTATTGTGCAACTCCTATCCGAGGTTTCCCATGAATGCGTTTGGCTGCCAGGCCATGGCAACCCCTCTCCTGCGCGTCCTGATGCGCCGTCCGGGCGAGAGCCTTCGGCAGGCAAAGGCGGAAGTCTGGCATTACGGCAAAAGCTTCGATGCCGAGAAGGCCATTGCCCAGCACCGGCAATTTGCCGATCTCGTGGCCGCCTCGGGCTCGGAAATCCTGTGGCTCGACGATGACGGCGATGGCCTGGCGGATGCCATGTTCACCCATGATCCCTCGCTGATGACCGATCGGGGCGCAGTCATCCTGCGCATGGGCAAACCGCTGCGCGCCGATGAGCCGGCTCTGCACGAAAAGCTGTACCGCAAGGCGGGGATCCCGATCCTCGGGCGGATCGAGGCCCCCGGTACGGTCGAGGGAGGCGATTGCGTCTTTGTCGATGCCGGCACTCTGGCGGTCGGCCGCGGCGTGCGCACCAACCAGTCCGGCATCGACCAACTGTCCGCCTTGCTCGCGCCCATCGGCATTACCGTTCTGGCTTACGACCTGCCGCTCTGGCAGGGCGAAGAGGCCTGCCTGCATCTGATGTCGGTGATCAGCCCGCTGACGCAAACCATGGCGCTGGTCCATGCGCCGCTGATGCCGGCGGCCTTCTACATGCTGTTGCGGGAGCGCGGCTATACGCTCATCCATGCGCCGGAGGCCGAGTTTTCGGCGAGCAACGGCCTGAACCTCAACGTCCTGCCGACCGCGCCCGGCAATGTCATCATGGTAGACGGCTTTCCCGGCACCAAGGCGGTCATGGAAGCGCATGGCTGCCGCGTCGAGACATTCGCCGCCGATGCGCTGTGCATTGCCTGCGAAGGCGGGCCGACCTGCCTCACCCGCCCGATCCTGCGGCGCGCCGGTTGAGCCGGCGCAGCTACCAGAGGGCGCCCGAAGCGGTCCGGCGGGAGGAGCTGATCTCCGCCACGCTGGACTGCGTCGCCGAGCTCGGCATAACCGGCGCGACAATCCGCCAGATTGCCGCCCGCGCCGGCGTGACCGGCGGTCTTGTCCGGCATTATTTCGACGGGAAGGACCAGATGATGCAGGCGGCCTACCGCCACCTGATGACGGAGATGTTCGCTCCCGGCCATGAGATCGCAAGGCTCCCGGCAAGTGCTGTCGAGCGGCTTGGACGCTTCATCCGCACCAGCCTGACGCCGCCGGTTGCTGATGCCCGCACCATCTCCATCTGGGCCGCCTTCATCGGCCATGTTCCGATCAATCCCGGCTTTGCAGCCATTCACCGGGACCATTATGTTGCCTTCCTGGCCACGCTCGAGGAGATGATCGGCGGCTGCCTGGCCGAGCAGGAACGTCCCGCAGGACCGGAAGAGGCGCGTGCCTTCGCCATGGCGGTCAACGGTCTGATCGACGGGCTGTGGCTGGAGGGTTCGCTTCTGGGCGATGAACTGGAGCAGGCTGATCTTGCGGGCCTGGCCCTTCGTTCGGTCGAGCAGATGCTGGGGCTTGCCCCGCAGACGCTTCAGGCATAATCCCGACCGGGGTGCGGCGGTGCTCGACACGACCATGCCGGAGCCAAAGGGGCTTCGGCTGCATCGGATCAAGCCGCAGGACCGAAGCCGGACGCAGGATGCGTGAAACGATACCAGCCGCCGCGTTGGCTTGCAGCGTGCAAGACGGCGCAGGGCGGCGCTTTGATAAGGTCTGAACTGGAGAAATACCGTGCGCTACGCATCCATTACCGATCGCCTTGCAGATCTTGGCTCCGGCCGCTGGGCGCTGCATCTGGCCGCCCGCCGCATGGTCGCCGCGGGGGAGCCGGTCATCGAGCTCACCATTGGCGAACCGGACCTGCCGCCGGACCGCGCCCTGCTTGACGAATGCGCGCGCGCCATGCATGCCGGCCGCACACGCTATTCCAATGGCCGCGGCGAGCCGGCGGTGCTGAAGGCGCTGGTCGCCAAGTATGAGAAGCGCCGGCCGGGCGTGACGGAAAAGAATTTCCTCTGCTTTCCCGGCACGCAGACCGCGCTCTATGCGGTGATGACCGGCCTGGTGGAGGCCGGAGACGGCGTTCTGGTCGGCGATCCGCTCTACGCGACCTATGAAGGCGTCATCGCCTCGACCGGGGCGCATCTCATCGAGGTCCCGCTTCGCCCGGAAAACCGCTTCCACCTGCAGGCGGAGGATCTCGAACGCGCCGTCACGCCGGAAGCCCGCGTTCTTCTGCTCAACACGCCGCACAATCCGACCGGCGCCGTCTTGAGCGAAAGCGAGATCGCCGCCATCGGCAAGGTCTGCCGCAAGCATGATCTGTGGATCGTCTGCGACGAAGTCTACGAGCAATTGCTGTTCGGCGGGAGTTTTGCTTCCCCCTTCGACATGCCGGAGCTTGCGGAGCGCACGATCGTCGTCTCCTCGATTTCCAAATCCCATGCCGCGCCGGGCTTTCGCAGCGGCTGGGCAGCGGGTCCGGAGGAATTCTGCCTGAAGCTCCTGCCGGTATCGGAAACCATGCTTTTCGGCGTGCAGCCCTTCATCTCGGATATGACGGCGCTGGCACTGTCGCAGGATTTCGACACTGCCCGCATCATGCGCGACAATTACCAGCGGCGCGCAAATCTGGTGCAGACCACCCTTGCCGGCAGCAATCTCTTGAAGCCCATGATGCCGGAAGGCGGCATGTTCGTGGTGGTCGACGTGACCGCCACCGGCCTCAGCGGCGCGGATTTCGCCTGGGAATTGCTGAACACCGAAAAGGTCGCCGTCATGCCCGGCGCATCCTTCGGCCATCAGGCGGCAGGCTTCATCCGCATCTCGCTCACTGTTCCCGATGATGTGCTGGAAAAGGCGGTGCGCCGCATGGCGGATCTGGCCGGTCGCCTGGCGAAGGCCCGTCCGGGTGGCGGACCAGCCCCTACCGACCGGCTGGGAGCCTGATCGCGGGGGCTGGCGCAAACGTCGTTGGTAAGCCTGAATGTCAACGGAGCCGATATCCAGCAAGGCTTCGCGACATGGAATATGGCGATTTTCGCCATAGCCCTACAGGACGCGGCGCCACGCCCGAAACCTGATCGAGTTTCGACCCTAGAGCGGCTCGCCGGATTTCGTCGATCCGCTCTGCTGTGCCACGCTATCGGCCTGCGTCTCGAGATCATAGGCTGTACCGCCGCCGCCCGCGGCATCGCCGGCATCGGCCACGCGTCCACTTGCCGGAAGATCGGTCTTTTCGCGCGTCTTGAGATCCGATTCCTCAAGCTTCTTCTTCTCCCGCAGGAGATCGGCCGTCATCGGGTCGGGACCGGACCTGGTCCTGTCCTCACCGGTTCCGGCACTCGTTTCCACTGGAATCTGCTCGCGCATGTCTGGCTTGGCGCTTGGCATCCTGTTCTCCTTCGAGCTCTGGCGGCGCCTCATCGACCTCTGCAATCGATGTCGGCGCGCTTGCGATCCGTCGCGCCGGCTGCAGGGTCCCCACCGGATGTCTCCGATAGAACCGTCATGCAGCCGCGCCACGAAGGACCAACCCGCGGGAGGGACCGGTGTTCCCGAGGTCGGAGCGGATCCAGGCCCGACGCGGGTTCGTCACACGCCGAGATAGCGGTCCTGCAGATCGCCGGACAGGTCGCCGGGCCTGCCCTGCCAGACATTGCGGCCGTTTTCCAGGATGACGCACCGATCGGCAACGGGCAGCAATTCGGACAGCGTCTTGTCAACCACCAGGATCGAAAGCCCCTCTCCCTTCAGGGTGCGGATCGCGCGCCAGATATCCTGCCGGATGACGGGCGCAAGTCCCTCCGTCGCCTCGTCGAGAATGAGAAGCTTCGGATTGGTCATCAGCGCGCGGCCGACCGCCAGCATCTGCTGCTCGCCGCCGGACAGCGACCGGGCCATCTGGTCACGCCGTTCGGCCAGCCGCGGGAAAAGCTGGTTGACCCGTTCCAGCGTCCAGTGGCCGGACCGTGCGGCCGCCACCAGGTTCTCATAGACGCTGAGATTGGGAAAGCAGCGGCGGCCCTCCGGCACCAGGCCGATGCCCAGCCGCGCCACACGATGCGGCGGCTGGCGGTCGGTCGGCGTACCGGCGAAGATGATGCGGCCGGATTTCGGCGGCATGAGATTGCAGATCGACTTGATCGTCGTCGATTTGCCCATGCCGTTGCGGCCCATCAGCGCCACGACCTCACCCTCCGCCATGCTTAGCCGAACGCCGAACAGGGCCTGGCTGCCGCCATAGAAGGTCTGTATCTCCTGAACATCGAGCAGCATCAGGCGTGATCTCCCAGATAGGCGCTGCGCACGGCAGGATCGTTGCGGATCTCGTCCACCGATCCCGTGGCGATCACCCGCCCATAGACCAGCACCGAAATTCGGTTCGCCAGGGCAAAGACGGCATCCATATCATGCTCCACGAGCAGGATGGGCGCCTCCTGGCGCAGTTCGCCGAGGAAACGCGTCAGAGCCTTGGACCCCTCCGGTCCCATGCCGGCCATCGGTTCGTCCAGCAGGAATGCCTTCACATCGAGCGCCAGCGCAATGGCGATCTCCAGCTGCCGCTTTTCGCCATGCGACAGCTCGGAGGCCTGGACATGCGCGCGGGCCGCAAGGCCGACCCGCTCCAGCCGCGCCATGGCAGCCTCCCGCAATGCGCGGTCGCGCATGACCGGCTTGAAGAAGGCGAAGCTCGAGCCCTGCCTGGCCTGCACCGCCAGCATGACATTGCGGAGCGCCGAAAATTCGAGCGCGAGGGAGGAGATCTGGAAGGTTCTTCCCAGCCCCAGCCGGGCCCGCTGCGCGACCCCGGTCTGGCCGATATCGCGGCCGGCGAGGCGTATCTCTCCGCTATCCTGACGCACCGTTCCGCAGATCTGGTGGATCAGGGTCGATTTGCCCGCCCCGTTCGGGCCGATCAATGCGTGGATCTCGCCCGGGCGCAGATCGATCGAAACGCCGTCCGTTGCTTTCAGCGCCCCGAAACTCTTGCGCAGATCGCGAATTTCCAGAACCGGTTCAGCCATGACGCACCTTTCCAGCCAGAAGCCCGACAACGCCGCCGCGCGCAAACAGGACCGTTGCCAGCAGGATGAGGCCAAGGAAGAACTGCCAGCGCTCCGTCACGCCGCCCAGCCAGAATTCCAGCACGACATAAAGCGCAGCACCGGCCAGCGGGCCCATCAACCGCCCCGTGCCGCCGAGGATGATCAGGACGATGAGCTCGCCGGACATGTGCCAGGACAGCATGGAGGGGCTGACGAAGCGGTTGAGATCCGCATAGAGCGCCCCGGCAACGGCCGTGATCATTGCCGAGATGACGAAGGCCGTCAGCCGGATCGGGAAGGGCGAAATGCCGATGGAGGCGACCCGCACCTCGTTCTGGCGGCTCGCCTGAAGGGCTGCGCCGAAGCGCGATCCGGAAAGCAGTGCCGAAAACAAGAGCGCCAGGACGAGGACGCCGAACGAGACCAGGAAGAAATCCAGCGGCCGCATGGTGTTGAGACCCGGGAAGCCGTTGCGCAGGACGATCGACAGGCCGTCCTCGCCGCCATAGGCCGGCCAGGAAATGGCGAAGTAGTAGACCATCTGCGCAAAGGCGAGCGTGATCATGATGAAATAGACCCCGGAAGTCCGGAGACTGATGGCGCCGATGGCCAGGCTGACCAAGGCCGCGGCAGCCATGGCAGCGAGCCAGATCACCGGCATCTGGTCGGAGCCGGGCAGGCCGAACAGCATAGGCTCTCCCGCCATGGCATGCGAGGCAAGGATGCCGGCCGCATAGCCGCCAATGCCGAAGAAGGCAGCATGGCCGAAGGAGACCAGGCCGCCCAGGCCCAGCGCGATGTTGAGGCCGACCGCGGCAAGCGCCAGGATGGCAATGCGTGTGACCAGTGTCACGGTGAAGGTCTCGCCCATGGCCTGCGCCGCAACGGGCACGATCAGAAGGCAGGAGAGAAGAAGCAGGTTGACGAGGGTCTCGCGGGTCATCAGGGAGGTCCTCATGCCTGTGCCGGAAACAGGCCGCGCGGCTTGACCGCAAGAATGATCGCCATCACGATGTAGATCAGCATGGATGCGAGCGCGCCGCCGATCAGCCCCGCCTGGTCGGGCGGAACCACGACCGAGAGGATCTGCGGCAGCAGGAAGCGTCCGAGCGTATCGACGATCCCGACCAGCAGGGCACCGACAAGCGCCCCCTTGATCGAGCCGATCCCGCCGATGACGATGACCACGAAGGCCAGAATGAGCACGGGTTCCCCCATGCCGACCTGCACCGATTGCAGCGCCCCGACCATGGCGCCCGCCAGGCCGGCCAGCGCGGCGCCCAGCGCAAAGACCAGCGTGTAGAGCGTGCGGATATCGACGCCGAGCGCGGCGATCATCTCGCGATCGCTCTCACCGGCACGAATGCGCATGCCAAGCCTTGTTCGGGAAATCAGCCCGTAGAGCCCCAGTGCCACAAGCGCACCTGCGACAATGATGGCCAGGCGATAGGCGGGATATTGCGCGCCACCGGGCAAAGCCACCGCGCCCTGCAGGAGCGGCGGGATGTTGAGATACAGCGGGAAGGACCCGAACAACCAGCGTGTCCCTTCCGAAAAGATCAGGATCAGCGCGAAAGTGGCCAGCACCTGATCCAGATGGTCGCGATGATAGAGCCGCCGGATGACGGTGATTTCGATAAGCGCGCCGGCCGCTGCAGCGGCTGCCAGGCTGGCGATCAGGCCGAGCCAGAAGGAGCCGGTCCAGGCGGCGACGCTGGCGCAGGCAAAGGCGCCGACCATATAGAGCGAGCCATGGGCCAGATTGATGAGGCCCATGACGCCGAAGATGAGGGTCAGCCCGGCTGCCATGAGAAACAGCATGACTCCGAGCTGAACCCCATTCAGCAACTGCTCTATGACGAGAGCAAAACTCACGAACGCGCCTTACTTCTTGCAGTCTTTCGCATAGGCATCGCCGTGATCGGTAAAGATCGGCTCGACGATCTTGTTGGTCAGCGTGCCGTCTTCCTTCACCACTTCCGTCAGATAGATGTCCTGGATCGGATGGCGGTTCGTGTTGAACTTGAACTTGCCGCGCGGCGACTTGATATCCGCCTTGTTGAGGGCGGCGGTGAAGGCCTTCATGTCGGAAATGCTGGCCTGGCTTGCTGCCGACAGGATGAGCTGCGCGGCATCATAGGCCTGGACGGCATAGATGGACGGCAGGCGGCCATATTCCTTCTGGAAAGCGGGAACGAAGGCCTTGTTGGCCTCATTGTCGAGATCCTTCGCCCACTGGCCCGACGCCTTGGCGCCGAGTGCGGCATCGCCGATGGCCGGCAGCACGTCCTGGCTGAAGGAGAAGCCGGGGCCGATGACCGGGATCGTGACGCCGGACTGGGCATATTGCTTCATGAAGGCGATGCCCATGCCGCCGGGAAGGAAGACGAAGGCGGCATCGGCGCCGGAGGCACGGATCTGCGCGATCTCCGCGGCGTAATCCGTCTGGCCCACCTTGGTATAGACCTCGTTGGCGAGATCGCCTTTGTAGTAGCGCTTGAACCCGGTCAGCGAATCCTTGCCGGCCGGATAGTTCGGCGCCATGATGAACATCTTCTTGTAGACCTTGTTGGCATATTCGCCCATGGCCTCATGAAGATTGTCGTTCTGATAGGCGGCATTGAAATACAGAGGATCGCACTTCTCGCCGGCCAGGGCCGCCGGAGCCGCATTGGTCGAGACATAGAGCTTGCCCTGGGCCACCGCGCCTGGAACCACCGCCATCAGCAGGTTCGACCAGACGATACCGGTCAGGATATCGACCTTGTCGCTCTGGATCATCTTGTCGGCAATCTGCACCGCCAGTTCCGGCTTCTGCGCATCATCCTCGGTGATGACGGTCACGTCCTTGTTGCCGGCCTGCTTGATCGCCAGCATGAAGCCGTCGCGCGTATCGACACCCAGCCCTGCGCCGCCGCCGGACAAAGTGGTGATCAGGCCGATCTTGATCGGATCGGCCATGGCCATGCTCGATGCACCCAGCGACAGGGCCAGCGTTGCGGCCTTCAGAAAAGTCTTCATCTCATGCACTCCCGTTTTTTGCGTCCCAATTTTTATGTCTTTTGGCTCGACCCGCGGGCCGAAGACCTCCGCAAGGCAGCATAGCCTTATGAAAGTCCGTTTTCATAGTCGAAAACCGGTCCGGTCTCGCCGGAACGGCCCCCCTTGTCCCATCGTCCCGAGGCCGCGCTCAGGCCGCGCGATCCTGCTTCAGCCGGAAGCGCTGGATCTTGCCGGATTCCGTCTTCGGAAGTGCCTCGGCGAAAATGATGGAGCGGGGATATTTATACGGCGCGATCAGCGATTTGACATGCTCCTGCAGGAGCTTCGCCAGGGCGTCGCAGGCCTGCGCGCCATCGGTCAGCACGACATGCGCCTCGACGATTGCGCCGCGCTCCTCATCCGGCACGCCGATGACCGCGCATTCCAGCACCGCCTCGTGCTTCAGAAGCGCCGCTTCCACTTCCGGCCCCGCAATATTGTAGCCGGCGGAGATGATCATGTCGTCGGAGCGCGCGGCGAAGTGGAAGTAGCCATCCTCGTCCTGGACGAAGCTGTCGCCCGTCAGGTTCCAGCCGTCGCGGACATAATCCTTCTGGCGATCATCCGCCATATAGCGGCAGCCGATCGGTCCCTTGACGGCCAGCCGGCCGATCACGCCGCGCGGCACTTCGTTCATCGCTTCGTCGACGATCCTGGCCTCATAGCCGGTCAGCGGCCGGCCGGTGCAGGCGGGCTTTGCCTCCCCGAGCCGGTTTGAGATGAAGATGTGCAGCATTTCCGTCGCACCGATCCCGTCCAGGATCGGCTTTCCCGTCTTCGCCGTCCATTCCTCGAAGACCGGACCCGGCAGCGTCTCTCCCGCCGAGACCGCAATCCGCAGCGACGACAGGTCCGCCTTCCCCTGATCCATGGCCGCCATCATTGCCCGATAGGCGGTGGGCGCGGTGAAACAGATGGTCGCCTTGTAGGTTTCGATGATCTCCATCATCTTCGGCGGGGTTGCGCTTTCCAGAAGCGTGGCAGCAGCGCCGAAACGCAGCGGGAAAATTGCCAGCCCGCCCAGGCCGAAGGTGAAGGCGAGCGGGGGCGAACCGACAAACACGTCCTGCGGCGTTACCGCCAGCACTTCGCGTGCATAGGCATCCGCGATGATCAGAAGATCCCGATGGAAATGCATGGTCGCCTTGGGAACGCCGGTCGAGCCCGAGGTGAAGCCCAGCAGCGCCACGTCGTTGCGGCCGGTCTTCACCGCGTCGTAACGCACCGGCTTGTCGAGTGCGGCCCGGTCCAGTTCCGCATCATGATTGGCCGTGCCGTCGAAACCGATCACCTGCTTCAGGAACCGGCTATCCTTGGCGGCGGCCACCAATTCGTCCATCAGGCGCGTATCGCAAAGCGCCATGGAAATTTCGGCCTTGTCGATCACCTTGGTCAGTTCGCCCGAGCGCAGCATGGGCATGGTATTGACAACCACTGCCCCGGCCTTGGTCGCAGCCAGCCAGCAGGCCACCATGGCCGGATTGTTGGCCGAGCGGATCAGGACGCGATTGCCGGGCTTCAGCCCGTAATCTTCGGTCAGCGCACGGGCGATGCGGTTCGTCCAGTCCGACAATTCCTTGTAGGTGCGCCGACGGCCATTGCCGATCAGCGCCGTGTGGTCGCCAAATCCCTTTTCGACCATTCGGTCCGTCAGTTCGACGGCGGCATTGAGATATTCCGGATAGTCGAAACCATCGAGCAGAAGCTCCGGCCATTCCTCGAACGGCGGAAGATTCTGGCGGGCAAACTCATCCACATGACTGGTCGGTCCCAGCATGGCTCTGTTCCCTTCTGCTTGCCAAGGCATGGTTCACCTGAGGGTTTCCTCGCCCCGGTGAGCGCCTTTCGAGGCTGTTCTCGCCCCTTTGATGCTGCAAGAATTGCATCGGTCCGGGCGACATGCAAGCCGGAAATTTTAAGTTTCTAATAATTTATCCACGCGCGGCATCGGTGAGGCTTTCCCGGTCGCCAGCGCATGTTTCGAGGCCTTGTGTTTAGGATTTTCGGTGTAGAACAGGATGAAGAAGCCCTCGTATCGCCCACCGGACTGCATGACGGACCCCTCATGGCAAACGCAAACCAGACCCCGGACCAGCTGAGCGAATTCGACCGAGTCAGTCGCGAGTTCAGTTTTTACGCCCAGCTGCGCATGATGGCGGGCGCCTTCTGGTACTCCAATGTGCGCAACCGCGTGCTCCTGCTGACCGCGGCGCTTCTCACCGTCATCCTGTCCACTGTCTATGCGCAATACCGGCTAAACTACTGGAACACGCCCTTCTACAACGCGCTGGAACAGCGCGACCTGCCGGCCTTCCTGGAGCAATTGCAGGTCTTCTGCATCATTGCCGGCACGCTGTTGATCCTCAACGTGATCCAGGCCTGGCTGAACCAGATGACGGCGGTGCGCATGCGCGAGGGCCTGACGCGCGATCTCATCGACCAGTGGATGAAGCCGGGCCGGGCGTTGAAGCTGGCAAGCTCGGGACCGATCGGCATTAATCCCGATCAGAGGCTGCACGAGGATGCCCGCAATCTGGCGGAACTGACCACGACTCTCGCCATCGGGCTCGTCAATGCCACCATCCTGCTCTTGAGTTTCGTCGGCGTTCTGTGGCTGCTGTCTGCCGATTTCTCCTTCGAATGGAACGGCCGGCAGATCGCCATTCCGGGCTATATGGTCTGGGCGGCCCTGATCTATGCGGGCAGCGCCTCGCTGCTCAGCAAGGTGGTGGGCCGAAAACTGCCGGGGCTGAACACCCAGCGCTATGCGAAGGAGGCGGAGCTGCGCTTCGCCTTGATGCACACCAACGAGAACCTGATGGCGATCACGCTCGCCAAGGGGGAAGACAGCGAGACGCGACGCATACAGGAGGCTGTCAGCGCCGTCCTGTCCGTGCTTGGACAACTGGCCTGGGCTGCCACCAAACTGACCTGGGTATCGGCCGGCTTCGGCTGGATGACGACGATCGCGCCGATCCTGATTGCCGCCCCGGTCTATTTCAGCGGCACCTTGTCCTTCGGCGGATTGATGATGGCGGTCGGCGCCTTTAACCAGGTCAATACGGCGCTTCGCTGGTATATCGACAATTTCCGCCCCATAGCCGACTGGACGGCGGCACTCTACCGGGTCTCGATCTTTCGCCGCGCCCTTTGCAGCCTGGACGACGCAGAGGATGTGGTCGATACCGTCTCGATCGCCGTCGGCCAGGATGGCAGGCTGACCATCCGCGATCTGGCATTGACCCCCGCCCTCTCCTCCTCCGGCGCCGAGCGGGGCCTGCGCATGGCGGGAGAGACGGTGATCGCCGCAGGGGAGCGTGTCATGATCAACGGCGATCCCGGCGCCAACCGGCATCTGCTCTTCATGGCGCTGGCCGGTCTCTGGCGCTTCGGCTCCGGCGAGATCCGTTTGCCGCCGCCGCAGGACATGCTGTTCATCCCGCAGAAAGGCTATTTTCCCGATGCGACGCTGCGCGAAGTGCTCGCCTATCCGCACCGGGTCACGGCCTATGGCGACAGCCAGCTGGCGCAGGCTTTGACGCGGGTCGGACTGGCCTCGCTGATCGACAGGCTCGACCAGCGGGAACGCTGGGAGCGCATCCTTGACGACGAGGACCAGGCCCGGCTGCGGCTGGCCAATGCCATCCTGCTCGCGCCGCGCTGGATCGTCATCGACGATGCCATGGATGCGCTCGAACCGGCCGTTCAGCAGGAGGTGACCGAGATCCTGCGCCAGATCCCGGAGGTGGCGCTCATCTATATCGGCAGGTCCGAGGCCTTCATGACGCTCGAACCGCGGCTGATCCATCTCCAGCCGCTGAAGTGATTGGTCGGGAAGAGGAAAGCGGCATCAATCGAGCAGGCTGCGAAGCTCCAGCGCCAGATCCCGCGCCGTGTAGGGCTTTTTCAGCCAGCGGCCATCCGCCGCCAGCTGCTTGCCGGCAACCTCCGGCTCGGCATAGCCCGAGGTGAAGAGGATCTTGATGTCGGGCCGGATGTCGCGAACGATCTTCGCCAGCTGGTCGCCGGATAGTCCCGGCATGGAAATATCGGTGAAGAGCAGCGCGATCCCGGGATTGCGCTCCAGAACCCGAAGCGCTTCCTCGCCATTGGCAGCCTGGCACACGCTATAGCCGAAGCTTTCCAGCCGCGCCACGGCAACCCGGCGCACGCGCGCATCGTCCTCCACGACGAGGATGGTTTCGTGCCCGCCCGGAAGCTCCGCCGCGCGCCGTCCCGGATCGTTGGGCAGCGCAGCCGTTCCGCCGCTCGCCGCCGGCAAAAAGAGGCGCACGCTGGTGCCCTGGCCGATCTCGCTGTAGATCTGGATATGACCGCCAGACTGCCTGACGAAACCATAGACCATGGACAGGCCGAGCCCGGTTCCGGAGCCCGCCGTCTTGGTGGTGAAGAAGGGCTCGAAAGCCCTGTTCTTCACCTCTTCCGTCATGCCGGTTCCGGTATCGGTCACCGCCACCAGGACATAATCGCCAGCGCGCAGTTGCGGATACATCTGCGCATAATCGAAATCGAGATGCACCCGATTGACCTCAATCGTCAGAAGGCCGCCAGAGGGCATGGAATCGCGGGCATTGAGCGCCAGGTTCAGCAGGGCATTCTGCAATTGCGGCCCGTCCACCAGGGCTTCATTGCCGCCGCCGCGAATGGTGGTGCGCAAATCGACGCTATCGCCGATCGTGCGGCGGATAAGCTCCGAGAAACTCGAGACGAGTTGGCCAAGATCGATCAGGCGCGGATTGAGCGGCTGCCGCCGGCCGAAGGCCAGCAATTGTCCGGTCAGCTTCGCCCCGTCATCGGTGGCGCCCTGCGCCTCGTGCAAAAGGGTCAGCGCACGCGGATCGTCGAGCTTCATCTCGAGCATTTCGAGATTGCCGCTGATGACCGTCAGGAGATTGTTGAAATCATGGGCGAGCCCGCCGGTCAGCTGGCCGATCGCCTCCATTTTCTGGGCCTGGCGCAACTCCTCTTCGATCTTGTGACGGCTGGTGAGGTCGCGAATGAAGCCGGTGAAGATGCGCCGGCCATTGGATATGGCCTCGCCCACCGCCAGCTCCATCGGGAAGGTCGTGCCGTCCTTGCGCAATCCCTTCACCACGCGGCCGAGCCCGATAATGCGCCGCTGGCCGCTGGTCAGGTAATTGACGATATAGCGATCATGGCTTTCGCGGTCCGGCGACGGCATCAGGATCCGGACATTCTCGCCCTCCACCTCGTCCGCCTCATAGCCGAACAGATCCTCCGCCGTGGAGGAGAAGGAGGTGATCACCCCCACTTCGTCGATGACGACCATGGCCTCCGGCACCGTCTGCAGGATCGAGCGGAAATGCGCCTCGCGGGCCGAAAGGCTCTCCTGGATCGAGGCGGCGGAGCGAAAATCCTCGTTGAGCTGGATGACGACCGGCTGCCCGTCCACCTCGGAAAGCACCCAGCGGCTGAGGACGGTGATCGCGTGGCCGTCCTTGTGGCGATATTCGAGCGTGCTTTTCCAGGCGCCCCCGGTGCGGATATCGGCAATGATGGCCGCGATATCGAGGCTTGAACCGGGCTGCAGCAGCTCCATGACATGCAAGCCGACCACCTCATCGGGCGACCAGCCGAACAGTTCGGCACTTCCGGCGCTCCAATGGCTGATGATGCCGTCTTCCCCATGCGCAACGACATTGATCGGGTCTAGAACGGCAACCAGACGTATCAGATCGTCTGCCTGCGTACGGAACTTTGCCGTTTCGTCCATGCCTGTCCTCTTGCCGCCGCCATGGCGGATCTTCTGCGTCAATGCGGCCAGACGGCCTGTCTCGTCTTGGAGGTACCGGCATCGGCACTGTCATAACTATCGCCATCGCCGCACAGAGCAAGTAGTTTTCCGGGCTTGGCGATATCAAAGGCGTGACGGCCATTGGGTGCGATCACGCCGCGCGAAACAAGCTTGGTGATGGTGCGCGAGACGGTTTCGATGGTCAGGCCGAGATAGTCCGCCATATCCTGCCGGCTCATCGCCAGTTCGATCCTGCGGGAAAGCGCCTGATCGCCGTTCAGCCGGCGGGCGATCAGCAGCAGGAAGCTGCATACCCTTTCCTCGGCGCTCTTGCGTGACAAAAGCACCATCTGATCCTGCGCTGCGGCCATTTCGTCGCAGATGAGAGCAAAGAGCTGCGGCCGAAGATCGGGCGAGGTTTCGATCGCTTCCTGGAAGACGCGCCGTGTCACCCGGCGGACCGTGACCGGCGTGACGGCCTCGGCGCTGTAGAGATAGACATCCTTCAGCGACAGGCCGACCATGTCGCCGGCATGGAGAAAGCCGGTGATGACCCGGCGGCCATCCGATATGATCTTGAAAATCCTCAGGACGCCCTCGGCAATCTCGAACACGTGCTGGGCCCGATCGCCCTGCCAGAACAGGCCTTCCCCGATATCCAGGCTCTCGCGCGGTACCGCAGCGAAAAGCTCGTCGAGCGTCGCCAGCGGCGGCTTCATCGATGCCATGGCAGCATAGGCGGAATGTGCGTTTGAACCGGTCGAAAGCATGTGCGTCCCTCTGTCTTGCTGGGTCAACTATGCAGAGGGGCGGTGACAGAAGGATGCCGCGCGTGTTACGGATCGTGCGATCGTGTAACAGACTGTAACAACGCATCCATTAGGCAGGCCTGATAGAATGTATCGCGAGCGGCGGGCAGAACATATTCTGGTTGTTGATGACGATCCGCGTATCCGCCAGATGATCATCCGGTATTTCGAGGACGAGGGCTTTGTCGTGCACGGCGCGGCCGATGGCGCGGCCATGCGCAAGGCGCTGGCAGAGCATTGCGTCGACCTCATCCTGCTGGACCTCGTCCTGCCCAATAGCGAGGATGGCCTTGCTTTGGCGCGCGAGGTGCGGACCTCCTCGGATGTGCCGATCGTGATGCTGACCGGACGCGACGACGTGCTGGACCGGATCATCGGCCTGGAAGTCGGGGCCGATGATTATATCCCCAAGCCCTTCCATCTGCGCGAAGTCCTGGCGCGGGTGCGCAGCATTCTGCGCCGGCGCCGCCCGGCGGAGGCCGTGCCGCAGGAAAGCGGCCAGGTGATGGAATTCGAAGGCTGGAAGCTGGAAGTCAGCCGCCGGCGACTCCTCAATCCGCAGGGCGAAGAGGTGGAGCTGACCACCGGCGAATTCGACATGCTCTCGGTCATGGTTCGCAATGGCGGACGCGTGCTGACCCGCGAAATGCTGATGGACCAGACGCGCGGACGGCAACTGGAGGCCTTTGATCGCGCCATCGATGCGCAGATCGCCAGGCTTCGCAAGAAGATCGAGGCCGATCCCGCCCATCCGGTCCTGATCCGGTCCGTGCGCGGGGTCGGCTATATCTTCACCGGCGATGCCCCGAAATCCGCGTCGCTCAAAGCCTGAGAGACGTCAAGAGCAGGTCTTACCGCAGGAGCGGACAGACAGGTCACGGCACCGGTTGCAGGACCGGGCAGGCCGTGTCGAGTCCTGCGGCGAAAGCCCGGATATGCGCCTGGAATGCCGATTGCACACCCTCTTCATCGACAACCGTGGCCACCACGTAAAGCGGCACGTCGAGGCTCGTGACGGACCCGCTTCGCTGGATGCGGGTATGACATAGGCCTTTCAGATAGCCGGCGGCATTGGCGCAGACAAACAACCGGTCGCTGGCCCAGGGCGCCTGGCTTGCGGCGATGATCGTCTGGCAGGACTGGCGCCAGCGGGAAAGATCGCAATCGGCTTGCACCGCACTGGCGAGCGGAAAGGCCCGGTCGATCTGGGCGGGCGTCATCTCGGTGACAATATAGGCGGCGGTCGTCATCTCATTCCTCGGAAGGCTTGCCCCTTCCCGGCTCGCAGCCCAAACGGGCCGCAGGATTTCCGATGCCGCGATAAATAGCCGATCGGCGAGGTGGAGGCTTTGAGGAGAATCAAACATCAGCCGCCCTGTGACGATGAATATCGGGCGAATGTCAGGATGGACCGGCGCCTTGCGGGGAGACCGCAGACGAGGCGGCGCGCCCGACCTGTCCGACCAGACGCTGAGCCTCCCGCGGCAAGACAAAGTGGCCACGCGCGACGCCCTGGCAAGGACCGCGCCAGAAGCGCCACGCGCGGCAACCCGGAACATCTACCGCTATAGATGCGATCCGGGCCATGACTGTGTCTGCTGTGGAAAATGAGTGGCGGCACCGCAGGCGCGTGCAGCCATATATTATCGACAGCTAAAGAAAGGCAAAAGTGAGGCTAAACGTTTAATCATGCAAGATCGAGGGCTGCCTTCGGTCCCAGCGCACGCACAAGGCCTCCAAACGCGCGTTTGCTGATAAATTGGGCATATATCGTTCGTGCCGTTAATTTGAGCGAATCCCCTTGCCAAGCGCGCCACAACGCGGCATCACTTCCACGGTAACGACAACCGGCCTGGGCGCATGCTGCAGCAAGACCTCACAATCCTTGTCATCGATGAGAATGCCATCCGGTCGTCGATCATCGAGGAGGGTCTGCAGGAGGCAGGCCACCGAAACGTGACGGTCATTCACGAAGTTCAAGGCGTTGCGCGCATCATCGAGACCCTGCGGCCGGATGTGATCATCATCGATATCGAAAATCCCGACCGCGACCAGATGGAGCACCTCTTCCAGCTGACCCGCACGGTGTCGCGGCCGATCGCCATGTTTGTCGACCGCTCCGATACGGCCTCCATCGAGGCGGCGGTGGAGGCCGGAGTGTCCGCCTATATTGTGGACGGGCTGAAAAAGGAGCGCGTCAAGCCCATTCTGGACATGGCCGTTTCCCGCTTCAACGCCTTCAGCCGGCTGCAACGCGAACTGGCCGAGGCGCGATCGGCCCTCGAAGAGCGCAAGATCATCGAGCGCGCCAAGGGCATTCTGATGAAGCTGCGCGGACTGTCCGAGGACGAGGCCTTCACGCTCTTGCGGCAGACGGCGATGAACGAAAAGAAGAAGATGTCGGAGATTGCGCAAAGCGTCGTCACTGCTGCAGGCCTGCTGACATGATGACAGGGCAATCCAAACCGGCCGCCATGCAGAAGGGAGCGCCAGCCATGGCCAAGCAAACGCAGCAGAACCTCTCCGCACCCGCCCGAGTGCAGGGGCCGGAGCCCAAGATGTTGCGCGCCGGCTTCATTCCCCTGGTGGACGCGTCGATCCTGATTGCGGCGAAGGAATTCGGTTTTGCAGAGCGCGAAGGCCTGACGCTCGACCTCGTCAGGGATGTCTCCTGGGCCAATGTGCGTGACCGCCTGGCCTTCCGCCAGTTCGACATCGCCCATATGCTCTCTCCCATGCCTGTCGCCTCGATGCTGGGCCTCGGCTCCAACCCCTCCCCCACGATCACCCCCTTTTCTCTGGGGCGCGGCGGCAATGCGATCACCCTCTCCACCCGCCTCTTTGCCCGCATGCAGGAGATCGCCGGACTGTCGGAAACAGGATCCGCGCTGGACAATGCGCTGGCCCTTTCCGCCCTCCTGAAGACCATGCGCCGACAGGGCGAGGCGCCACCGACCTTTGGAATGACCTATCCCTTCTCCTCGCATAATTATGAATTCCGCTACTGGCTGGCCGCCGGTGGCATCGACCCGGACAAGGATGTCAAGATGGTCGTGGTGCCACCGCCTTTGACCTCGGACGCGCTCGCGGCCGGCGCGATCGATGGTTTTTGCGTCGGCGCACCTTGGAACATGGTCGCCTCCGAGCGTGGCGTCGGCCGTATCGTGGCCGCAAAGCAGGATATCTGGCCGCTGGCGCCCGAAAAGGTGATCGGCATGCGCCCGGACTGGGCGCAGAACCATCAGGACACCGTTTCGCGCCTCATCGTGGCTCTGGATGCGGCTGCGCAATGGTGCGACCGGGCCGACAATCACGATGCGCTGGCCGATATTCTGGCAGCTCCCCACTATATTGCCGCACCCAAGCAGATCATCCGCCATGTGCTGGCGGGCGAGTTCAGCCTCGATGCACGCGGCAATCGCCGGGTCATCGAGCGCTATTTCACCTTCCATGACGGGAATGCCAATTACCCGCTGCCAAGCCAGGCCTTGTGGATCTTCAGCCAGATGATCCGCTGGGGACAGGCGGTCTACAGCAGAGAGGCCGCAGAGGCCGCCGCCGCCGCCTACCGGCCCGACCTTTACAGGATGGCCCTCGGCAAACCGCGTCCTTCCGCCGCTATGCCGGAGCCGAAGAGCTTCGCTCCGCACGGCACGACGGACGAAGATCGTTTCATGGACGGGATGATCTTCGACCCTTCCGACCTCGAGGCCTATGTCCGCCGCTTCCCCGTGAGAGCCTCCTTGCCCTCATCGTCCGCAAGAACCGCAACCTTGGACGAGAGCTGACGGATCTCAGAAGCCGCTTAAATTTGCGGCATTGCCTAATAAACAGCAGGCTTTGCCGACTGCGGCTCGTTCCCGGTTGATCGCAAGTCCTCATAAGAAGACCAACTAAACCAATGAATTAGACAAATTTCGCGCAGTTGGCACGCGGCTTGCAGTACCTTTGTAGCGCGGTCAACGGCGACCAGCGCATGAACAAGCGCCGCGCTGGCGCTTTCCCGACAGACACCGACGTCGCAGGGTTTTCGTGGATGGACTTCTGGTCCGCCCGGATGCTCTCGCGGCGTTTTTTCGTTTTGGCTTCCGTTACAGCTAAGGGAAACCGCACATGGTTGAGACTATCGGCCCGGAACGGCTGGTCATCATCGGCAACGGCATGGCGCCGGGCCGCATGCTCGAACATATTTTCGAACAGGCGCCTGGGCGCTTCGCGGTCACGATCTTCAACGCCGAACCCCGCGTGAATTATGACCGCATCATGCTTTCACCCGTGCTGGCAGGTGAAAAGACCTATGAAGACATCATCATCCATGGTGATGCCTGGTATCAGCAGCACGGCGTCACGCTGCATCGCGGAGAGAAGGTCGTCGCCATCGACCGCGCCCGGCAAATCGTAACCTCGCAGTCGGGCCGCAGTGTCGCCTATGACCGGCTTGTCATTGCCACCGGCTCCGCCCCCTTCATCATTCCGGTTCCGGGTCATGATCTGCCGGGCGTGGTGGCCTATCGCGATCTCGACGATGTGGATGTCATGCTCTCTGCCGCCCGCAAGGGGGGCGAGGCCATTGTCATCGGCGGCGGCCTCCTGGGACTCGAAGCTGCAGCAGGGCTCAAGGCACAGGGCATGAGCGTGACGGTGCTGCATGTGATGCCGAGCCTGATGGAGCGGCAGCTTGATGCCGCTGCCGGCTATCTTCTGCAAAAGGCGCTGGAGGATCGCGGCATCACGGTGATCTGCAAGGCAAATACGAAGGCAATCCTTGGCACGGACCAGGTGGAGGCCGTCGCTCTGGAGGATGGCCGCATCATTCCGGCTTCGCTCGTCGTCATGGCCGTCGGCATACGCCCGCATGTCCAGCTGGCGCGGGATGCGGGCCTGGCGGTCAATCGCGGCATCGTCGTCGATGACGGCATGTCGACATCGGATGGGCGGATTCTGGCGATCGGCGAATGCGCCGAAGTCGGCGGGCAGGTCTATGGCCTGGTGGCGCCGCTCTATGAAATGGCCCGCATTGCCGCCTCGCATCTGCTTGGCGACGCGTCCCCGGCCTTTGTTCATGCCGACACGCCGACCAAGCTGAAGGTCACCGGCATCAATCTCTACTCGCTTGGAGATTTTGCCGAGGGGCCCGACCGCGAGGAGATCGTCCTGCGCGATGCGACGGCCGGCATCTACAAACGGGTGGTGATCAAGGACAACCGGATCATCGGCACCGTGCTCTACGGCGAAACCGCGGATGGTGCCTGGTTCAACGATCTGAAGAAGAAGGCCACCGACATTTCGGCGATGCGCGACACGCTGATCTTCGGCCAGTCCCATCAGGGCGGGGCGGTGCTGGATCCGATGGCGGCCGTTGCAGCCTTGCCCGAAGACGCCGAGATCTGCGGCTGCAACGGCATCTGCAAAGGCAAGATCACCTCGACGATCACCGCCAAGGGGCTGACCTCGCTGGACGAGGTGCGGGCTCATACAAAGGCGTCCGCCTCGTGCGGTTCCTGCACCGGCCTGGTGGAACAGCTGATGACTCTGACGCTCGGCGACAGCTACAATCCGGCGGCCGTCACGCCCATGTGTCCCTGCACGGAATTCGGCCATGAC
This sequence comes from Rhizobium sp. SSA_523, assembly GCF_030435705.1. Classification (NCBI taxonomy): domain Bacteria; kingdom Pseudomonadati; phylum Pseudomonadota; class Alphaproteobacteria; order Hyphomicrobiales; family Rhizobiaceae; genus Affinirhizobium; species Affinirhizobium gouqiense. The sequence goes on from NZ_CP129382.1 coordinate 2,258,960, forward strand.
GATGTACGCCGCCTGATCAAGGCCAAGGGCCTGAAGAGCATTCCGGCCGTCATGCAGGAGCTGGAATGGAAGACCTCCTGCGGCTGTGCCAAATGCCGACCGGCGCTCAATTACTATTTGGTCTGCGACTGGCCGGATGAATATGCGGATGATTATCAGTCCCGCTACATCAACGAGCGCGTCCACGCCAATATCCAGAAGGACGGCACCTATTCCGTCGTGCCACGCATGTGGGGCGGGGTGACCTCTGCGCAGGAGCTGCGCGCCATTGCCGATGTCGTCGACAAGTTCCAGATCCCCATGGTCAAATGCACCGGCGGCCAGCGCATCGACATGCTGGGCGTGAAGAAGGAAGACCTTCCCGCGGTCTGGGCCGATCTCGGCAAAGCGGGTTTTGTCTCCGGCCAGGCCTATGCAAAAGGTCTGCGGACGGTGAAGACCTGCGTCGGCTCGGACTGGTGCCGCTTCGGCACGCAGGATTCCACCGGGCTCGGCATCCGCATCGAGAAATTCATGTGGGGCTCGTGGACGCCGGCCAAGCTGAAACTTGCGGTTTCCGGCTGTCCGCGCAATTGCGCGGAGGCCACCTGCAAGGATATCGGCGTCATCTGCGTCGATTCCGGCTTCGAAATCCATTTCGCCGGCGCCGCCGGGCTCGACATCAAGGGAACCGATGTTCTTGGCCTGGTGAAAACCGAGGACGAGGCGCTCGAAGCCATCGTCGCCCTCACCCAGATGTATCGCGAGCAGGCCCGCTATCTCGAACGCATCTACAAATGGGCCAAGCGTGTCGGCCATGACGAAATCCGCCGCCAGATCCTCGCGGATGGCGAGCGCCGAAAGGCCTATTTCGACCGCTTCGTGTTCAGCCAGAAATTCGCCCAGGTCGATCCCTGGTCGGAGCGTGTGTCCGGCAAGGACAAGCACGAGTTCAAGCCCATGGCACGACTGATGCAGGAGGCCGCCGAATGAACCAGATCTCGCGCAACTGGGTCGTCATCGGCTCCCTCAACGACATTCCCCGCCAGGGCGCCCGGTGTGTCGAAAACGGAGCCATGACCATTGCCGTCTTCCGCACCCATGACGACCGGATCTTCGCCATCGAGGACAAATGCCCGCATCGCAACGGTCCGCTGTCCCAGGGGATCGTTCATGGCGACTGCGTCACCTGCCCGCTGCACAACATGGTTATCCATCTGGCCACGGGCCGGGCGCAGGGCGCCGATGAGGGCGAGACCGTAACCTTCCCGGTCAGACTGGAGGGCGACATCATTCACCTGGGGATCGATTTCTGATCGCCGACGCCTGAGGGAGAAGCCGCTCCGGATCAATGAGGGCGGTCGAAAGCAGCAAAACCCACATCCATCCAGAATAGGGGATATTGAGAATGGCCTATCTAGCTCCGCAAGAATTCGCCACCAAGATGATCGATGCCGGCGAATCCAAGCTCTTCATGTCCACCAAGGACACTCTGATCCGCTCCTACATGGCCGGCGCCATCCTGGCGCTGGCGGCGGCCTTCGCCGTCACCGTGACGGTCAATACCGGACAGCCGCTGATCGGCGCGCTGCTCTTTCCTGTCGGCTTCTGCATGCTCTATCTGCTGGGCTTCGACCTTCTCACCGGCGTCTTCACTCTGGTCCCGCTTGCGCTGATCGACAAACGCCCTGGCGCGACCATGTCCGGCATGCTGCGCAATTGGGGACTGGTGTTCCTCGGCAATTTCGCCGGCGCGCTGACGACCGCCGTCTTCATGGCCGTCATCTTCACCATGGGCTTCACCGAAGCGCCCAATGCCATCGGCCAGAAGATCGGCACGATCGGCGAAAGCCGGACGCTCGGCTATGCCGCAGCCGGCTTCGGCGGCATGCTGACGCTCTTCGTCCGCGCCGTCATGTGCAACTGGATGGTGTCCACCGGCGTGGTGGCAGCGATGATGTCAACCTCGGTTTCCGGCAAGGTCATCGCGATGTGGATGCCGATCCTCATCTTCTTCTACATGGGCTTTGAACATTCCATCGTGAACATGTTCCTTTTCCCCTCCGGCATCATGCTCGGCGGCCAGTTCACCTGGACGGATTATTTCCTCTGGAACGAGATCCCGACGGTTCTGGGCAATCTCGTCGGCGGCCTGACCTTTGTCGGCCTGACCCTCTACACGACCCATGCGAAGACCAATGCCAAGAAACGGTCCTCGGACGCCAAGCTGATGTCCGTCGCTGCCGAATGATCCGCAAGGATCCCGCCGCCGGGCGGCGGGATCCTCCCCTTGCCAAGAGATCGAGGTCATCTGCCGTGATCGCCCATGCCGAGAGATTTGCGCCAGCGCAAGGCGATCATCGCCTGATCCGTCATGGCCCGCCTGCCGCCTCCGGCCTCGACCAGACCCGGCTGGACATCAGCCTGGGACAATATTCCAGCCGCGGAAACAAGCCGGAAAATCGGGATTTCTACGGCGCGATCCTGCCTGAGGACCGTGTCCGTGCGTCAAAGGGCATTGCGCTTGTCGTGGCCGACGGCATTTCCTCCAGCGAGGTCAGCGGCGTGGCGGCGCAGACGGCGGTCAAGAGCTTCCTGTCCGATTACTACTGCACCGCCGATAGCTGGAGCGTCGACAAAGCGGCCCGACGGGTGATTGCCGCCGTCAATGCATGGCTGCACGCCGAGACGCGCCGGGGCGGCATGATCGCCGACCGCGACCGAGGCTATGTCTGCACCTTTTCCGCCCTGATCCTGCGCTCGCGCACCGCGCATGTCTTCCATGTCGGAGACAGCAGCATCCTGCACCTGTCCAAAGGCGCTCTCGAACCGCTGACCGATCCGCACCGCATCCGCCTGTCGGCCGGAAAGACTTGCCTTGCCAGGGCGCTCGGCATGAATGACGGCGTCGATGTCGATTACCGTCAGCGTCCGGTTGCACTCGGCGACATCTTCATCCTGGCGACCGATGGCGTCAGCGATGTTCTGGATCATCAAGACATTCTGAGCCTCCTCCAGCCGGGCTGCGATCTCGATCTCGCAGCCAGGGCGCTTTCCGAGAAGGCGCTTCAGAAGGGTAGCGACGACAATCTGACGGTTCAGCTGGCGCGCATCGAGGCTCTCCCGTCGCCCGATGGGGAGGAAGCGCTTGGCGAGCCTGGCCTGCCTCCCCTGCCCGCCATCCCCGAACCGGGCGGACAGCTGGACGGGTTTGCGATCATCCGCCGTCTGCATGCCAGCGACCGCAGCCATGTCTTCGAGGCGCGCGACCTGGAGACCGGCGAGCGCGTCGCATTGAAGGTTCCGGCGGTCTCGGTGCGGGAGGATGGCGTCTTCCTTCGTCGGTTCCTGATGGAGGAGTGGATTGCCCGCCGGCTCGACAACCCGCATCTCCTGCGCCCGGCCGGCACCGGCCGTCCGCACCGTGCCCTTTACACGACCATGCAATGGATCGAGGGCGAAAGCCTTGCGGCCTGGATGCGGGACAATCCGCGCCCATCCTTGTCGGCCGTGCGCCGCATCATCAGCCAGGCCGGCCAGGGATTGCTGGCCATGCACCGGCGCGGAATGCTGCATCAGGACCTGCGTCCGGACAATATCCTGATCGACCGGAGCGGTCATGTGACGATCATCGATTTCGGCTCCGCCTGGATCACCGGAGGCGGCGAGCTCTTCGATCTTGTCGAAGACCGCCTGCCCGGCACGCAAGCGTTCATGGCGCCGGAATACAGTCTGGGAGACAATGCCACAGAGCGCGCCGATCTGTATGCGCTGGCGACGATTGCCTACCAGATGCTGTCGGGCCGGCTGCCTTACGGCACCGCAATGGCGCAGGCGCGAACCCGAGCCGGGCAGCGCAGGCTTGCCTATGATCCGGTCTGCGACAGCAAGAGCGAGATCCCGCTTTACGTCGATGCCGCCCTGCGCAAGGCGCTTCACTACGATCCGCAGCGGCGCCAGAGCGATATCGGCGAGTTCCTCGCCGATCTTCACCGGCCCAACCCGTCCCTTCCGGGCCTGCGCCAGACAGCGCTGATCGAACGCGACCCCGCCATCTTCTGGAAGGGCGTCAGCCTGTTTCTCGCCATCCTCCTGCTCGGCCTTCTCGGCTGGGTCTCTCTCCACCACACGTGAACGCAAGAAAGGCAAGCCATGTTCAGCAAACGCGACGTTACCGAGATGATCTATGAAAAGAAGCGGGCCGCAGGTCTGACCTGGGCATCGATCGCCGACGGGATCGGCATGAGCGAAGTCTTCGTGACCTCTGCCTGCCTTGGCATGAATTCGCTGCCGCGCGACAAGGCGGACCTGCTGGTGACCCATCTCGGCCTTCCGCAGGAGGCCGCCGTCGTGCTGGCGGAATATCCCACCAAGATGTTCGAGCAGGCGGTGCCGACCGATCCCTGCATCTATCGCTTCTATGAGATCATTGGCGTCTACGGCCAGACGCTGAAGGAACTCATCCAGGAAAAGGGCGGCAACGGGATCATGAGCGCCATCGATTTCGACATGAGCGTCGAGAAGGTTCCCTATGCCAAGGGCGACCGTATCGAGATCCGCATGAGCGGCAAGTTCCTGTCCTATAATGCCTGGTAAAGGACCGGGCGACGGCCGGGCGGAGATCACCAGCGGTGAAAAACGGCCGGTCGGACGGCCAACGACCGGCATTTTTTAAAAAGCAGCGGCTTTGCGCAGGTTTATTTCTTGCCGAAAGCCCGTCGAAGATGGCACGCAACGCATTGGTTTCTGTGACCCGAACGCCGAGCCCCGACTGAGCGGGATCACGACGGCAGGGACCAGACCCTTGCACAAGACCAAGGACAACGACCCGATGGATGCCTTGCACACAATCGACACGGAAGCGCGCCGCGCGGCACCGGCCCGCATGGAGCCTCTGGCGAAACTGCCGGTCTTCTTTGGCCTGGATGGCAAGCGCGTCGTCGTGGCCGGAGGCTCCGATGGCGCCGCCTGGAAGGCTGAACTTCTGGTTGCCTGCGGTGCGCGCGTCGATCTCGTCTGCCCCGAGGAGGAACTTGGCGATGTGATGCGCGGCGCGATCGCGAACCATCCCGCATCCGGTGACGCCGCCGGCATTCGCCACCTCGACCATCCCTGGCATCTGGGGATCTTCGCCGGCGCGGCAATCGCGCTTTGCGATTGTGAAACGGATGAGGAAGCCAAGGCCTTCTACTGCGCGGCAAAGGCGGCAGGCGTGCCCGTTAACGTGATCGACAAGCCGGCTTTCTGCGAGTTCCAGTTCGGCTCGATCGTCAACCGGTCGCCGGTCATCATCTCCATCTCCACCGACGGTGCAGCGCCGATCCTGGCTCAGGCGATCCGGCGCCGGATCGAAACTCTTCTGCCGCCGACCCTCAAGGCCTGGGCGAGCATCGCCCAGAGCGTGCGCGCGGCAATCAATTCTCGCCTGAAGCCCGGCAGTCAACGCCGCAGCTTCTGGGAAGGTTTTGTCGACCGCGTCTTCCGCGACATCCCGGGACCGTCGACGCCCGCCGATCTCATCGACGTGGCGGACGAGATCGCCTCGGCCGGCGCCCACCAGCGTTACATGGCCGCGCCGGACAGGACCCCTGCCGGCCGCGTGACGCTGGTGGGCGCCGGACCGGGAGATGCCGAGCTTCTGACCCTGAAGGCCGTTCGCGCGCTGCAGGCGGCCGATGTGATCCTGTTCGACGATCTGGTTTCGGATGACGTGCTGGAACTCGCCCGGCGAGAGGCGAGGCGCATGCTGGTCGGCAAGCGCGGCGGGCGGGAAAGCTGCAAACAGGAAGATATCAATGCCACGATGATCGCGCTCGCCAAGGCGGGCAAGCGCGTCGTGCGGCTGAAATCCGGCGATCCGATGATCTTCGGGCGGGCCGGCGAAGAGATCGAATGTCTGGAGCGCCAGGGCATCCCCGTCGATATCGTACCGGGCGTGACGGCAGCGACGGCCATGGCCGCGCGGCTCGGCGTATCGCTGACGCATCGCGATCATGCCCAGTCCGTGCGTTTCGTGACCGGCCATTCCCGCAAGGGCGAACTGCCGACGACACTGAACTGGCAGCAGCTCGCCGATCCGAGCGTCAGCACGGTCTTCTACATGGGAGGCCGGACTGCAGGCGCGATCACGCAGCACCTGACGGAAAACGGCATGGACCCCCTCACCCCGGCCGTGATCGTCAGTGCAATTGCCCGGCAGGACGAGCGCCGCTGGGCGGGGCCGCTCCACCAGATGCCGACGGCCATGGCAGAGATCGGTTACGACAATCCGGTGCTGATCGCGATCGGCGATGCTTTCATCAAGGCGCAACGGCATGGCCTTGGCAATGTCAGCGATGGAGACGAGCGTAGGGTAAACAGCGCAAGCGGCTGACGCCAGTCGTTACGGCGCGCCGCGCGGCCGCTCCTCCCGCAGCGCCGCGCAGACCTCCTGCATCAGTTCCAGATCGCCGAGCTCCTCCACGGCAACGGAAAGCTTCGGCCGCCAGTTCGGATAGCTCTGGTGGGTTCCTGGGACGTTGGTGGGCTGATCCTCCCGTGTCAGGTCGGCCAGACGCACGGCAAGCAGCAGGGAGGGCGTGCGCGCCAGGAAGCGATGAAGGCTGACGATCAGCCGGTCGAGGTCCTCGCTGGCAAGTTCGTCATCATCGCTCTCACCCTCGGGCACCGGAAGATCCTCCGCCTCCAGCAGCCGGACGAGATCGACAAGTTCGACGGCGCGCGCGTCGAGGTCGTCATCCGCCATTTCCGCCGGCACAAGACCATGTTCGACGCGCATGTGGATGTCGTCGCCCCGCCACCAGCCGCCGAGCGTCTGGTGATCGTGAGTGGAGACGCAGGCCAGCGCGACCGCGGGATAATCTTCGGCCGGGATGAAGCCCTCATCGTCCCTTTCATAGGAGAAGATCCGGTAGGACAGGAGCCTGGATCGCGACAGGTCTTCCCGCAGGCCCTTCGGCAGATTGCCCAGATCCTCGCCGATCACCAGGCAGTGATGGTCATGCGACGCATCCGAGAGAACCTGCAGGAGTTCGTCCTTCGGATAATCGACATAGGCGCCCTCGGACGGCGGGCTGTCGAACGGCACCAGGAAAAGACGCTGCAGGGCCGCGGCATGGTCGATGCGAATGGCGCCGGCATAGCGCATGGATGCGTCCAGCATACGGCGATAGGGCGAGGCCTCGCCGCGCGCGATACGCGAGGGCAGAAAGGCCGCAAGGCGCCAATCCTGGCCATCTACGGCCCAGGGATCCGGCGGGCCGCCGATACTCGCCGTCGAAACGTAGATATCCGGCTCGCTCCAGGTGGCCGAACCGTCCAGCGCCTCGCCGACGGCAAGGTCGAGGTAGAGCCCGAGGCGCAGGCCCGCCGCACGCGCAGCATCCGCCGCTTCGCTCAATTGCACATGCGCCAGCCATTGCAGCCAGATCTGGAATTCGATCTGATCCGTTCGCGATTGGGCAAAGCTTTGGACGGCGGGATTGTCTGGCGCCTGCATCTCCTCCGGCCAGTCGCGCCAGCCGGCGGAGCGGCCGCGTTCCACCATATCCTGCGAAATGGTCTCGAACAGGGCATGCAGGCGCAGAAGCTCCCCGCCCTGCATGCGGAAAGCGTTGAATTCTTCAAGATCATAGGGTGCCGCGGCTCCGCCGCCATCGCGCCAGGCACTCCAGAGATTGCGCAATTCCCGCAGCTTCACCGCCGCAACGCCGGCATAATCCACAAGCTCCGAGCCCCGCAATGCAGCCAGTTCTGCATCAAGCTCGGGCCGCGGCGCAAAGCCCGCGACCTTGTCGACCGCAATGTAGAGCGGGTTCAGCCGGCCTCGGTTGGACGGCTCATAGGGGCTGCAACGGTCAGGATCGGCGAGAAAGGGGGCATGCAGCGGATTGAGACCGATGAAATCGGCGCCGAGCGGCCCGACAATGCCGCTTATGGTCTGAAGATCGGCAAAATCGCCGATGCCCCAGTTGCGGGCGGAGCGCAATTCGTAAAGCTGCAGCGAAAGCCCCCAGACCCTTTCCCGCGCCAGAAGCTGCGGCAGGAAGCAGACGGGCGGTCGCGGCACATCCTCCCCGTCCACGGTGACGTTGAGCGCGGCCAGGATCTTGCGCTTGGTCTCCTGCGATATGGGCACTTCCTGGCCGTTGGGCTCCGGCCGCGTCAGGGCAATGCCATATTGTTTGGCGAGCGCATCGAGGGGCGATGGATGCGGATCGAGGCTCTCGCTTTTTCCCGGCTTGTTGCCCTTGCCGGGCTTGTTATCTTCGCCCGACTTTTCCGCACTACCCGATTTTTTCGCACTGCCCGATTTTTCCGCGCCGCCGGCTTTGGCTGATCGATCCGACTTAGCCATGAGCAAGTCTCCATGTCACGGACCACGGCGAAACGGCGTCCGTTTCCCCCTCGCCCAGTTGGAAGAGAATGTCGCCGCCGGCCGGCGCGGCCGGGTTGCCGCCGGTCCGGTCCAGCCGGTCGCCGGAGAGATTGGCGCGCAGCTCCAGGATCCGGCTGCCGAAAGTCCAGCGCACGCCGAGCGCCGGGTCCTTCGCATCGATGATTTCGGCCGACCGGCCTTTGGCCGCAGGCAGCAGCGGCATGATGCTCTCGCGCCGGATTGTCAGCAGCTTTTTGTAGAAGTCCAGCATCTCCGCCGCCTCGGGCGACGACAGCACCTGCCAATCGAGCTTGGCCTTGTTGAAGGTCTCGACGGAGGTCGGATCCGGCAGGTCGTCGGCATCGAAACCGGGCAGACGGGAGAGCTCCTTGCGGCGCCCCTGCCGAACCTTCTCGTTGAGATCCTCGTTGAAATCGCAGAAGAAGGGGAAGGGTTCATCCGCCCCCCATTCCTCGCCCATGAACAGCATGGGAAGCTGCGGCGCCAGCAGATAGACCGCCGCCGCCGCCTTCATCGCCTCCAGTGGCTGCGAGGCGATCATGCGGTCGCCAAGCGCCCGGTTGCCGATCTGGTCATGGTTCTGGATGAAGGAAATGAACGCCGTGGGCGGCAGATCGGCGCTGGGCTTGCCGCGCGCCTCGCCCCGATACTCCATCGCTTCTCCCTGGAAGACAAAGCCTTCCGCAAGAGCCCGCGCCGTTTTGGCTTGGCGGTCTTCGGCATAATCCTTGTAGTAGCCGAAGGTCTCGCCCGTTGCCGCAATGTGCAACACATGATGGATATCGTCATTCCATTGCGCGGTGAAGAACAGCGGCTCTCCCTTTGCGTCCCGCTTCAGGAGATCGCTGTCATTCTCTTCGTTCTCGACGACCAGATGGACATGCCGATTGCCGGCCTGCTCACGCACCCGGCGCGCCAGGGCATGCAGAAGATGCTCCTCGCTATCATCCTTGATGGCATGGACGGCATCCAGCCGCAGCCCGTCGAAGCCAAAATCGCGCACCCAGTAAATGGCGTTCTGGATGACGAATTCCCGCACAGCCTCGGAGCCGACGTCATCGTAATTGACGCCATTGCCCCAGGGCGTGTGATGGTGATCGGTGAAGATCGGCGCATAGGCGGGCAGGTAATTGCCGTCCGGGCCGAAGTGATTGTAGACGACATCGAGAAAGACGCAGAGGCCGCGCTCATGCGCCGCATCGATGAGCGCCATCAGATCTTCAGGGCGCCCGTAGCTCGATTCCGGCGCATAAGGCAGGACGCCGTCATAGCCCCAGCCGCGCCGGCCGGGAAAATCGCTGATCGGCATCATCTGGATCGCCGTCACGCCGAGGTCGCGCAGATGGTCCAGCCTGTCGATTGCGGCGCGGAAGGTCCCCTCGGGCGTGAAGGTGCCGACATGCAGCTCGTAGAAAACCAGCTCTTCCACCGGCCGCCCTTGCCATCCGCCTTGCTGCGACCCCGAACGCTCCTTGCGCTGGCGGCCGATCGCCTCCAGATCCACGACCTCGCTCTGGCCATGCACATCCTCCGGCTGGTAGCGGGAGGCGGGATCGGGCACCTGGAGCCCATCCGGCAGGACAAAACTGTAGCGCGTTCCATGACCGCAATCGTCAAGGTCGAGTTGATGCCATCCCTCGCCCGCCGGCTGCATGGGGCGGGGCTCGCGATCGGCGATCTTCAAGAGAATCCGGTCGTGATTGGGGGCCCAGAAGCGAAACCGTGTGTGGGAACTGGAAAGAACGGGGCCGAAGAGGAAGTCAGACAAAGGGCGGACCTTTCATAGCAGCGACCGAGCCCAAACGCGGCCAATGGCGAAAGGTTTCGCCCGCCCTCACGATTGGCGGAACTTGGCCGAGGCGTTCAGAGTATGGCCGGTCGCCTGGTCTTCCTGCGCCAGACATGGCGAAGGCGCCGGATGCGGCACCCGGCGCCTTCGGATCAGTCCTAAGCCGGGGCTGAACGCCCCGCAGCCATGGGTTCAGTGGGCAACCGGCGCCTGATGCTCGGCCGAGCCCAGGATGCGGCTCAGCGTCAGGGCCGCAAGCGTACAGATTGCCCCGGAGATCAGGTAGCCGCCGATGAAGATGATGCCGAAATTGCTGGCCAGGCCAAGCGCCACGAGCGGCGCGAAACCGGCACCGAGGAGCCAGGCCAGATCGGAGGTCAGGGCCGAGCCGGTATAACGGTAATCCCGTCCGAAACGCGAGGAGACCGCGCCGGACGCCTGGCCGAAGGACAGGCCAAGAATGCCGAAGCCGATGATGATGAAGGCATCCTGCCCCTTGCCGCCGGCATCCAGCAGGAAGGGCGCCGAGAAGCTGAACAGGGCGATGATGACGGCACCGATCATCAGCTGGCTGCGCCGGCCGATGCGATCGGCGATGGCTCCGGAGATGACGACAGCCCCGAGCCCGACAACCGCACCGATGATCTGCACGAAGAGGAACTCCCCGGCCGACTGCCCGCCGTAAAGCGTGACCCAGCTCAAGGGGAAGATCGTCACCAGGTGGAACATGGCAAAGCTTGCAAGCGGGACGAAGGCGCCGAGCAGGATGTCGCGGCCATGGACGGAGATCGTCGCGGCAATGGTCTGCGGGCGCAGCTCATGGCTCTCGAAGAGCTCGCCGAATTCGCGGCTGGCGACGATGCGCAGGCGGGCGAACAGGGCCACCACATTGATGGCGAAAGCCACGAAGAAGGGATAGCGCCAGCCCCAGGAGAGGAAGTCGGCATCGGTGAGATTGGCATAGAAATAGCCGAAAAGGGCGCTGGCAAGGGCAAAGCCGATCGGCGCCCCGAGCTGCGGGATCATGGCGTACCAGCCGCGCTGGCCTTCCGGCGCATTGAGCGCAAGAAGCGAGGCCATGCCGTCCCAGGCGCCGCCAAGCGCGAAGCCCTGGCCCAGCCGGAACAAAGCAAGGAGGGCGACGGCCCACATGCCGATTGTCTCATAGCCCGGGAGGAAGGCTATGGATGCGGTGGAACCGCCGAGAAGGAATAGCGCGATCGTCAACTTGGTGCCGCGGCCATAGGTGCGGTCGATCCACATGAATACCACCGATCCCACCGGGCGCGCCAGAAAGGCAAGCGAGAAGACGGCGAAGGATGCAAGCGTGGCGGTGACCGGCTCCGCGATAAAGGCGAAGATGAGCCGGGGGAAAACCAGAACCGACGCGATCCCGTAGACGAAGAAGTCGAAGAACTCCGACATGCGGCCGATGATCACACCGATCGCGATGCTTCCCGGCGACAAGGGCTTGTCGTCATGCATCGCGCGTGCGTCACGCTCGAAGTGGGACGATGTCGGGGTACCAGCTGTGGACATATATGCACTCCTCCTTTGCGGCGAATGGTCGCCTCCCCATAAGGGAGGATGATACATATTTAGCCTTTATCAAGCCCCAATTGCTGGACGAGCTGACTTTCCGCCCCATTTCCGGCTTTGATGCCGATATGGATTGAAAAACAGCTCCGGATATGCCGGGCTTGGCAGGCCTTTGTCGATCATCCCGCACGCCTTTCCGGAGAACGGCGGGCAGGGTCGCTTGGTTCCTGCTGCAATGCACGATTTTGTTTTGCAGTGCGACGAAAGACCTCATAGAGAGCGGCGCCGTACTGCTTTAGTCGCAGGTAGACAAAACGCAAATTTCGAACTGAAAGATGCCTCGGTTGATGAAACTCATTCGCCGGCTTAGTGCCCTCGCTTTACCCCTGGCCCTGTCGGGCTGTGACCTCGTCGTCATGTCGCCCTCGGGCGACATCGCCATGCAGCAGCGTGACCTGATCATCGTATCGGTCGTGCTGATGCTGCTGATCATCGTGCCCGTAATGTGCCTGACGCTCTATTTCGCCTGGCATTACCGGCAGTCGAACACCACGGCCCGCTACGACCCTGAATGGCATCACTCGACACGCCTCGAAGTGGTGATCTGGTCGGCGCCGCTGGCCATCATCATCGCGCTGGGAGCGGTCACCTGGATCAGCACCCACAAGCTCGACCCCTACCGCCCGCTCGACCGCATCGATGCGCAGCGCCCCGTGACCGCCGAGATCAAGCCGATCACCATCGAAGTGGTGGCGCTCGACTGGAAATGGCTCTTCCTCTATCCGGAACAGGGGATTGCCACGGTCAACGAGATAGCGGCGCCGATCGATACGCCGATCGAGTTCAAGATCACCGGCACGACGGTGATGAACTCCTTCTATATTCCCGCCCTTGCCGGGCAGATCTACGCCATGCCAGGCATGCAGACCAAGCTGCACGCGGTGATGAACAGGCAAGGCGTCTATGACGGCTTCTCCGCCAATTACAGCGGCGACGGCTTTTCCGGCATGAAGTTCAAGTTCCACGGCCTCAGCAATGACGGCTTCAACGAGTGGGTCAGCCGTGTGAAGACCCAGGGCACCATGCTGAACCGCGACAGCTTCATCAAGCTTGAGCGGCCGAGCACCCGCGTTCCGGTGACCTATTACGCCCGGGTGGAAAACGGCCTGTTCGACGCGATCCTCAACCTCTGCGTCCAGCCAGGCCAGATGTGCATGAACGAGATGATGCATATCGACATGATGGGCGGAGCCGGGCTGGAAAGCGAAGAAAACCGCGATCGCCTGGAATATGACACCCGCTGGTCGGTCGAAGCCGGTCCCGGCGCGACCTTCCCGGCAACGGGTCATGGCGCCAAGCACGGCACGGAGTCCGAAGGCGTGAACGATCCCGCGGACGCCGGCGCCGAAGGCTCAAAGAGCGAGGGCGTCGCTCCCGCCCAGCTCAACACCAATCCGAAGCCGTAAGCCGCGGCTTGAGACGTACTGGAAACTGAGATGTTTACGAACAGTAACCTGATGGAATTCATCTTCGGTCGGTTGTCATTGGACTCGCTGGCGTTTTTGCATGAACCCATCCTCCTGGTGACATTCCTGGCCGTCATCGCGGGCGGCTGCGCCGTCCTTGGCGCCCTCACCTATTTCCGCCTCTGGGGCTATCTCTGGAACGACTGGTTCACCAGTGTCGATCACAAGAAGATCGGCATCATGTATGTCATCCTCTCGCTCGTGATGCTGCTGCGCGGCTTTGCCGATGCGGTCATGATGCGCACGCAGCAGGCAATCGCCTTCGGGGCCAATGAGGGCTATCTGCCGCCGCATCACTATGACCAGATCTTCACCGCCCATGGCGTGATCATGATCTTCTTCTTCGCCATGCCTCTGGTGACGGGAATCATGAACTATGTGGTGCCGCTGCAGATCGGCGCGCGCGACGTATCCTTCCCCTTCCTGAACAATTTCTCGTTCTGGATGACAACGGCCGGCGCCGTCATCATCATGCTGTCGCTCTTCGTCGGCGAATTCGCCCGCACCGGCTGGCTGGCCTATCCGCCGCTCTCGGGCGCGGATTACTCGCCGGGTGTCGGCGTCGACTATTACATCTGGGGCCTGCAGGTCGCCGGGGTGGGCACCACGCTGTCGGGCATCAACCTGATTGCCACCATCGTGAAGATGCGCGCGCCCGGCATGACCATGATGAAGATGCCGATCTTCACCTGGACCTCGCTCTGCACCAACGTCCTGATCGTCGCCTCCTTCCCGATCCTGACGGCCACCCTCGTTCTCCTGACGCTCGACCGCTATGTTGGCACGAATTTCTTCACCAACGATCTCGGCGGCAATCCGATGATGTATGTCAACCTCATCTGGATCTGGGGTCATCCGGAAGTGTACATCCTCATCCTGCCGGCCTTCGGCATCTTTTCCGAAATCGTGTCGACCTATTCTGGCAAGCGCCTCTTCGGCTATGCCTCCATGGTCTATGCGACGGTGGTCATTACCATCCTGTCCTACCTGGTCTGGCTGCACCACTTCTTCACCATGGGCTCGGGCGCCAGCGTGAACGCCTTCTTCGGCATCACCACGATGATCATCTCGATCCCGACGGGCGCGAAGATCTTCAACTGGCTGTTCACGATGTATCGTGGCCGCATCCGCTACGAAGTCCCGATGTACTGGACCATCGGCTTCATGGTGACCTTCGTCATCGGCGGCATGACCGGGGTCATGCTCGCCGTTCCGCCGGCCGATTTCGTGCTGCACAACTCGCTGTTCCTGATCGCCCACTTCCACAATGTCATCATCGGCGGCGTGGTCTTCGGCCTTCTCGCCGGCATCAACTTCTGGTTCCCGAAAGCCTTCGGCTACAAGCTGGATCCCTTCTGGGGCAAGATGTCCTTCTGGTTCTGGCTGATCGGTTTCTACTTCGCCTTCATGCCGCTCTACGTGCTCGGCCTGATGGGCGTGACCCGCCGCATCAACCATTTCGATGACCCCTCGCTGCAGATCTGGTTCGTGATTGCGGCCTTCGGCGCCTTCCTGATCGCGCTCGGCATCGCATCCTTCGTCATCCAGCTGGTGGTGAGCTTCCTGAAGCGCGATCAGCTGCGGGATCTGACGGGCGATCCGTGGAACGGCCGGACGCTGGAATGGTCGACCTCGTCGCCGCCTCCGGAATACAACTTCGCCTTCACCCCGGTCGTGCACGATCATGACAGCTGGTATGACATGAAGCGGCGCGGCTATGTGCGGCCCGTGGAAGGCTTCAGGCCGATCCACATGCCCAGGAACACCGGAACGGGCGTGATCCTGTCGGCCCTGAGCGTGACGCTGGCCTTCGGTCTCATCTGGTACATGTGGTGGCTGGCTGCCTTGTCCTTCCTCGGCATCATCGTCGTCTCCATCGCACATACCTTCAACTACAAGCGCGACTACTACATCCCTGCCGAAACCGTCGTCACGACGGAAAATGCACGGACGAAGCAGCTCGCGGAGCAGGCCTGACCATGAGTGCAACACCCGTTTCGGCCGAAAAGCCGACCTTCTACCTGACGGAAGATCATCATCCGGAAAACAGCACCATGCTGGGCTTCTGGATCTATCTGATGAGCGACTGCCTGATGTTCGCGGTCCTCTTCGTCACCTATGCCGTGCTCGGCCGCAGCTATGCGGCCGGCCCTTCGCCCGCTGATCTGTTCGACCTGAACCTGGTCGCCATCAACACGGCCATGCTGCTGTTCTCCTCCATCACCTATGGCTTTGCCATGTTGCGGATGGAAAAGGGCGACAAAGCGGGCACGCTGAAATGGCTCGCCATTACCGGCCTCTTCGGTCTCGCCTTTCTCGGCATCGAACTCTACGAGTTCAACCACCTGATCCACGAAGGGGCCACCCCGCAGCGGTCGGCCTTCCTCTCGGCCTTCTTCACCCTTGTCGGGACCCACGGCCTGCACGTGACCTTCGGCTGCATCTGGCTGGTGACGCTGATGGTCCAGGTCTCCAGGTTCGGCCTGATCGAAGACAATCGCCGCCGGCTGATGTGCCTGTCGATGTTCTGGCACTTCCTGGACGTGATCTGGATCGGCGTCTTCTCCCTCGTTTACCTGATTGGAGTGATCGGATGAGTTCGCAACCGCACGCGCCGGCGCATGAGAGCGCCGAGACGGCCCATCACGGCCATAGCCATGGGCATGAAGCCGCGCATGGCTCCTTCAACAGCTATTTGACCGGCTTTGTCCTGTCGGTCATCCTCACGGCCATTCCCTTCTGGCTGGTCATGGGCAATGTCATCGACAGCAAGGCTCTGGCCGTGGCGATCGTCATGGGCCTCGGAGCCGTGCAGATCGTCGTCCACATGATCTACTTCCTGCACATGAACACCAAGTCGGAAGGCGGCTGGACCATGCTGGCGCTGATCTTCACGATCATCATCGTCGCCATCGCGCTTGCCGGTTCGCTCTGGGTCATGCATCACCTGAACACGAATATGATGCCGATGAGCCCGGAAATGATGAAGAACATGCCGTAAGGCATGGTGCCGCGGCGCTCGCTGCCGCGGCTGAGGACGCAACAGCCATGACCCGTGAGGCCCGTCATCCCCCTGCAAGGCGCACCATCGTCTTTGCTCTTGCGATGGCGGTCCTCACGCTCGTTTTCTTAGGGCTTGGCAGCTGGCAGGTGCAGCGCCTGTTCTGGAAACTCGACCTGATCGCCAGGGTCGATGCGCGCGTTCATGCACCGGCCGTTCCGGCGCCCGGACGGGATGCTTGGCCAAACATCAATGCCGCCGGTGATGAATATCGCCACGTGACGGCGCAAGGGACCTTCCTCAACGAGAATGAGGTCCTCGTCCAGGCCGTGACGGAACGCGGCCCGGGCTTCTGGGTGATCACGCCGCTCGAGACAGCCGACCGCGGCATCATTCTCATCAATCGCGGCTTCGTGCCGCCGGACCGACGAGACCGGAGCTCGCGCCGGGCGAGCGAAGTTGAGGGCGTGACGACGGTGACCGGACTTCTGCGCATCAGCGAACCGGGCGGCGGCTTCCTGCGGGCCAATGATCCGGCCGCCGGCCGCTGGTATTCCCGCGATGTCGGGGCGATCGCCGCCGCAGCCGGGCTGGAAGATGTCGCGCCCTATTTCATTGATGCCGACGCCTTGGCCGATAGCGCTGCCTTTCCCGTGGGGGGCCTGACGGTCATCGCTTTTCGCAACAGCCATCTCGTCTACGCGCTCACCTGGTACGCCCTGGCCTTGATGTCGGCGGGCGCCTGCTTCTACCTCTTGCGTCGTCGGCCACCTGAGACGGACCGGGAACTGCGACGACCGTGACCAGTTAGACGCCGGCAAGCGGGAACGGTAAGCAGGAAAGGCAAGCAGATGATCAAGGATCCACACAACGACCCGATCGCCAGCCCGGAGGATGGCCCGGCGGAGCGTCAAAAAAAGCGGAAGGTGGGGCGCACTGCCATCACCTTCATCATCATCTATGCACTGGGCGCCTTCAGCCTCTATCTCTTCATCGTCTTCTTCGGCTCCGTCGCCTCCACACAGTGACACGTCCCGGAATGCGCGCTTCAGCGCATGCGGTGCTGCAGGTCTTCATGTGTCAGGCCGAAATGATCGAGCAGGATGCGGATATTGCGCCGGTGGGATTTGAAATAGAGATCGAAGACATCGCCCACCAGAGGCACGCTGCCCAGCACCGCATCCGTTGCAACATTGCCCAGCATCTGGAGCTGCTTGTTCCCCGGCAGGCCAAGGCGGCGCGCCTCGTTGAGCAGGAGGAGCCCGACCAGCGCGCCGGCGGCATCGCCGATGCCCGGCACGATGCCGAGGACCGAATCGGCGCCGAAGCGGATATTCGTGCCGGGGATGCGCAGCGCGGTGTCCATCACCCTTGCAAGCTTGCTGAGCTTGGCAAGACGGCGCAGGGTCTCCGCATCAGGAATATCCGCCCGACCGGCGGCTCCGGCATAGGCGCGGCCACCAGGCCCGGACCGTCGATCGCCAAACCTTCCGCTATCGCCCGTTCTTCCGCTGTTGCCGGTTCTTCCGCTGTCGCCTTGGCGTCCTGTCTCGTCCATGCCCGTTCTCCCGCCTGCGCAAACGATCTGCCGGCGTCAGCTAACGTGGCAGGCGAAGGCGGGTTCCAAACGGGCGCAAGGGCGGCTGGGGCGGCTGGGGCGGCTGGGAGCGGATCTGCGGCACTTCCGTCCCGGCGGCAAAGAGGCGGGAGGGCGAACGGCTCGCCGCAACTCCGCCCTTGCCTATCGGCGGCGAACGCGAGATGACAGGCGGCCCGGCCAGCGGAGGTGTTCGTCTGGTGCGGCGGTGGAGAGACATGAAGGGAAGGAGCCCATCAGATGAAACTACTTCGTTATGGAGAGCCCGGCGCGGAACGCCCCGGCCTTGTCGATGCCAATGGCACGATCCGCGATCTCTCCGGCCAGGTGACGGACATCGGCGGTGCCGCTCTTGATCCGGCAGAGCTTGCACGACTGGCGGCGATCGATCCGTCGAGCCTCCCGGAGGTTCCGGCCGGCGGGCGTCTCGGTCCTTGCGTGGCCGGCACCGGCAAATTCATCTGCATCGGGCTCAACTATTCCGATCATGCCGCCGAATCCGGCATGGCCGTTCCGCCCGAGCCGGTCATCTTCATGAAGGCGACGTCCGCCATTTGCGGTCCCAATGACGATGTGCTGATCCCGCGCGGCTCGGAAAAGACCGATTGGGAGGTCGAACTCGGCATCGTCATCGGCAAGACGGCGAAATATGTCTCGCAGGACGAGGCGCTCGATTATGTCGCCGGCTATTGCGTCAGCCATGACGTGTCGGAGCGCGCTTTCCAGGCGGAACGCGCCGGCCAGTGGACCAAGGGCAAATCCTGCGACACATTCGGGCCGATCGGCCCCTGGCTGGTCACCAAGGACGAGGTGGCCGATCCGCAGAACCTGTCGATGTGGCTGAAGGTCAATGGCGAGACCATGCAGAACGGCACCACCGGCACCATGGTCTATGGCGTGGCCTTCCTCGTCTCCTACCTGTCGCAATTCATGTCGCTGCAGCCCGGCGACGTGATCTCCACCGGCACGCCGCCCGGCGTCGGCATGGGCATGAAGCCGCCGCGCTATCTGAAACCCGGTGATGTTGTGGAACTCGGCATCGACGGTCTCGGCACCCAGAAACAGACCTTCCGGGCGGATGCCTGACACTGCGCCTGCGGTTGTGCGGGGTTCTTCTTTGTAAGAGCCCCGCCGTGTCCTGACCGCTTCCAGTCCGCTTCATGTGCGCTGGCCCTGCCCTGCCCTGCCCTGCCCGCCCTGCCCGCCTTTGACCTACCATGCTCGCCCTGCCGCTTTGAGCCGTCTCCGTTCGATATCAGCGACTCGACCTGGGGGCGTCGACAGCGCCATTGTCCCACCCTCTCGAGGCCTTTGCGTATTCCATGTGAAGACGGGCGCCAAGTTGATCCAAGAGCATCATGCCCGCGCATGGCTCGATCCTGTCCAACGGCAAGAAGCCGGGCCGTATTCCGCAACAAAGATCCTGCAAGAACAGAGCGGCTCGCGAAGTTTTTCGATGCAGACTTGTAAATTGCCTGCTAATATGCGCAAGCGTGATACATAGTCACGTTAGAATAAGCGAATGCGACCGAATGACGAGACTTATACTGCGTGCTCTAGCACCAGGGTGAGCATCTTGCCACGCGGTCGGCCTGCCTTCGCTGATCGCAGAAAATCATTCCGCCGTAGCGCGGGATGATTTTCTGACGCAGCCGTAAGAGCCCTCGCCGGACTCCGGCACTTTCTCAAGACAATTTCGCAACCTTTCTGGAACCTTTTCGTTTGGCCCTTGGCTGGATTTTGTCCTCTGCGGCAAAACCCGGCCTTTCGCGTCCCCCGCCAATCCCGGCGGCCGGGAATTTTGATGAAGAAAAAGCGAGGCTTAAAGCAGCACAGTGTGTGGTATCTGCGGAGAAATTCGGTTCGACGGCGCTCAGCCATCCCCTTTGGTTCAAGCACGGATGATGGAGGCGATCGCGCCCCGCGGGCCGGATGGCTCGGGCATGGTCATCCATGGCTCGACGGCGCTGTCGCATCGGCGGTTGTCCATCATCGATCTGTCGCAGAAGGCGCGCCAACCCATGGTGGATGGCGAACTGGGCCTCACCATCGCGTTCAACGGCTGCATCTACAATTATCCGGAGCTGCGCTCCGAACTGGAGGCTAAGGGCTACCGGTTCTTTTCGCACGGCGATACCGAAGTCATCCTGAAGGCCTGGCATGCCTGGGGGACCGATTGCGTCAGCCGCTTCCACGGCATGTTTGCCTTCGTCATCCATGAGCGTGATACCAACCGCGTGGTCATGGCGCGCGACCGCTTCGGCATCAAGCCGCTTTACCTGGCCCGCGTAGGCAAGGGCTTGCGC
Organism: Rhizobium sp. SSA_523; assembly: GCF_030435705.1. NCBI lineage: Bacteria > Pseudomonadati > Pseudomonadota > Alphaproteobacteria > Hyphomicrobiales > Rhizobiaceae > Affinirhizobium > Affinirhizobium gouqiense. The sequence continues at coordinate 2,279,095 of NZ_CP129382.1, forward strand.
TTTGCTTCCACCCTGCCGGCTTTGGTGAAAGGCGGCGAGATCGATACGTCGATCGACCGCAACGCCCTTCATCATTACATGAGTTTCCATGCGGTCGTTCCCCCGCCGCGCACCATCTTGAACGGCGTCAAGAAACTGCCGCCCGCAACCATACGGGTGATCGCTGCCGACGGTACGGAGACCGATACGGTCTACTGGAACCCGCCCCACCAGCGCGATCCTTCGCTCTCCGGCCTCAGCCGCGAGGAATGGCGGGATCGGGTCCTCGATGCCCTGCGCATTGCGGTCCGGCGGCGCATGGTCGCCGATGTGCCGGTTGGCGTCCTGTTGTCCGGCGGCGTCGATTCGAGCATCATTACCGGGCTTCTGGCGGAAGAGGGCCAGAAGGATCTGATGACCTTCTCCGTCGGTTTCGAGGAAGCCAATGGCGAAAAGGGCGACGAATTCGTCTATTCCGACCTGATCGCCAAGCACTTCGGCACGGACCACCACAAGATCTTCGTTCCCTCGTCGGAATTGATGGAGGCCCTGCCCGGCGTGATCGGCGCCATGTCCGAGCCGATGGTCTCCTATGACAATGTTGGCTTCTACCTGCTGGCCAAGGAAGTTTCGAAACATATTCGCGTCGTCCAGTCCGGCCAGGGCGCCGATGAGGTCTTCGCCGGCTATCACTGGTATCCGCCGCTGAAGGATAGCGAGAATGTCGTCGACGACTATGCCAAGGTCTTCTTCGATCGCTCCCATTCCGTGCTTGCCACACAGCTCAACCCGGACTGGATGGCCGACAGCGATGTCAGCCGCGACCTCGTCGCCGCGCATCTGATGCGCGGAGAGGCCGATACGCCCGTCGACCGGGCTTTGCGCCTCGACAGCCAGGTGATGCTGGTGGACGATCCGGTCAAGCGCGTGGACAATATGACCATGGCCTGGGGCCTGGAGGCGCGCGTGCCCTTCCTCGATCACGAGCTGGTCGAACTGGCCGCGAAGATCCCGCCGGAGTTCAAGCTGAACGATGGCGGCAAGGGCGTCCTGAAGGATGCCGCACGGCTCGTCGTTCCCCATGAGGTGATCGATCGCAAGAAGGGCTATTTCCCGGTCCCGCAGTTGAAATATGTCGATGGACCTTATCTCGACATGGTGCGCGACGCGCTGACCTCGCAGTCGGCCCGCGATCGCGGCATCTTCAGGCAGGATTATCTGCAGCAGCTGTTCACCGATCCGACCAGCCACATCACGCCCTTGCAGGGTTCAGAGCTCTGGCAGGTCGGCCTGCTGGAAATGTGGCTTCAAGCCCAGGGGGTGTGAGCTTATGGCGAACAACAAGACGAGCGAGCGTCTGGCCCGCTTCCGCAGCGAGAAGGCCGTGGCCCACCGGCTGAAACGCAAGCGATTCGAATCGCTTGGCCATGCAGGGCACGGCCATGAGGAAGCGATAGAGCCGGCATCCAGCATTGATTGCGGCTGGGGGCGTCTGATCTTCGCCCAGACCTTCGATGATGGCAATGAGCTCGTCGCGGCACTGCGGGAGGAGGCTCCGGATCATCGCGACATTGCCGTCTACGTGTCCGATCCGCATGTGCTTCTGGCCCAGGCGCCGCAGGAAATCTTCCTCGACCCCTCGCACACCTTCCGGCTGGACCTCGCCACCTACCGCTCGGGCCGACGGCAGCCGCGCGGCTTCTTCGTCCGCCGGCTGACATCCGAGGCCGATGCACGCGCCGTGAACCGGATCTACGCGGCGCGCGGCATGGTGCAGGTTCGCCCGGATTTCTTCTGGTCCAACCGCGACAATCGCGCCATTACCTATCTTGTGGCGGAAGACGAGACGACCGGCGAGGTTGTCGGCACCGTCACCGGTATCGATCACGTCCGCGCCTTTGCCGATCCCGAACAGGGGGCCTCCCTCTGGTGCCTGGCGGTCGATCCGCAGGCACGCCATGCCGGCATTGGGGAGACCCTGGTCCGGCGCCTCGGCGAGCATTTCAAGGCCCGCGGCAGCGCCTTCATGGATCTCTCGGTGCTGCATGACAATCACCAGGCCATTGCCCTTTACGAGAAGCTTGGCTTTCGTCGCATCCCCGCCTTCTCCATCAAGCGCAAGAATTCCATCAATGAGCGGCTCTTCGCCCGTCCGCTGGAGGCTTACGACGCCCTCAATCCCTATGCGCGCCTGATTGTCGACGAAGCGCGCCGTCGGGGCGTCCATGTCGAGATCACCGATGCCGAGGGCGGATTTTTCCGTCTGTCCTCCGGTGGCCGTTCGGTCCATTGCCGCGAAAGCCTGTCGGAAATGACGTCCGGCGTCGCCATGTCGATCTGCGACGACAAGGCCGTGACGCGGCGCGTGGTGGAGCGCGCCGGCCTGGTCGTGCCGGAGCAGATGACCGCCGGCGATGACGAGGACGAATTGCGGGCCTTTCTGGAACGGCACGGCCGGGTGGTGGTCAAGCCCGCCCGAGGCGAACAGGGTCGAGCCGTCGCTGTCGGCCTGTCCAGCCTGGCCGAGATCAAGACGGCCATTAAGGCCGCGCGCGAGGTCTGCGACCGCGTGCTGATCGAAGCCTGCTTCGAGGGCGAGGATCTGCGCCTGGTGGTGATCGACTTCAAGCTGGTCGCTGCCGCTATCCGGCGCCCTCCGCATGTCATCGGTGACGGCCGCAGCACGATCCGGCAGCTGATCGAGACCCTGTCCCGCCGTCGCGCGGCGGCAACGGGCGGAGAAAGCACCATTCCGGTCGACGGCGAGACACAGCGATGCCTGCAGCTCTCGGACCTGACGCTCGACGATGTACTGGAGGAAGGGCGCGACATCGTCGTTCGGAAGGCAGCCAATCTGCACACCGGCGGCTCGATCCACGACGTCACCGCCATTGTCCATCCGCGCTTGGTCGAAGCTGCGATCAAGGCCGCGCGTGCCATCGATATTCCGGTGGTTGGCATCGATTTCATGGTCAAGGGCCCGACGGATCCGGACTATGTCTTCATCGAGGCCAATGAGCGTCCGGGTCTTGCCAATCACGAGCCGCAGCCCACCGCGGAACGGTTCGTCGATCTGCTCTTCCCCCTTTCCGGCCACCGCGCCGCCCTCTACGCGCTTGGTAAAATGTAAGCCATGACTATCGATATCGACGAAGATTACCTGCTGCGCCAGCTGAAGGCTCTGCTCGAGATCAATAGCCCGACAGGCTATACCGATCAGGTCGTCATCCACTGCTCCAAGGAACTGGAGCGGCTGGGGCTCACCCCGGAACTGACACGCCGCGGCGCCATTCGGGCCGTGCGCCAGGGAAGCCGCCGGCAGGGCGCGCGTGCCATCGTCGCGCATGTCGACACGCTGGGCGCCCAGGTGAAGGCGATCAAGGATAACGGCCGGCTGGAGCTGGTGCCGATCGGCCACTGGTCCGCCCGCTTCGCCGAAGGCGCGCGGGTGACCATCTACAGCTATCACGGTGCCTTCCGCGGCACGATCCTGCCGCTCAAGGCATCAGGCCACACCTTCAACCTGGAAGTGGATACGCTGCCGGTCGGCTGGCCCTATGTCGAATTGCGCATCGATGCCATCACGCAATCCGCTGCGGAAACCCGGGCTCTCGGCATCGATGTCGGCGATACGGTCGCCATCGATACGGGCATGGAATTTCTGGACAATGGCTTTATCAATTCGCGGCATCTGGACGACAAGGCAGGGGTTGCCATTCTTCTCGCCGCCATCGAGGCGCTGGAGCGAACCAAGGCCAGGACGCCGGTGGATACGCATTGGCTGTTCACCATTGCCGAAGAAGTGGGCGTCGGCGCGTCCTCCGTCGTCTCCGCCGATATCGCCTCCATGCTGACCATCGATAACGGCACCAGCGCGCCGGGGCAGAATTCTTCGGAATTCGGCGTCACCATCGCCATGGCCGACCAGACCGGCCCCTTTGACTACCACCTTACCCGCAAATTGGTGGAATTATGCGAGGAGCATGCCATCCCGCATCAGAAGGACGTGTTTCGCTATTATCGATCCGACTCCGCCTCGGCACTGGAGGCCGGGCACGACATCCGGACCGCCCTCGCGACCTTTGGCATCGATGCCTCCCACGGCTATGAGCGGATCCATAAGCATGCGCTGACCTCCGTCGCGCAGCTGGTATCGGCCTTTGCCGTCAGCCCTGTCCTGATCGGCCGCGATGTGCATGAATTGTCGAGCGCCAAGGGCTTCACCACCCAGCCGACGGAAGAGGCGGAGCAGGAACCCGTCGTTCCGGTCGCCACCAGCCGCACGCCGGAACAGCAAAGGCCGATCCATGGCAATCCCTCGCCGAGTGTCGTCTAGGGTCAAATCTCGATCAGGATTTAGAACAAAACCGGGGGATCTCCCCCGGTCGAGCAATGAACAGGCGGGTGGCGCTTGGCTCAGGGATTGTCGCGCTGGTAGATCCAGTCGTGATCCATATGGTTGCGGAAGCGCCATTTGCGCATGGGCCCCGCCATGACATTGAGATAATACATTTCGTATCCGTAAGGCACACCGCACGGATGATGCCCCTTCGGCACGAGCACCACATCACCGTCGGACACCGCCATGGTTTCGTCCAGCGATCCGTCTTCGGTGAAGACGCGCTGAAAGCCGAAGCCCTGCGACGGGTTCAGGCGATGGTAATAGGTCTCCTCCAGATAAGTCATGTCCGGATAATTGTCTTCGTCGTGCCGATGCGGCGGATAGGACGACCAGTTGCCGGAGGGCGTGAAGACCTCCGTCACCAGAAGGCTGTCGGCGACATCCCGCTCCTCCATGGCAATCGGGAAGATGTGGCGGGTATTGGCAGCCTTGCCGCGCTGGGTCAGGCTGATGCCGGCCGGACCGATAACCTGCGCCTCGCGCCCCGGCTTGGCGGGGGCCGTGCAGATGGCCAGCGTGCAATCCGTCGTCGCCACTGCCGACCAATCGCTGCCGGCCGGAACATAGACGCAGTGCGGCGGCTTTTTCTCGAACACGCTCATCCGGTCGCCGAGCTCACCGAAATCCCTGCCGGATCCGGTGATCGTCGCCTTGCCTTCGACGAGGACCAGGATCACCTCCGTATCGCCGGTTGGCTCCTCGGCACGCTCGCCGGCCTTCAACCGGTACAGGCCGAAGCCGACATAGCCCCAATCGGCACTTTCCGGCGTGATATCGTGGACCTTTCCGGTCGTGCCGGATGGTTTGCGCAGAAGATGGCTCATTCCTCGTCTCCCCTTTCGGCCGCCAGCCGGGCCTGTTTTTCGGCATCCTCGGCCGCTGCCCTGGCGATGGACCGGTGATACATGATCAGTAGCTCATAGGCTGCATAGGCAGAGGCAGCGAGAAAGATGATCGCCCAGCCGATGGCATTGTTGGAAAGCTCGACCAGACCCCAGACCGCCGGCAGGACGACGGTGAGAATGCGCCGCCAGAGCGGCTTGAAGAACGGATGGGTGGGGTCGATGAGTTTCACGGGCTCTCCTTCAGATGAGGCCCGCCTCGCCGGCAAAGCCCTTCAGGGATTTAAGACCCAGGCTCTGATATTCAAAGGGATTTCGAACATCCGGATCCTGTTCGGCCTCGATCACGATCCATCCCTGATAGCTGTGCTCGGCCGCAATCTTCAAGACCGCCGGGAAGTTCACGCAGCCTTCCGCATCCCCCGGCACCGTGAAGACGCCGCGCCGGACGCCCTCCAGGAAGGAGAGCCGCTCGCCGCGGACCTGGTCGGCTATGGCGGGACGCACATTCTTGGCGTGGATGTGACCGACGCGATGCATATATTTGCGGGCCACCGCCTCCGGATCGCCGCCGCCGAAAATGCAATGGCCGGTATCGAGCAGGAGCCGGGTATGCGGGCCGGTATGCTGCATCAGCTTGTCGATATCCGCCTCGCTCTCGACCACGGTTCCCATATGGTGATGATAGACCAGCGCAATCCCCTGGCTCGCCGAAAACGCCGCCAGAGCTTCGACGCCTGCGCCGAATTTTGCCCACTGGTCCTCGGCCAGACGCGGCCGCTCGGCCAGCGCCACGTCATCATTGCCGTGAATGGCGTTCGAGGTCTCGCAAACGATGATCACCTTGGAGCCCATGGCCTTCAGCACGTCGAGGAACGGCTGCATGGCCGCCTTCTCCGCCTCCAGGCTTTCGGTCAGAAGGTTCAGAGAATGCCATCCGGAGACGAATTTCAGCCCGCGAGGCTCCAAGACGGAGATCAGCCCCGCCGCATCGGTTGGCAGCTTGTGGCCTTTCTCTATCCCGTCAAAGCCGATCCGCGCGGCTTCGTCCAGGCATTGTTCGAGGCTGATATGGGCGCCCAGCGAGCGGTCGTCGTCATTGGACCAGGCAATCGGGTTGGTTCCGAACAGGATCATCTCAATGTCTTTCCTTCAGCGCAGCCTCATAGGCGGAGCGCGCTTTGTTGACCTCTTTGCGGGCGGAGACTTCCGGCACCGCCACATCCCACCAGTGACCGCCGGCTGATGGCGTTGGATAGGGATCGGTGTCGATGACGATCACCGTCGGCGCGCTGGCATGCCGGGCGGCCTCGAGTGCCGTTTCCAGTTCGCTGATCGAGGCTACTTTGGCAGAGCTCGCTCCCATGGCCGCGGCATGGGCCGCAAAATCGATGGCAACCGGATTGGCCTGGTTGGTGTGGACATAGAGATTGTTGAACTCGGCGCCGCCGGTGCCCATCTGCAACCGGTTGATGCAGCCGTAGCCGCGGTTATCGGTGATCACCACGGTGATCTTCATGCCCATGGCCACGGCCGTGGCCAGTTCTGAATTCATCATCATGTAGGAGCCGTCGCCCACCATGACGATCACGTCGCGCTCGGGCTGCGCCATCTTGATGCCGAGGCCGCCGGCGATCTCATAGCCCATGCAGGAAAAGCCGTATTCCATATGATAGGAAAGCGGCATCCTGGCCTTCCATAGCTGGTGCAATTCACCCGGCATGGTGCCCGCGGCGCACATGACCACGGTGTCATCGCGCGCGGCACGCTGCACGGCCCCAATCACCTGCATGTCGGTCGGCAAGGTATTGGCGTCGGTCGGCGCGGCCGTCACGGCATCGGCCTTCGCAAACCAGCTCGCCTTCAACTGCCCGTCGGGGGGCGGCAGACGGTGAGCGCCGAGCGCCGCCGAAAGCCGCTGCAAACCCACTTTCGCATCGGCGACCAGCGGCATGGCATCATGTTTGGCACTGTCATAGGCCTGCACATTCAGGGCCAGGATCTTCCGGTCGGGGTTCTTGAACAGCGCCCAGGAGCCCGTGGTGAAATCCTGGAAACGCGTTCCGACGCCGATCACCAGATCCGCCCGCTCGCATACCTGATTGGCGCTGTCGCAGCCGGTGACGCCGACGGGGCCGAAGTTCAGATCATGATCCCAGGCAAGCGCGGATTTTCCGGCCTGCGTCTCGACGACCGGGATCTGATGCGTCTCGGCAAAGGCCCTCAGCGTCTCGGTTGCGCCGGAGAAATGCACGCCGCCGCCGGCGACGATCACCGGCGACTTCGCCGCCTTCAAAGCCTTGACCGCCTCCTCGAGTTCTTCCCTGTCGGGCTCCGGCCGACGGAAGCGCCAGGTGCGTTGCGCGAAGAAGCTTTCCGGATAATCGTAAGCCTCCGCTTGCACATCCTGGCAGAAGGCAAGCGTCACGGGTCCGCAATCGGCGGGATCGGTCAGCGTGCGCATGGCGCGCGGCAGTGCGGTCAGAAGTTGCTCAGGCCGTGTGATGCGATCGAAATAGCGGCTGACCGGCCTGAAGCAGTCATTGGCCGAAACGCTGCCATCCTCGAAATCCTCGATCTGCTGCAGGACGGGATCGGGCCCGCGATTGGCAAAGACATCGCCGGGAATGAACAGCACCGGCAGGCGGTTGACATGCGCCAGCGCGGCCGCCGTGACCATGTTGAGCGCTCCCGGACCGATGGAAGAGGTCACCGCCATGGCCCGGCGCCGGCCGAGCTGCTTGGCATAGGCGATCGCGGCATGCGCCATGGATTGCTCGTTCTGTCCGCGATAGGTCGGCAATTCCTCCCGCACGCCGTAAAGGGCCTCGCCCATGCCCGCCACATTGCCATGGCCGAAGATCGCCCAGACACCCGCTATATAGGGAAGGCCATCCTCGTTCATCTGGCAGGCGAGGTAGCGCACCAGCGCCTGCGCCGCGGTAAGACGGATCGTTGTCATGCCTTTCCTCCCCCTGTCACTTTCACGGCGTCGGCCTTTGCGCTGACATCCGTGCGGGCGCCAGCACGGGCATCAGCGCGGGCCTCATCCCAGATCCGGCACAAGCGCCGGTATCGCGCGGCCATATCCTCCACGGCAGCCTGATCGCTGATCCGGCCGGCAAGCCACTGCCGCGCGGCCTCCCCGAAGATCGTGCGGCCGACCGCAAAACCTTTGACCAGATCAAAGGCGGCGGCAAGGCCGAAGCTCTCCTCCAGCTCCGCCTGCGGCGCGTCGAGGCCCAGAACCACGATGCCGCGCGTATAGGCATCGTGCCGCTCGACAGCGGCGCAGGCATTCGCCCAGGCAGCGCGGCTCTTCATCGGCTCCAGCTTCCACCAGTCGGGATAGACGCCGATCTCATAGAAGCGGTCGATGATCTGCGCTGTCGTTTGGTCATCAACGGTGCCGACCTTGGACGGTATGACCTCCAGCAGGAATTCCAGCCGGTTGCGCCGCGCCGCCTCGAACAGGCGCTTGACGGTCTCCTCCTGACGATCCTTCATCTCTGCCGTATCATCGGGATGGTAGAAGCAGAGGACTTTCACCACATGTTCGGCGGCCCATTCGCTCAAGCCGCCGCAATCAAAACCGAGATCGGGCTCCAGCGTCAGGGGGCGCGAGCCGGGCCATTCGGCTGGCCTGCCGATCCACAAGCCGCTGCCCGCCGCGGCAAACAAGGCCTGCCGGCCGAGCCGGCCATCGCAGAGAATGCCATAGCCGGCCTGCCCGTCAGCCACTGCAGTTGCCGCCTGGAGGCAAAGCGACTTGAAGGCGCCGATCCGATCCGCCGGCACGCCGGCCTCCTCGGCCATCGCCTCCAGTTGCATGCGATGATCGAAGGCGAAGACGCGCATGGTCGACCAGTCGCCCTTGCGGTTGGTGGACCAATGCACCTGTTCCAGCGCCGCATCCTTGCGCAACGCCTTGGTGCGGATACCGACCTTGAAGAAATACTGCAGTTCCTCCCAGCTCGGATAAGCGGGCGTGCAGCCGTGACGGGAAACGGCGAAGGCGCCGCAGGCATTGGCATATTTCAGCGCCGTCGGCCAATCTTCGCCCGTCAGCCAGCCCTTCAGCAGTCCGGCCATGAAGCCATCGCCGGCGCCGAGAACGTTGAAAACCTCGATCGGAAAACCGGGACCGGTCTGCCCCTTGTCAAGGCTGTCGGGAATCTCGCCCTCGAAGACGGCCGCGCCCATAGGGCCGCGCTTGCACACGAGCGCCGCATTCGACACCCTGCGGACCGCCCGCAATGCCTCAAGCGTATCGGTGGAGCCGCCGGCAATGTGGAACTCCTCTTCCGTCCCGACGATCAGGTCGAAGAGAGACAGCGTGCCCAGCAATTTTTCCGTGACCTTGCGGGATTCGATGAACCGGCTTTCGCCCGCCTCATGCCCTGCCAGACCCCAAAGATTGGGGCGATAATCGATATCCAGCGCCGTAAGCGCCCCACTCTGGCGGGCAAGCCGCAGCGCCTTCATCACCGCCGCCTCCGTGCGCGGATGCGACAAATGCGTCCCCGTGACGGTGACGCAGCGGGATTGTTCGATGAAGGAGGGATCGATATCCTCCTCGCACAGCGCCATATCGGCGCAGTTTTCCCGATAGAAGATCAACGGAAACTGGTTCTCGTCGCGAATGCCCAGCAGTACAAGCGCCGTCAGGCGCTCGGGATCGGTCTTCACCCCACGCACATCCACGCCTTCGCGGACGAGCTGCTCACGGATGAAGCGTCCCATATGCTCGGCACCGACCCGTGTGATCAGAGCCGATTTCAGACCCAGGCGCGCAGCACCGGCCGCAATATTGGTGGGCGAGCCGCCGATGTATTTGCTGAAGGAATTCATGTCCTCCAGCCGGCCACCCACCTGGGCACCGTAAAGGTCCACGGACGATCGACCGATCGTGATCACATCAAGTGGCTTCAAGAGGCCCTCCCTTTTGCAGCGACGACGCCTCCCGCATCGACATAATAGACTATAAATTCCAAATTCTATTATTTCAATACGAATATTCAGCTCGTGCGACGTGCGCCGACAGCTGTCGACAAGGCAATGGCGAGGCAGAGCGTCGCCGACAAGGATCGAAAGGCGCCGAAATCCACTTCGGAGACAGTGAGAATGGTGGCACCCATTTTTCGAAGCGGATTGACGGTCGCATCCGTGAGGGCAACGACCGGGACATTGCGGCTGACAACACTCTCGACCAAAGCAAGGGTTTCCGCAGAATAGGGAGAGAAGGTGATTGCCAGCAAGGCATCGCCCGGCAGAATGGCGCAGGCACCGTCGAGCCCGCCCGTTCCACTGTGCAGGACCGCCGGAACCTGCATCTTCTCCAAGGCATAGGCGATATAGCTGGCGACGGGGAAGGAGCGGCGCAGGCCAACAATATGCACGATGCGGGCCTCCGCCAGCGTCTCGACTGCTGCCTCAAGCATCTGATCGTCCACGGATTTCAGAAGATTCTCAAGAGATGCCCGCCCAGCCTCGACAAACTCCGCCAGCAGCCGTGAGCCATTCTGTTCGCCAAGGTCGCGCAGATGGTCGAGCCGTGTCCTGTAATCCGGCCATCCGCCGACGTAACTGTCGCGAAACAACCTCTGCATCTCGCTATAGCCGGAAAAGCCGAGGATCTGGCAGAAGCGCATGAAGGCCGAAGGCTGCACGCCGGCGCCCTCGGCCATTTCCGCCACCGTGGAGACGGCGATCCGGTCGCTATGAGCGGCGACATAATCGGCGCATTGCTTCAACCGCTTGGGTAGCGATGCGGTTACCGCCAGCAGCCGCTCCTCGAATTCCTGCACGCTTGCCGGCACTCCCTTGACCATGTCGCCACCTTTCCCACCTTGACACGAATATGGCTTCACTCTAGCAAAATAGAATAGAAATTCCAAAGCCTGTTCGAGCACTGCCTGACGGGTCTGGAATGCCAAAGTGGAGGAGGAGACCCCATGGTGACGAGATTGGCCCTGCTCGGGGCAGGACGGATTGGCAAAGTGCATGCCAAAGCCATTGCCGCGGACCCCCGCGCAAAGCTGGTGGCCGTAGTGGATGCCATGGAAGCGGCCGCACGCGCTATTGCCGACGAGGCCGGCTGCGCGGTCACGACGATCGAGGCGGTTCTGGCCGACAGGAATGTCGATGCGGTGATCATCTGCACGCCGACCAACACGCATGCGGATCTGATCGAGAAATTCGCCCGCGCCGGCAAGGCGATCTTCTGCGAAAAACCGATCGATCTGGACGTTGCGCGGGCGCAGGCTTGCATCGATGTGGTGGCGCAGACGGGTGCCAAGGTAATGCTGGGCTTCAACCGCCGCTTCGATCCGCATTTTCAGGCGGTCCGCGCCGAAATCGACAAGGGGACGATCGGCAAGGTCGAGATGGTGACGATTATCAGCCGCGATCCGGGCGCGCCGCCAGTTGATTATATCAAGGTGTCGGGCGGCATCTTCCGTGACATGACCATTCACGACCTGGACATGGCGCGCTTCCTGCTCGGCGAAGACATCAAGACGGTCTTTGCCACCGGCGCGGTGCTGGTCGATCCCAAGATCGGCGAGGCAGGCGACTATGACAGCGCAAGCCTCATCCTGACGACGGCGAGCGGCCGCCAGGCGATCATCTCCAATTCGCGTCGCGCAACTTATGGCTACGATCAGCGCATCGAAGTGCATGGATCGCTCGGCTCCGTCTCGGCGGAAAATCAGCGGCCGGTCTCCATCGAGGTCGCCAGCCAGCACGGTTATACAAGGCCGCCGCTGCATGACTTCTTCATGACCCGCTACACCGCAGCCTATGCGGCAGAAATCGCCGCCTTCATCGATACGGTGGAAAAGGGAGCGAAGGCTTCGCCTTCGGCCGAAGATGGCCTGATCGCGTTGAAACTTGCCGATGCTGCGCTCAAATCCGCGCAGACGGGAGCAGCCGTCACCCTGTGACCGGCAGGTGAGGTCAGCCCTCTGCCGTCAGGACAGGCTTTCCCGCCAGGCTCTTGCATAGGCGCCCAGGCTGTCGCCGTCGAACCGGCTCATGATCTCACGAGACTTAGCCGATTGGCGGGCGCCCGCCAGGAGCCCGGCCCCTTGTGCGGTGCCGGTCGAGCCCGAAACGGCAAGAACGGGTCGCCCGAGGAGCGCCTGAAGGCTTTCCAGATAGGCGGCATTCGATGCGAAGGGCCCCTCCACCAGGACCGGCCCCCTGGCGCCGATCAGCCCGAGGCATGTCTCGGTCATCAATGCCAGATAAAGGCAGGCCGCCGCCCACCGTTCTGCCTCCGATGCGCCCTTGGCATTGATCCAGCGGCTTTCGAGACCAGGATAGGGGCCGGATCCGGAGGAGAGGTTGGGAGTGAGCAGGAGCTGCCTTTCCAAAACCGAAGGCAGGGCAGCCAGCACGCCCTCCCCATCCGGCGGACCGATCCTTTCGACCAGCAGCTCGAATTCGCGCCCGCCCATGAAGCGCGACGAGGGCACGGCGCGGCCATAGGCATCGACATTGGCCAGCGTGTCCCGTGCCGGATCCAGATGCGCGAGATCGCCACCGACGGCAAAATTGATGACCCAGGTTCCGGTCGAAACCACCGCAAAGGGCGCCGCGCGATCGACCAGGTGCGGGAGGAGCGAGGCATTGGAATCGTGAATGCCGCAATAGACCGGCACTTCACGTGTCAGATGCAGCGCGGCGGAAAGCTCCGGCCGAACGGGGCCCAGCGCTTCGAAGGCGGAGCGGACCGGCGCCATCTTGTCGCGGATATCCAGACGATCGACGAGTGAGGAGAAGCTCGCCTCGCCGGGCCGCCACAGATCCGTGTGACAGCCAAGTGATGTCGCCTCGTTCGCGGCAATGCCGGTCAGCCGGTAAGCCCAATATTGCGGATAGGTGACAATCCTGTGCACCCTTGCGAAGTCATCCGGAAAAGTAGTTTTCTGGAAATGGATCTGGGCGCCAAGATTGAGGCCGCCGGACAGGGCCGGGGAATAGGTTTCCGAAAAGGGCGGACGCAAGGCGGCATAGGCATCGCGGATCGGCTGCGGATATTCGTATTCGTAATCCAGCACCGGCAAAGCCAGCGCGCCGGCCGCATCCAGAAGCACGCCCGATGCACCATGGGCGGTGATGGAAATGGCATCGTATCCGGGCGTCACGGCGAGTTCGCCAAGCGCCTCCAGAAAAAAACGCCAGAGCCCCTCGATGTCGTAATGCGGATAGGGCTGGGCGGCGATCACCTTGTTCGGCCGGCGCCGGACGTCCAGCTCCCTGCCGCTTTCACAGTCAAGCACCAGCACCTTGGCATTGGTCTTGCCGATATCGAGAACGGCAATGCGGTGCACTGATGTCATGGCAGATGGAAGACCGGCACGAGATCGACGGCCACGGGCGAATTGTCCGGATTGGTCTCCATGAGATCGGCCATATGCGCCCACCAGCGCTTCATCACCGGATGGTCCGGCAGGCCCGCCATGCCATGATCCGCCGGTCGCGTCAGGACGGCGAACAGGATATCGGTTTCCGGATCGAGATGGATGGAATAATCGCTGACGCCGGCTTCTGCGAGAAGCTTCACCAGATCGGGCCAGATCTCGTCGTGCCGCTTCCGGTATTCAGCCTGCATTCCGGGGTTCAGCTTCATCTTGAATGCATATCTTTCAGAACTCATGATCTGCCTGCCTGCTTGATGCGCCGCGCCAGAATGGGCAGCGCGATGGTCATGATGAGCAGAAGCCCGACGAAGATGGACATCACAATGCCCGGCACGTTGAGAAGGCCGAGGCCGAAGGTCACAAGCCCCATGACGAAGGCGGCAATCACCACGCCGGCAATCGTGCCCGCACCGCCGAGGATCGAGACGCCGCCCAGCACCACCATGGTCACCACTTCCAGCTCAAAGCCCTGCGCGATCGACGGACGGGTGGAGCCGAGGCGGGAGGTCAGGCAGACGGCGGCAATGCCGCTCATCAGCCCCGTCAGCAGGAAGAGGATGAACTTCACCCTTTCGACGGGAACGCCGGAGAAGCGCGCGGCAAATTCGTTATTGCCGATGACATAGACCTGGCGGCCGAAATTGGTGGCGTGCAGGAGAACCGCAAAAAGCGCACCGCAAAGGAGGAAGAGGCCAAATTCGAAGGAGAAGACCCAGACGAGATAGCCCTGACCGAAATAGGCGAAGCTTTCCGGATAGCCGCCATAGGCCTTGTCGCCGAGAACGAGATAGGCAATGCCGCGGAAAAGGCTCATGGTGCCGATCGTCACTACGATGGACGGCAGTTTGAGCCCGGAGACCAGCAGGCCGTTGAACGCTCCGCAGGCGAGGCCGACACCGAGACCGATCAGCACCAGGCCCGGCGTTCCGATCCCGTATTGCGCGGCCGCCCCCATGGCCGTCGACGCCAGGGCAATGATCGCGGCCACGGAGAGATCGATCTCACCGGCAATGATCAGCATGGCCATGGCAAAGGCAATCAAAGCCTTTTCGGTGAAATTGAAGGTCGCGTCGGATAGGTTCCAGGCGTCGAGAAAGTAGGGCGAAGCCAGCGAATTGGCGATGAAGATCAGGATCGCCACGCCGAAGAGCAGGACTTCCCAGCTGGAAAGGATGCGGCTGACCGGGGTTCCGAGACGATCGGGAATGGCCCGGCGGTGGGTGGCCGGTGTATGGTCGCTCATGCGGTCACCTTTGAAGCAGGCTGGCTATTGCGCAGGATGATGCGGCCCTTGCGCGCTTCTGCGCGGGCATTGAAGACGACGGCCAGGATGATGACGATGCCGGAAATCGCCATCTGCGCGAAAGGCGAGATGCCGATCACCGGCAGGGCATTCTTGATCACGCCGAGGAACAGGGATCCGAGAAGCGCGCCGGCCACCGAGCCTATGCCGCCCGCAATCGAGATGCCGCCGATGACACAGGCCGCAACGCTGTCGAGTTCGAAGCCATTGGCGATATCGACATAGGCCACGGCATAGCGCGACACCCAGAGATAACTGCACAGGCCCGCCATGGCGCCGGACAGGACGAAAGCGAGGAAGCGGGTTCGCCCAACGTCGATCCCGGCATAGACGGCCGCCACCGGATTGCCGCCGGAGGCATAGGCCGATCGTCCGAAGGCGGTGCGGCTGAGCAGGAACCACATCGCGACCACGACAAGGATCGCCACCCAGGACAGGACCGGCAGGCCGAGAATATTCGTCCGCGGCACGTTGAGAAAGGTCGGCGTCATCTGGTGCGCATTCACCCAGCTTCCGCCGGAGAGGACGAAGGCCATGCCGCGATAGATGGTCAGGGTGCCGAGCGTTACGACGATCGGCGGGATCTGCAGGATCCAGACGAGGAAGCCGTTGATCGCACCAAGAAAGGCGCCGATTCCAAGCGCCATGACGATCAGCACCGGCAATGGCAGGCCGGGAAAGGCGGCATTGGTCATGGCAACGGCCATTCCGGTAAAGGCAAGATTGGCCGCCACCGACAGGTCGATCGATTTGGTGAGGATCACGGTCATCTGGGCAAGAGCCAGAATGATCAGGATCGAGGTATCGTTGAAGATATTCGCCAGATTGCCGGGCGCCGCGAAACCGGCGGCGCGGGTGGAAAAGCCGGCAATCATGAGGAGGATGATGCCGCACAGCAAGAGTTCGCGGCGTTTCAACAGGCGTTTCATGCTTGAACCCTCACGCATTGCCGGTGGCGGCGCGCACCAGCTGTTCCGCCGTCGCCTCCGCCCGATCGAACAGGCCTTCCATCAACCCCTCGCGCATCACCATGATCCTGTCCGACATGCCGAGAATTTCCGGCAGTTCGGACGAGACCATGATGATGGACAGGCCCTGGGAGGCGAGTTCGGAAATGAAACCGTGTACGGCGGCCTTGGACCCGATATCGATGCCCTTGGTCGGCTCGTCGAGAATGATGACCTTCGGCTGCGTTGCGAGCCATTTGCCGATCACCACTTTTTGCTGATTGCCGCCGGACAGGGTGCCGACCGGCACGGACAGGGCGGCGGCGCGCAGATCGAGCCTCTCGGCATATTGCCGCGCCAGAGCCAGCTCGTTGGCCGCCTTGAGAAAGCCGGACCGCGAGGTGCGCGCGAGCGAGGGAAGCGACATGTTCTGATAGATCGGCATGGGCAGCGCCAGTCCATGCCGCCCGCGTTCTTCCGGAACATAGACGATGCCCGCCGCGATGGCATCCCGCGAGGAGCGGATCACCACCGGCCGACCCTCAAGGGTAAGGCTTCCAGCGGAGGGGCGGGTCATGCCGAAAAGCGATTGGCACAGTTCCGAGCGGCCCGCGCCGATCAGGCCGTAAACGCCGAGGATCTCGCCGCGCTTCAATTCAAAGGAAATGTCCCGGAATTCGGTGGGATGGCTATAGCCCGTGACCGTCAGCACGGTCGGCCCGATATCGGCCTCGGCCTTGGGAAAGACGTCATGGACATCGCGGCCGACCATCAGGCGAACGATCTCGCCCTGTTCCGTCTGCGAAAGACTGCCTGCACCCACGGCCTTGCCATCGCGGAATACGACGTAGTTTTCGGCGATCTCATAGACCTCGTCGAACTTGTGGCTGATGAACAGGATGGCCTTCCCCTGTCGCTTCAAGCCTTCGACGATGCGGAAAAGATCGTCGATTTCCTTGCGCGACAATGCGGCGGTCGGCTCATCCATGATGACGATGCGCGCTTCGACCGAGAGAGCCCTGGCGATCGCGACCAGATGCCGCTGGGCGATCGACAGATCCTTCAGCCTGATCGTCGGATCGATGTCGCTTTCCAGCTCGCGCAGCAGGTCACGCGATCGCGCGTTGATGCTCGTCCAGTCCATGGTGCCGAAGCGTGTGCGGGGCGCATGGCCGAGAAAAATGTTTTCGCCGACCGTCAGCTCGTCAAAGAGCACGGTTTCCTGATGGATGGCCGTGACGCCGGCATCGATCGCAGCCTGCGCGCTGGCGAACTGGACGGCCCGGCCGTCGAGCAGGATCTCGCCTTCGCTGGGCCAATAGATACCGGTCAGGATCTTCACCAGCGTGGATTTCCCGGCGCCATTTTCACCGATCAGCGCCGTCACCTGCCCCGGATAGAGGCTGACGGAGACCTGATCCAGCGCCTTCACCCCCGGAAAGATCTGGCTGATGCCGCGCATTTCGAGAATGGGCGCCAGGACCGGCTTCTGTTCGTTTACAATCGGCTGGCGTCGTAAAGGCATCATCGTATCAACCGGTTCGCTTCTATTCGATAAAAGACGAGCACTCCCCCTCTGCCCGACAGGGCAGAGGGGGGCAGCAGAAGCCTACGCTCGGCTTCCGCCATTCTTCAGAAGATCTTCGAGAACTGATCGATATTCTTCGCATCATAGACGAAGGGATCCGCCATGGCGGCCTCGCCATTGTCGCCAATCTTGATCGAGCCCATGCGGCCGGCCTTCACCTCGCTGCCCGGTTTCCCGGTCGCATCACCCTTGACTAGGTGATAGGCGATCTGCGTGGCGGAATAGCCGAGGTCGATCGGGTTCCAGATGGCGAATTCCTTCGTCGCCCCGGACTTGATCGCGCCGGCCATTTCCGACGGAAGACCGAGACCGGTCACATAGACCTGGCCGATCTTGCCGGCATCCTTGACGGCCTGCGACGCCGCCAGCACGCCAACGGTAGTCGGCGCGACGATCACCTTCACATTCGGCTGCGATGTCAGGAGGCCCTGCGCTTCGCGATAGCTCTTGTCGGCCAGGTCGTCGCCATACACCGTGGTGACGAGGTTGAGGCCGGGGAAATCCTTCAGCTGCTTCTTCATTTCGGCGATCCAGATATTCTGGTTCGTCGAGGTGGTGGTGGCCGACAGGATGGCGAAATCGCCTTTGCCATCCGCCAGATGGTTCTTGGCAAGCGTCAGGCACATCTTGCCGATCAGCTCGTTCGAGGATGGGTTGAGGTGCATGATGCGGCCGGCCGGCGCAACGCCGGAATCCCAGGAGATCACCTTGATGCCGCGCTGCGTGGCCTTCTTCAGCGCTGGCACGACGGCGTCCGGATCATTGGCGGAGATGGCGATGGCATCGACACCCTGGGCGATCAGCGAATTGATGACTTCGATCTGTCCTTCGGCCGTCGTCGTGGTGGGTCCAGTATAGATGATTTCCACGCCGCCCAATTCCTTGGCGGCCTCCTGCGCGCCCTTGTTGGCGGCTTCGAAGAAGCCGTTGCCGAGCGATTTGACCACAAGTGCGATCTTCATGTCTGCGGCAGAGGCCATGCCCGCCATGGATACCGAGGCTGCCAGCGCAAGCGTCGCCGCGCCCAGGAACCGTCTTGTCATTTTCATGTTTCATTCCTCCCAGTTAAAGACCAGTTCACTCCCCTTCCCCGGCCGCCGATCCTCTCAGGCGACGGAGGAAGCATCCTCCCTGCCGGTCGAAGCCATGGGCTTGACCGTCAGAACCGTCACGCCGGCCGCTTCGAGCATGGCAACGGCATCGTCCGGCACGCCATCATCGGTGATGATGGTCGAGACATTTTCCAGCGGGCACAGGATCATGCTGGACCGCCGCGTAAACTTGCTGGAATCGACCATGACGATCAGCTCTTCCGCCTGCCGCATCAATCTCTGTTCGCTCTGGATGACCAGCGCATCCGGCTCCATCACGCCGAGAGCGGATATGCCCTGGGCACCGATGAACATGCGGCGCGCGTAGAAATTGCGGATCCCGTCATTTTCGAACGGGGACAGGATGAGGCTCTGGTCGCGATAGATCGAGCCGCCCGGCACCGAGACCGTGCATTTGGAATGCTTGACCAGATGCTCGGCGATCGCGAAGGAATTGGTCATGACCTGCAGGCGTCGGGCCGACATGAAATGCACCATCTGGAACGTTGTCGTTCCACCATTGATGATGATCGAATCGCCTTCCTGGCACAGCTCAATTCCCGCCCGCGCAATGGCGCGCTTCTTGTCGATATTGACGGATTCGGACACGCGGAACGGCCGCGCCGTCAGGCTGCCCTGCTGCGGCGGATGCACGGCCTCCGCTCCGCCCCGCACGCGCCGAAGCTTGCCCTGAACGTGCAGCGCCGCGATATCACGGCGGATCGTCGCCTCCGAGGCCTCCGTCAGTTCGGCAATATCCTGGACCGTGACCACAGGCTTCTCCTGGATCGCGCTCAAGATGATGCGGTGGCGTTCACGTTCGTGCATTGGCTCCTCCTTGTTCCGATTTATTCGCAACGACGCGCAACTGTCAATCATAATCGATCATGAAAAGTTATATTGCGCCGCACAACGAATGAATTTGATCGTTTGTGATTGACATTCGCAGCAAGTCTGCGCGATATCCTGCATCCAAAGCAGTGTGTCGGCCTGCCTTGAGGATGGCCGCATCAAGACATGGGAGGACTAAGCGCATGTCGGGCCAACCCCGCCTTCTCGATAACCGCTGGGATGATGATCACGCCGCCGGCCTGGATGAGCCAGGCAAGCTGCTCTATCGTTCCAACCTGCTCGGCGCCGACAAGCGCATCACCAATTACGGCGGCGGCAATACATCCGCCAAGGTGATGGAGACCGATCCGCTGACCGGCCAACAGGTGCAGGTCCTTTGGGTAAAGGGCTCCGGCGGCGATGTCGGCACCATCAAGCTCGATGGCTTCGCGACGCTCTACCAGGAGAAGCTCGAGGCGCTGAAAGGTCTCTACCAGGGCGTTCAGGATGAAGACCGGATGGTCGGCTTCCTGCCGCACTGCACCTTCAACCTCAACCCGCGCGCCGCTTCCATCGATACGCCGCTGCACGGCTTCGTCCCCTTCAAGCATGTCGACCATATGCATCCGGACGCCATCATCGCGATTGCTGCCGCCAAGAATTCGCGCGAATTGACGCAGGAGATCTTCGGCTCCGACATCGGCTGGCTGCCCTGGCGGCGTCCCGGCTTCCAGCTGGGCCTTGATCTCGAAGCCTTCGTCAAGGCCAATCCCGGCGCCAGAGGCGTGGTGCTGGAAAGCCATGGCCTGTTCACCTGGGCCGATGATGCCAAGCAATGCTATGAACTCACCCTGGAAATCATCAACAAGGCGATTGCCTGGTTTGCGGAAAAGACCGAGGGCAAGGTGATCTTCGGCGGCGCCGTGAGCGAGAGCCTGACGAAGGATCAGCGTCGCGCCATCGCCGCCCGGCTGATGCCGGAGATCCGCGGCAGGATTGGCCGGGACGAGCGAAAGCTTGGCGCCTTCGATGACCAGGACGCGGTCCTCGAATTCGTCAATTCGCGGGATCTGAAGCCGCTTGGGGCACTCGGCACCTCCTGCCCGGATCACTTCCTGCGCACCAAGATCCGTCCGCTGATCGTCGAGTTCGACCCGGCCAATCCGGATGTGGATGCCGTCATCGCCGGCCTGGATCAGGCGCTGGAGGCGTATCGCGCCGATTACACGCGCTATTACGAGACCTGCCGCCACGACAACTCCCCAGGCATGCGCGATCCAAACCCGGTGATCTTCCTGGTGCCCGGCGTCGGCATGTTCTCCTTTGCCAAGGACAAGGCGACGGCGCGGATTGCCGGCGAATTCTATGTCAACGCCATCAATGTGATGCGCGGCGCCTCCACCGTTTCCGAATATCAGGGCCTTCCCGAACAGGAGGCCTTCGATATCGAATACTGGCTGCTGGAAGAAGCAAAGCTCCAGCGCATGCCGAAACCGAAGAGCCTTGCCGGCCGGGTGGCACTGGTCACCGGCGGCGCCGGCGGCATCGGCCGCGCGACGGCCGAACGGCTGATGGCGGAAGGCGCCTGCGTCGTGCTTGCCGATATCGATGCCGAGGCGCTGGATGCGGCCAAGGGTGACTTTGCCAAGCGCTATAGCGCCGACGCCGTGCGTTCGGTCCAGCTGGACGTGACGCGCGAAGAGGCGGTCGCGGCCGCCTTTGCCGATGCCTGCGTGGAATTCGGCGGCATCGATATCCTCGTCTCCAATGCCGGAATTGCTTCTTCCGCGCCGGTGGAGGAGACGACGCTCTCCATGTGGGACAAGAATATCGGCATCCTGGCGACCGGCTATTTCCTTGTCTCTCGAGAGGCCTTCCGCCTCTTCCGCCGCCAGAACCTGGGCGGCAATATCGTCTTCGTCGCTTCCAAGAACGGGCTGGCCTCGTCTCCCAATGCATCGGCCTATTGCACGGCCAAGGCAGCCGAGATCCATCTCGCTCGATGCCTGGCCCTGGAGGGGGCCGCGGCGGGGATCCGCGTCAATACCGTCAATCCCGATGCGGTGCTGCGCGGCTCCAAGATCTGGAACGGCGAATGGCGCGAGCAGCGGGCCGCGTCCTCGAAAATCGAGGTCACCGATCTGGAGGAGCATTATCGCAAGCGCTCCCTGCTGAAGCTGAACGTCTTTCCCGAGGATATCGCCGAGGCCATCTATTTCCTGGCATCCGACCTTTCGGCAAAATCCACCGGCAACATCATCAATGTCGATGCCGGCAATGCCCAGAGCTTCACGCGGTAAAGTAACCTTTCCGTCTGGTATTTTCGGGGCTCACTCCCCTTTGCCTCGCAGGCATTTCTGCCTCACGGGGAGATCGGCAAGACAGAGGGAGTAGCCCCGCAACGCAGCCTATAGAGGGGCAGTGATAAAAGTGAACGGTCTGCACGGGAGGAAGCAATGACAGATCTGAAGATTGCCGGCGATCTCATCGCCACGGAAAACGACAAGCGCGGTGCCGCCCACCGGTCGGACTATGCGGCGCTGGGCGAGAGACTGGCCCGCAACAACATCGATATCGACGCCATCACGCAAAAGGTCGCGGACTTCTTCGTGGCGGTCCCTTCCTGGGGGGTCGGCACCGGCGGGACGCGTTTTGCCCGGTTTCCCGGCCGCGGCGAGCCGCGCAACATCTTCGACAAGCTGGACGATTGCAGCGTGATCCAGCAGTTGACGCGGGCGACCCCGACGGTCTCCCTCCATATCCCCTGGGACAAGGCTGATCCGAAAGACCTGAAGGCGAAGGGGGAATCGCTCAGCCTCGGCTTCGACGCAATGAATTCCAACACGTTTTCCGATGCGGCGGACCAGGCCCATTCCTACAAATACGGCTCGCTCAGCCATGTGGATGCGGCAACCCGCGCCCAGGCCGTCGAGCACAATATCGAATGCATCGAGATCGGTCGCGCCATCGGCTCGAAGGCCCTGACGGTCTGGATCGGCGATGGGTCGAACTTCCCCGGCCAGGCGAACTTTACGCGCCAGTTCGAGCGTTATCTCGACTCCATGCGTGAGATCTATAAGGCGCTGCCCGATGATTGGCGGCTGTTTTCCGAACACAAGATGTATGAGCCTGCCTTCTATTCCACCGTCGTGCAGGATTGGGGCACCAACTACCTGATCGCCCAGACGCTCGGCGACAAGGCCTTCTGCCTCGTCGATCTCGGCCATCACGCGCCCAACACCAATATTGAAATGATCGTGGCGCGGCTGATCCAGTTCGGCAAGCTCGGTGGCTTCCACTTCAACGATTCCAAGTATGGTGACGACGATCTGGACGCCGGCTCGGTCGAGCCCTACCGCCTCTTCCTCGTCTTCAACGAACTGGTGGATGCCGAGTATCGCGGAGTTCAGGGTTTCCACCCTGCGCACATGATCGACCAGAGCCACAATGTGACGGATCCGATCGAGAGCCTTATTTCATCGGCCAACGAGATCCGTCGCGCCTATGCCCAGGCCCTGCTCGTCGACCGCGGCAGCCTGGAAGGCTTTCAGGCAGAGAACGACGCGCTGATGGCCACGGAAACCCTCAAGCGCGCCTATCGCACCGATGTCGAGCCGATTCTCGCAGAGGCCCGTCACCGGGCCGGCGGTGCGATCGATCCGCTGCAGACCTATCGCGCCAGCGGTTATCGCAACCGCGCCGCAGCCGAGCGTCCGGCCAGCAAGGGCGGTTCGGGCGGGATCGTCTGATCCGGCCGGACACCCGCGTCAGACCGGCAATGAAGCACTTCAGAAGGTGGGCGGCGTGCAGGCGCTGATCACCTCGCAGGGCACAGGCCCCACGCAGCGAAAGCGGTGGGGTCTGCGGCTCTCGAAATAATAGGCATCGCCCGGCCCCAGAATACGCCGCTCGCCATCCACAGTCACCTCCAGCCGGCCTGACAGCACGATGCCGCCCTCCTCGCCCTCATGCACCAGCATGACCTTGCCCGTATCGGCGCCGGGCTGATAGCATTCCTTCAGGATCTGGAGACTGCGGCCAAACAGGTTATCCCCCACCTGGCGAAAGGAGATCGCGCCTTTGCCGATCTCCACCAGTTCTTCCGCTGCGTAGAAGGCCTTCATGGCCCGCCCCGGCTCCAGCGCGAAGAATTCCGCAAGCCCGATGGGAATGCCGTCAAGAATACGCTTCAAGGCGCCCACCGAGGGGTTAGAGGCATTGGACTCGATCAGCGAGATCGTTGAATTGGTGACGCCTGCCCGCTTGGCAAGTTCCCGCTGCGAGAGCTTGTGGGCGAGGCGCACGTGACGCAAACGGCTGCCGACATCGACGGTCATCATCAAACCCGTGTTATCTCTGTTCGATATATCGAAACATTAGCCAGGCCGCGCGATGCTTTTCAAGGCCTTGGCCGCTTCAAGAAAAGGCCTTGTTGCTGGAGCAAAATTGGCTGACAAAGAACCAAAGCGAAAACGAGGGAACTGCCGCTATGGATTACTCGAACAAGAGCAATATGCCGCCGCTGGACAATTTCTGGATGCCGTTCACGGCCAACCGGCAATTCAAGGCCGCGCCGCGCCTGCTGGCGGAAGCGGATGGCATGTATTACACCGATGTCGACGGCAACAAGGTGCTGGACGGCACGGCCGGCCTCTGGTGCGTCAATGCCGGCCATGGCCGCAAGCGCATTGCCGAAGCGGTGGAGCGCCAGCTTCGCACGCTCGATTTCGCGCCGACCTTCCAGATGGGCCACCCGATCGCCTTCGATTTCGCGGCCAAATTGGCGGCCATCGCTCCGGGCGGACCGCAAGCCGGCCTCGACCGAGTCTTCTTCACCGGCTCCGGGTCGGAATCGGTCGATACGGCGCTCAAGATCGCCATTGCCTACCAGCGCGCCATCGGCCAGGGAACCCGCACCCGCATCATCGGCCGTGAGAAGGGCTATCACGGCGTCGGCTTCGGCGGGATTTCCGTCGGTGGCCTCGTCAACAACCGCCGCGTCTTCCCGCAGATCCCCGCCGACCACATGCGCCATACGCTCGATATCGAGCGTAATGCCTTCTCCAAGGCCCTGCCGCCGCATGGGCTGGAGCTTGCCGAGGATCTGGAGCGGCTGGTGCAGTTGCACGGCCATGAAACCATTGCCGCGGTGATCGTCGAGCCCCTGTCGGGTTCGGCCGGCGTTGTCGTTCCGCCCAAGGGCTATCTCGAAAGGCTGGGCGCCATTGCCGACAAATACGGCATCCTGTTGATCTTCGACGAAGTCATCACCGGCTTCGGCCGCCTCGGCACGCCCTTCGCAACCGATTACTTCGGCGTCATTCCGGATCTCGTGACCACCGCCAAGGGGCTGACCAATGGCGCCATTCCGATGGGCGCCGTCTTTGCCAGCCGCAAAGTGCATGACGGCCTGATGAATGGTCCCGACAATCAGATCGAACTCTTCCACGGCTATACCTATTCCGGCCATCCCGTTGCGAGCGCCGCCGGCATCGCCACCCTGGAAATCTACGAGGAGGAAGGGCTTCTGACGCGCGGGGCAGAGCTTGCCGATGCCTGGCAGGAGGGCCTGCACAGCCTGAAGGATCATCCCAATGTCACGGATATCCGCAATCTGGGCCTCGTCGGCGCCGTCGAAATGACACCGCGCAATGGCGCTCCCGGCGCACGCGCCTATGACATCTTCGTCGATTGCTTCCAGAAGGGACTGCTGATCCGCGTCACGGGCGATGTGATTGCCCTGTCGCCGCCGCTGATCATCGAAAAGCATCAGATCGAGACGATCGTCTCCATGCTGGGTGACGCGATCAAGCGCGCCGCCTGACGCGCCGCCGCTGCCTGCTGTCTTCACGAGCCGCTTCCGCGTTACGACAATGCGGAAGCGCAGCACAGGCCTGAAGCGGGGCGGAGCAAGGCGCGGGCTCCGGCTCGGGGACCGATCTCATTTGCCGGTGTCGAGCCGCGCCCAGAAGGCCATTTCGCCGCCGAAATCAGGGGCCGGCTTGCCAAGACCGGTCCGGTCGCGGCCGGCGGCCGGCTCCTTCCCATCCGTGATGCTGTCGATGTCTCCATCAATAGCAGCATCGCCCGCCGCATCCCTGTCCCCTTCGCTGGCGCAGAACATCCGCATCAGCATCTCCATCACCATAATCACTCGATCATCGGCGAGCGAATAATAGATCTGCCGCGAGGATCGTCGCGTCTTGACCACGCCGGCCTGGCGCAGTTCCGCAAGCTGTTGCGACAGCGCCGGCTGCTTGAACTCCAGATCCGCCTGGATTTCGCCGACGGACCTCTCCCTCTGGGCGATATGGCAAAGCAGCATCAGCCGGCTGGGCGTGCTGAAGAGGCGCATGAAATCGGCGGCATCCGCCGCTCTGTCCTGCAAGGCCTCCGGCGAGACAGGCATGGTCCTCATGCGGGGCGCCTGCGAAAATACCAGGATTGCCCCTCTTCGACGGCATCGGCCGCCTGAAGCGAGGAAGCGGCCGGCTCCACCAGCGGATCGCCCGGCTGCCAGCCTTCCGGCGTCAGTGCCTTCTCCCGATCGCTTGTCTGCAGGGCTTGCACCAGCCGCAGCAATTCCTCGACCGATCGTCCAACCGTCATCGGGTACCAGATGATGGCGCGGATGATGCCGTCCGGATCGATGACATAGGTCGCCCGCACGGTCCCGCTGTTTTGCGCAGAGGCATCCAGCATGCCATAGGCTTTGGCGATCACCATGGCGGCGTCCTCGATCAGCGGAAAGCCGACCGTCACGCCGAAGCTGCGTTCAATGTCGAGCAGCCATGCCACATGCGAATAGAGACTATCGACGGAGAGGCCGAGAAGCGCGCAATTCAAGGCATCGAACCGCGATTTCGCCTGCGCCAGGGCTATGAATTCACTGGTGCAGACGGATGTGAAATCGGCCGGATGCGAGAAGAACAGCAGCCAGCGGCCGCGATAGTCCGCAAGCGCGATCTCACCCGCGGTGGAGCGCGCGCGAAATATCGGCGCGGGATCGTTCAACCGCAGCGATATTGCCGGGGGACGCTGGTCGAAGGCTGTCTCTTCCATGTTCGATCCTGTCATTCGGTGTCACCTCGTGATCATAGGAGGCTGTCGCGTCCAAGGCCACAAAATACATGTTTGCATGATTACGGTAAATATGTATTTATACTGGCCGAAGCTAACCGGACCCGGGAGGGAAGCCATGACCGAGATCGCAGCAGATCCGCACCTGATCCATGCATCCGAGATCATCGAGGCCGCGCTGGCCGATCCGCAGAAGCGACCTGTCGTCCGCTCCTTCTTTGATCCTGCAACCTTTACTATCAGCCATGTGGTGCGCGACCCGGCATCGCATGCCTGCGCCATCATCGATAGCGTGCTGGATTTCGACGCAGCCTCCGGTCGCACGATGAATGAATCGGCAAGGCACCTGATCGATTACATAAAATCGGAAGGGCTGGAGGTTCAGTGGCTGCTTGAAACCCATGCCCATGCGGATCATCTCTCCGCCGCGCCACTGCTGCAGGCCGAACTGGGGGGCCAGCTTGCCATTGGCCGCGACATCATCCGGGTGCAGGAAGTCTTCGGCAAGATCTTCAATGCCGGTACGGAATTCCAGCGCGACGGCAGCCAGTTCGACCACCTGTTTCAGGATGGCGATCGCTTCCGGATCGGTGAAATCGAAGCCACCGTCCTGCATGTGCCGGGGCATACCCCGGCCTGTCTCGCCTATGTCGTGGGCGATGCCGTCTTTCCGGGCGACACGATGTTCATGCCGGATTACGGCACGGCTCGCTGTGATTTTCCCGGCGGCGATGCCAGAACGCTCTATCGGTCGATCCGGCGGCTGACCAAGCTTCCCGGTGCGGCGCGGATGTTCATGTGCCACGACTACAAGGCGCCCGGCCGCGAAGACTATGCCTGGGAGACAACGGTGGCCGCCGAGCGCGATGGCAATATCCATGCCCATGCCGGCGTCGGCGAGGATGACTTCGTGGCGATGCGCAATGCCCGCGATGCCACGCTGTCCATGCCGAAGCTCATCCTCCCGTCCGTCCAGGTCAATATGCGGGCCGGCCGGTTGCCTCCTGCGGATGACAATGGCGTCCAGTACCTCAAGATCCCGCTCAACGCCCTGTGACTGTCATGGCCGCCCCTTGCCGCTCATGAGGCCCAGATGAATCTCGAACCCGTGCAATATGGGCTTGGCGCCCTGTCCGGCGGCCTTGTGGGCTTCACGCTCGGCCTCTTCGGCGGCGGCGGATCCATCCTGGCGGTCCCGCTGATGGTCTATGTCGTCGGCGTCCCGAGCGCGCATCTGGCGATCGGAACCAGCGCCTTTGCCGTGGCCGCCAATGCGATTGCCAATCTTATCGGACATGCCAGGCTCGGCCATGTCAAATGGCGGTGCGCGGGAATCTTCAGTGCTGCCGGGATTGCCGGGGCGCTGATCGGCTCGAGCATCGGCAAGATGATCGACGGGCAGAAACTTCTGGTTCTGTTTGCCTTCCTGATGTTACTGGTCGCCGGGCTGATGCTGCGCAAGCGGGGCCAGGAGGGCAATCCCGGCGCGCAATGCTCCCGCGAGAACCTCCACAAGGTCGCCGGGCTCGGCGGCCTCACGGGCATTTTGTCGGGCTTTTTCGGCATAGGCGGCGGCTTCCTGATCGTGCCCGGCCTGATCGCCTCGACAGGGATGCCGATTCTTTATGCCATCGGTTCCTCGCTGGTCGCCGTGGCTTCCTTCGGCCTTACCACCACGGTCAATTATGCTCTATCCGGTTATGTCGATTGGCTTCTGGCCGCCGTCTTCGTGGCCGGCGGCGTCCTCGGCGGATTGCTGGGCGCCAGGCTGTGCAAGCAGCTTTCCGGGCAAAAGGGCATGCTGAACAGCCTGTTCGCCGGGGTTGTGATGCTCGTGGCGACCTACATGCTCTATCGTGGCCTGGGCCTCGGTGCGCAGGCGTGACGAAGGTGACGCGCATGACAAACGCGTCAGGCATGTCAAACGCGTCAGGCATGGCAAATGTGACGGGCGGAAGCTTCGAGCCCATCCTCAGCGGGGCCTGGCGAATTTCGAGGTAATATCGCCATTCAGCGACAGCGCGTAAGCGTCAATCCCCCTTTCGCCACTGTTCGGCGCGAAGTCGATCGCCGTCAGCTCCACCCAATAGAGGCTGGGAGATGTGGCGGAGTGAAAATAATAGGTGCCGTGGGTCGAATCCGCCAGGGTGAACCACAGGGTCGGCCAGGCATCCTCGGCATTGCTGCCGGACGTATCCTTCGCACCCCGGGGTACGGCAACGTTGCGCGCAACAGATTGAGCATCGGCAAGCGCCTGCAGCACACTCTCCGCCGGCGGCAGGGTCTTGAGATAGGTAGCCGCCCGGACGAAGCGGCTGGCCGGATCGATATCGCCCGGCAGCGGCTTTGAGCCTCCGAAGAGCTTGTAGTTGCGGATCGTCTCCAGCTGGGTTTCAAGCGGCGGCTCGTTGGTCATCACGGTATAGTCCTTGCCGTGATGGATGACGATCTTGCCATCGACGAATTCTATGATGGCTGAATCGCCATCGGCATCGGATATGGAAAGATGCAGGGGCCACTGGACGCCGTCGAAAGCGACGGGAACGATCCGGACCGCCTTCATGGCCTCGACGGCTTCCGCGACCGAGCTGAAATTGTCGAGCACGTACTGGCCCCATGACAGGTTGGACAGGCCCGGCCGCTCGTCACACGGCTCATAGCTGGTATTTCCGAGATAAAGTATGTCTGCCACAAGCCCGCGCTCATTCATGCCATCGGTCGTCGAGGTCAGGTTCGCCGTCACGGCAACGCTTCCATATTTCGACGTCCACTGGAGCGGCTTGCCCTCGCCCGTGTCGGAAACCCGATCCATTCCGCGCGGATAGACGACCATTCGCGCCCGATCCGGCCGGTTCAGATCCATGGTGCGCGCAACGATGGTCGCATGCCCGTTATTGTTGGAGAGGATGCGGGAGCATGCAAGGACACTGGCCGGCAGGCTTGCGGCTGCAACGCCAGCGATCAGGCTGGCCGTGACAAAAATCTTCAGTTGGTTCGACATTGAAAGCACCTCGCTGATCAGCGGCACATCGGTCTCCGCGGGACATGCGAGCCTATCGCCATGCATCCGGGCAGTCCCTGCGCCTGGTCAATTGCGGCGCAGGAGCAGAGCAAAGCTTGCTCCGCAAACGGACAAACCCACCCATGGTTGTGCTTCCGGATAAAAATTGACTGCAGTCAATGCTACGGCGGAAAGACCGGCGTAAGTTGCCAATTACGAGCTTTCATCTCCTGTAAATCACATCGGATATGGGATGTAACATGACGAACCTGATTGCTATTGCATTCGACAACATCAACGATGCTGACCATGTTCTGACGGAGCTCAACAGGCTCCAGAAGGAATACTTGGTTGATCTCGAAGATGCTGTCGTCGTCACACGAGATCAAGGCGGCAAGATCAACCTGAAGCAGAGCTTCAACCTGGTGGGCGCCAGTGCCGCCACGGGTGGTATTTCGGGTGCCATATGGGGCACTCTTGTCGGTCTCCTCTTCCTCAATCCCCTGCCAGGACTTGCCGCAGGCTCGGTGGTCGGCGCAGGTGCCGGCGCCCTGTCGGCCTCTCTCGTGGATTACGGGATCGATGACAATTTCATTCGATCGGTGGGTGAGACCCTGTCGCCCGACAGCTCCGCGCTTTTCATCCTCGTGCGCAGGATACAGCCGGAGAAGGTCATTGCCGAACTGTCCAAATTGCCGGGCAAGGTCATCAAGAGCTCGCTTTCTCCCGATGAGGAGCGGCGCCTTCAGACCGCGCTGTCGAGCGGCCTGAAACACTAGCGGATCCTTCGAGCGACCAGTGGAGTGTCGATCATGAAATCAATTCTGGTATTGGGCGGCGACGGGTTCTGTGGCTGGCCGACGGCGCTGCACCTCTCGGCAAACGGCTTTCGCGTCGGGATCGTCGACAATCTCTCGCGTCGGCGGATCGATGAAGAGCTCAAGGCGAGCAGCCTGACGCCGATTGCCTCGATCGGGGATCGTCTGGCGGCCTGGAAAAAGGCCTCCTCGGAGGACATCACGTTCTACCCGATCGATGTCGCCCATGATTATCAGGGCCTGCGCAATCTCCTGTCCGAGTTCAAGCCCGATGCGGTCGTTCATTTCGCCGAACAGCGCTCCGCGCCATATTCGATGAAGAGCCCACAGCACAAGCACTATACCGTCGACAACAATGTCTCGGGCACCCACAATCTTCTGGCAGCGATTGTCGAGCTGGCCCGGGATATCCACATCGTGCATCTCGGCACGGTGGGCGTCTATGGCTATGACGGCAGCGAACTGGCCATGCCCGAAGGCTATCTGGATGTCATCATCCGCGAACCGGGCGGGCGGGAGCACAAGCGCTCCATTCTCTACCCGACGCAGCCCGGATCCATCTACCACATGACCAAGTCGCTGGATCAGCTGCTGTTCCAGTACTACGCCCACAATGATCGCCTGCGCATTTCCGATCTCCATCAGGGTGTCGTGTGGGGAACCCAGACCGACGAGACCCGCCGGGATGATGCGCTGATCAACAGGTTCGACTATGACGGCGATTACGGCACCGTCCTCAATCGCTTCCTGGTGCAGGGCGTCGTCGGCCACGCATTGACGGTGCATGGAACCGGCGGACAGACCCGCGGCTTCATCAACATCCGGGACACGGTGATCTGTGTCAGGCTGGCCATCGAAAACCCGCCGAACCGCGGCGATCGCGTCAAGATCTTCAATCAGGTGTCGGAAACCAAGCGCATCCGCGATCTTGCCGAACTGGTTGCCAAGATCACCGGCGCCCGCATCGCCTATGTCGAAAATCCACGCAATGAGGCGGCCGAGAACGAGCTTGCGGTCACCAATCTTGCGTTTCCGGCGCTCGGCTTGAAGCCGATCCTGCTTCAGCAACAGCTGTTCAACGAGACCATGGAAATCGTGGAGCGCTTCAAGTCCCGATTTGATCCGCGTGTGGTTCCCGCAATGTCCTTGTGGACCGAGCAGAACAAGCCCGGCGTCGTTCCCGAAATGTGAGGTGTATCATGCGTGACTCCCTCAGACTTATCGTTCTGGCCCTGGTCATCTTTGCGGTTACGTTCATCGCATTTCTGTTCAGCAATCCGCGAACATCGGAAAATCTTGCGCAGCGGATCGGCCTTGCCGAGCAACCGGCTGCCGCCGCCCGGGAGCGTCTGGCCGACAATGACCGAACCCTTCGCCTGTCCAGGGCGAGTTCTCCCGGCTGGGACGGGCTGACCGGCTTTCCATCGCAGACGCAGCTTGCCTTCAAGATACCGGAGGGCATCAATCCTGTGCGGGCCCAGCTGCAACTCGACCTTGAAAGCGAGCTGATCGCGCATGGCGACGGAATGGTGCGCCTGTTCGTCAATGACATCCTCATGGACGCCATCCTGCTGGAACCGGGACGGGTTCCCTTGGCTTCAGCGAGCATCATGACAGAGGCTTCAAGCGCCTCCTGAAGTGCAAGAGCGGTAGCCCCAAGATAAGCCTCAACGTTATTTCTATCGTAGAGAGTGTTCATCAATGGCCTCCGCGTGAACTATGTAGCCGCTGCTTCAACGAAGTCAATTCTCTAGGCTGTGCAGGGACTTTAGTCTGACGAAGAGCCTTTGAACCGCGCTTGCCTTCGGGTCCGGTCGGCGCGTTGTGCGGGTCGAAGGCCGGGATTTCCGGTCATCTTCCGCTCTGGAGCGCCTCATCGGCCGGAACGGGAAATGCCATGATGACAATCCGGCACAGATTGCCTATAGAGAGCCGGAGTTTAGGAGCGCGACGGGAACGGGTCGTCCTTGCGGATTTCGCCTGCAGCCTCGCTGGTTCGGGGCCTGATGTCAGGGCGCGCAAGATTGCCTGCGTTTCTCGAATTGCGGGAACACGGCAAAACACGGCATCCTCGACGGTGTGTGCGATGGCAGAGTTCAGTATGGCGAGCCGGGCCTTCGAACAGGGATTGGGTGCTGCCTTCGGCTCGCTCCCGGCATGCAAGCGGGCAAAAGCTGCATCCAGACCGGTCAGGCCATCTCGATCAAGCAGGGTAGTGGGATTTGACGCAGACACCGGCCGCCCTTGAAGTGCGCAATCTCCGCGTCGGTTACGGCGACAAAGACATTCTGCGTGACGTCACTCTCGTGATCGGGCCTGGAGAGGTCTTTGGGCTTCTCGGACCCAATGGAGCCGGAAAGACGACCTTGATCCGCACGATCTGCGGGCGAAAGCAAGCCC
This sequence comes from Rhizobium sp. SSA_523, assembly GCF_030435705.1. Lineage (NCBI taxonomy): Bacteria > Pseudomonadati > Pseudomonadota > Alphaproteobacteria > Hyphomicrobiales > Rhizobiaceae > Affinirhizobium > Affinirhizobium gouqiense. Next base: position 2,311,803 of record NZ_CP129382.1, read on the forward strand.
TTGCCGGTCAGGTCAAGATCGCCGGCCGGGACCCGGGCTCCGGCGCCTTTCGCCATCTGGGTCTGGTGCCCCAGGAGATCGCCCTTTACCCGCATCTGACCATTCGCGAGAACCTCGAAGTATTCGGACGCCTGTCCGGCTTGAGCAAGACCGTCACCCGAAAGGCCATTGCCGATGTCAGCCGGGCCGCCAACCTCCAGGACCGGCTGAACGAGCGGGTCGACATCTTGTCGGGCGGGTGGAAACGGCGCGTCAACATTGCCGCGGCCATTCTCCACCGTCCTGCCCTCCTCATTCTCGATGAGCCCATGGTTGGCGTGGACCTGCAAGCCCGCAACGGCTTGCACAGCGTCATCCAAAGGCTCAGCGCATTGGGGATGGGCATCCTCCTGGTAACCCATGATCTCCATCAGGCGGAGGGTCTCTGCACCAAGATCGGCCTCCTGCACAACGGGGTGATCGCTCCGCAGGGCAGGCCGCGCGACCTGCTGGATGCCGCCTTTCAGGGAGAAGGCGAGATCGCCCTCGAACTGGAAGATTTGCCGTCGGCAGAGCAGAAAGACACTCTCAGACAGCTCGGCTTTTCGGCGCAGGATGGAGACCTGTGCTGGAGCATGATCGGCCATCGCTCGCCCGCGGAGCTGTCGGCCGCTCTTGAACGCGCCGAACTGACCCCGAGGGAAATCCGCTTCCGCAAGCCCGACCTCGAGACCCTGTTCCTGAAGCTGTCGCGGGACATCGGAATCCGCTTGCGAAAGGATGAGGCATGATCCTCGCTTTGCTCCGCGTCATGTTTCTCGGGCTCCTGCGTGACCGGGGGGCGCTGATACTCGCCTTTGCGCTTCCACCCGCCATTTTCCTAATCTTTGCCTCCATATTTGCCGCGGCCACGAGCGAGCGGCTCGAACTCAAGGTAGCAATTGCGCGCCTGCAGGCGAGCCCCGCCGCGCTTCGGCTCGACGATGCCTTGCGCAAGGAGGATGCCCTGCGTGTTCTGCAGCCGACTTACGCCAGCCGGGACGAAGTGGCCCGGGATGTCGCGAGCGGCGCTGCGGATGTGGGCCTGGTCATCGGCGGCGATCCGCGGGATGGTTCGCATGCTGCGATATCCGTTCTCGTCGAACCCTCGAAGCTGATGGCGGGGGCGATGATGGCCGGCCAGGTGCAGCAAGTGGTCGCGCGGCGCCTGCCGGATATTGTCCTGGCGCGAACGGCGCCTGGCGTGGAAGCGGCAGTGGGAGGCTTTTCGCCGGAGCAGTCGGCTCGACTGGCGGCTGCCATCGACCGGCTGTCGCAGGCGGATCGCGCCGGAGCTCAACAGGAGAGCACAGCTGGGGAGAGCACGCCTGAGGAGAGCACAAAAACGGAAAACACACCAGGGGAGAGCATGCCAGGCTTCGTTGAAACGCAAACCATCGGCGCGGTGAAGGCTTCGAGCGCGACCATCACCTATTATGCCGGCGCAGTGGCCATTCTATTCCTGCTCTTTTCGGCCCTGCAAAGTGCGGCGACGCTGATCGACGATCGCAATTCCGGGATCCTGGACCGGATCGCGGTCGGTCCCGCCGGAACCGACGTCGTGGTGCTTGGAAAGTGGATCTTCCTGACCTTGCAGGGCATTTTGCAGGTCAGCCTGATCTTTGCCATAGCGGCGCTGGTCTATGACATCACCATTCTGCCGCGGTTCGGATCCTGGCTGCTGGCGACAGTGGCGGCGGCGCTTGCCGCAGCCGGTCTGGCCCTTGTCACGGCAACGGCATGCACAAGCCGGCAACAAGCACAAACTGTCTCCACATTTGTGGTGTTGATCTGTTCGGCAGTGGGCGGCTCCATGGTGCCGCGCTTCATGATGCCGGGATGGCTCCAGTTCGCCGGGCGGTTCACCCCCAATACCTGGGCGATCGAGGCCTATTACGGCGTGCTCTGGCGGGACGAGGCCTTGTCGAATGTCCTTCCGGAGATAATTTGCCTATTGGCGACGGGGTTTCTGGGTGCAGGTCTTGCAATCGTCATCTCCCGGAGCCGCCTGAAATTCTGAAGGATATCGAGGATGGCAAGCTGGAGCAGCGAACCGCGCAGCGGCTTGGACCCGACGGTGACAGGCCTGTTCCTGGCCGGCGTGATCATCCTTGCCTGGCTGTCCGTCCATGTGACCGCGATCTTCGTCATCGACTGGAGCAATCCCCGCTGGCTTCTCGCCGCCCCCTTCCTCATCGCCCTGCAATGCTGGCTCAGCGTCGGCCTGTTCATCATTGCCCATGATACCATGCATGGATCGCTGGCGCCGTCCTATCCGCGGCTCAGCCGCGCCATCGGCCGGTTCTGCGTGTTCATCTATGCCGGCTTCTCCTATGATAAATTATACGATAACCATCACGCGCATCACCGCCACGCCGGCACCGACGATGATCCCGATTTCGATGCAGACCATCCGTCCAGCTTCTGGCCGTGGTACCTGAAATTCTTCCGCCATTATTTCGGCTGGCGCGAATTCGGCATTCTGACCATTGCCGTGGTGATCTATCTGGTCATCCTGCGCGAGCGGTTTCCGACAATGCTGGCCTTCTGGGCGCTGCCGGCAATTCTCTCGTCTCTCCAGCTGTTCTACTTCGGCACCTATCGGCCGCACCGGATTGACGAGACCGCCTTCATTGATCGCCACCGCGCACGCAGCAATGACCTGTCGCCATTCCTGTCTTTGCTGACATGCTTCCATTTCGGCTATCATCACGAACATCATGATGCACCGCAGGTCCCCTGGTGGAACCTTCCAGCGCACCGCCGGCTGGCGCTGCGCATCAAAGAGCAATAAGGTTGAGCATGGAAATCCTTTGGTCCTATCTGGTTCCGGCAGCCCTGGTCCTCGGTACCGTCGTGTTCATGGAGTGGTTTGCCGCCTGGTCTCACGAGCACATCATGCATGGCTGGGGATGGCAGTGGCACAAATCGCACCATGAGCCGCATGACGACACGCTGGAGAAGAATGATCTCTATGCCGTGATCTTCGCGATTTTCGCGGTCGGGCTCTTCTGGGTCGGCTCAGCCTGGTTTTGGCCCCTGTGGTGGATTGCCGTCGGCATTTCCATCTACGGCGTCCTGTATTTCTTCATGCATGACGGCCTCGTCCATCAGCGCTGGCCCTTCAAATATCTGCCGCGCAAAGGCTATCTGAAGCGGGTCTATCAGGCGCATCGTCTCCATCATGCGGTGGAAGGCCGTGACGGCTGCGTCTCGTTCGGCTTCGTCTATGCCGAGCCGGTGGACAAGCTGGTCCGGAAACTCCAGGACAACAAGCGGGCCTTCGATACGCAGGCGCTGCAGGACGAGGATCGGCCCTCCTCCCCGCAGCACTGATCACGGTCTCTGCCAGAGGCCGGTCCGGGGGATTGGAGGGCGGGTGCGGCGGGTGCGCGCAACATCTCCCAAAGCCTGCGCCAGCATGCCCATTTTCTCGGCCTTCGTCGTCGAGACGCGGCGATGCAGAGCAGACGGTCCGCCGGCGCGGATCTTGTTGCCGATCGCCCGATAGACACGCCGCGCCGTGGCAATGGCCCAGGCGGACCGCGGCGACAGAGCCGCCAGGCCCTCATAGGCGGAATCATAATACAGTTCGGCCACGTCCAGAAGTTCGAGCGCTGCTGCATGCAGGCCCGGATGCTGCGAGACGTCGTCCGGATCGATGCGGACAATGCCGTGGCGCGCCAGGATATCGGCCGGAACATAGACGCGGCCGGCGCGCGCATCCTCCACCACGTCGCGGGCAATATTGGTCAGCTGAAATGCGAGCCCCAGGTCGCAGGCGCGATCCAGCGTGGCGTCATCGCGGGCGCCCATGATCATCGCCATCATCACCCCCACCACGCCGGCCACGTGATAGCAATAGTCGAGGGTCTCGCTCATCGTGGCATAGGTGCGATGGCCGACATCCATCTCGAAGCCGGCCAGCAATGCCTCCGGATGACGTGCGGGGATCTGATGACGCTCGACGACCCGGCGCAGCGCTTCGAAGACAGGATCCGGCGCCGGCCCGCCCTTGAGCGCTGCCGCGGTCTGCCGGCGCAGATCGTCGAGCCGCCGTCGCTGCTCGAGCCTGAAATCGGCCTGCTGGGCATGGCCCAGCGTCTGGCCATCCACCACGTCATCGCAGTAGCGGCACCAGGCATACAGCATCACCGCGTCCTCGCGCGTCTGCCGGTCGAACAGCCGCGCGGCGGCGGCAAAGCTTTGCGATCCGGCGGCGATCGCGGTTTCGCTGCTGGCAATGACGGCATCGCTCATGGAGCGGCATCCTCGATCATCAGCCCGGCCGTCGCTTTGGCGGATCCGACCACGCCCGGAATGCCGGCGCCCGGATGCGTGCCTGCGCCGACGATGTAGAGATTCGCGATCCGGTCGTCGCGATTGTGCGGCCTGAACCAGGCGCTCTGGGTCAGCACCGGCTCGACGGAAAAGGCTGAGCCGAGATGCGCATTCAGTTCGTCACGAAAATCGAAAGGCGTAAAATGCCGCACCGTCACCAGGTCCTTCAGAAGGTCCGGAATGTACCTGTCGTTGAGATATTGCAGGATCCGGTCGCGATATTTGGGTCCCTCCACAGCCCAGTCGATCGCGGCCGTTCCGAGATGCGGGACCGGCGACAAGACGTAATAGGCGCTCGATCCGGGCGGAGCGAGAGTGTCATCCGTCACGGAGGGTGCATGGAGATAGAGCGAGAAATCCTCCGCAAGCGCGTCGGCACCGAAGATTTCGGCGATGAGCTCGCGGTAGCGCGCGCCAAACAGAACCATATGGTGCTTGAGTTCCGGATGGCTGGTCTTGAGACCGAAATAGACGACAAAGAGCGACATGGAAAAGCTCTTCTTCTGCAGCGCCCGACCGTTCGACGTGCCACGCTGCGTGTCGCGCAGCATGTCCTTGTAGGTATGCACGACATCCGCATTGGAGGCGATCTGATCGAAGGCGTGACGGCTGCCATCCTTCAGCGACAGTCCCGTAACCCGGTCCTGCTGCGTCTCGATGCGATCGATCTCCGCATTCAGGTGAAGGCTCCCGCCGAGATCGGTGAACAGCCTGACCATGCCGGCGATCAAGGCCCCGGTGCCGCCCTTGGCAAACCAGACGCCGCCCTTCCGCTCCAGCGCATGGATCAAGCCATAGATGGATGAGGTGCGGAAAGGATTGCCGCCGACCAGAAGGGAGTGAAAGCTGAAAGCCTGGCGGAGTTGGTCGTCCTTGATGAACTGGCTGACCTTGGAATAGACGCTGCGATGGCTTTCCAGCCGCATGAGTTGCGGCGCCACCTTGATCATCGACCAGAAGTTCAGGAAGGGCACCGTGCCGAGCTTTTCGTAGCCTTCGCGATACAGCTCTTCCGAATAGGCAAGGAACCGGCGATAGCCCTCGACATCCTCGGGCGACTTCTCGGCGATCTGCCGATCGATCTCCGCCTGATCATTGGCGTAGTCGAAGCGGTAGCCGTCTTCCCAGCACAACTGGTAGAAGGGCGTGACGGGAAGCAGGGTGACATAATCGGAAAGCCGCCGTCCCGACAGGGCCCAGAGTTGCTCCAGACAGTCCGGATCGGTGATCACCGTCGGTCCCGCATCGAAGGTGAAGCCGTCATCGGTATAGACATAGGCGCGACCACCCGGCTTGTCGCGTTTCTCGAAGACCGTCGTCTGAATGCCGGCGCTCTGCAGGCGTATGGCGAGCGCAAGACCGCCGAAGCCGGCACCGATCACTGCTGCTGTCTTCGGCTGACTGTTCATCTGGCTGCGTCTTTCATCAAGGGCGCCTCAAGCAGGCACGCAAGGGCACGGTGGATGGGGACGGGAGGCTTGCCGGCCAGGATGCGGAGCATGTCTGCATGGCTCGTGCGACCCGCATAAAAGCGTTCGATCAGCGGCGTCGGCAACGTGTAGAAACGCTCAAGGACGCGGTGCCGGCGCTCCGGACGCGCCGCCCGGAACAACATCCGGTTGAGCATACGGTAAAAACGCTGCCGGCGGTGCTGCCGCGCGGCATAGGCGCGGATCACCCTGGCCAGATTTTCGCTGCTGCTCGGCCACTCTCTTGCGACGAGATTGGCAGTGCGAACCGCATCCGGCAGGCTGTAGCCGGTCGTGGGATGGAACAGCGCCGCCCGCATGCCGGCTTGCGGAATATCGTCCGGCAGTTCCGACCAGAAGCGGTCGAAATCCTGCGCCAGCGCGATCGGCAACACCCCCTGCTCCTGTCGAATGACCCGCTCGATCGACCACCCCTGATGACGCGCATAGGCCGTGACCTCTGCTGCAAGCGCCGGCTCATCCAGGCCGGGCCCGTCGGAATAGCGGGTGTCCTCGATCAGCACACGGGTTGGCGAAAACGGCAGGAGATAGACGAACCGATAGCCGTCCTGCTGGTCGACCGTCGCATCCATGATGACCGGGTGGGCGAGTTGGTGCGGGGCGCGCAGCTCCACCTCCAGGCCGACGAATTTCTGATAGCCGAGCACAAGGGCGTCGCTGTGCCGAAAGCCGCGGCAATCGATCACGCAGGACGCTTGCTGGACCGTCCCGTCGGCCAGCGTCACCTGATCGGCAGCCAGGGCCGTGACCTTGGCATTGGGCTTGAGCTGAACGCCGTTGAGCCGCGCTATGACAGCCGCCACCGAGCCGGCGGTAAGCGAGCCATAGCCCGAGGGAAGCGCGCGGCTGTGGCCCCGAAACCGGACCGACTGCCCCTGCCAGTGATGGGCGATCATGGGCTGGAGCCAGACCAGGTCGGAAGCCTCGACATCCGCATCGTGGAACGACCATGTATGGTCGCCAAACGGCCTATCGCTCGCTTCCAGAATGACGATCGAGGGTCCGTCGTCAAGGACCGAGAGACGCTGGGCGATGAGCGCGCTCGCCAGCCCCGCGCCAACCAGAACGAGTGGAGGACAACGATCAGGCACAGACAGTCCTCCCACGGGCGGCAGGCGATATCTGGCAGAAAAGCGTGCAGCAGCCCCGCGCGGCGCGTGGCGATCCCCTGAAAAGGCTTCTCCATTCGACTGAAGACGTCATCCGCAGAATGGAACGACCTCCAGCTTGGCGTGGCGAAGCTCTGCCAGATCGGCGGAGCCGGTGCAGAAGCAGGCGACCCGCAACTGGGCAGCCATGATCTCGAAGTGATTTGCCACATCCTCGGGCGATCGTGTCGCCGAGCGCAGCACCGAGGCGGCCTGTCCCACGAGATCCGCGCCCATTCGGATCGCCTTCGCCGCGTCGACGCCTGTGCGGATACCGCCCGAGCCGATGATAAAAAGATCCGGTTTCGCCTGGCGAAGTGCAGCGATGGCATAGGCCGTCGGCTGGCCCCAATCGCTGAAGGCTGCGGCAATGGCGGCTTCCGCCGGGGTCCTGGCCCGCTGCGCCTCCACGGCGGCCCAACTGGTGCCCCCCGCACCGGCCACATCGATAATGCCGATGCCCAAGACGGACAGCCTGTCGGCAACGGTCGGCGAGATGGCCGACCCCACTTCCTTGACCACGACCGGAACGGAAAGGGCCTGACACAGGCTGCCGATCTTGTCGGTGAGCCCGTTCCAGTTGCGGTCTCCCTCCGGCTGGACAGCCTCCTGCAAGGGGTTGAGATGGATGATCAGCGCGTCGGCATCGATCATCTCGACCGCGCGTCGCGCCTGATCCAGCCCGTAGCCGGTATTCAGCTGAGCAGCGCCGATATTGGCAAGGATCGGCACGGATGGCGCAAGCCGCCGGAGCTCGAGATTCATGCCCCAATCGGCCTCGGTCTCAATGGCGATCCGTTGCGATCCGACGGCAAAGGGTATGCCGAGACCCTGGCAGGCAATAGCGATATTGTGATTGATGCGCAGCGCCTGCTCCGCACCACCCGTCATCGAGCTCACAAGAAACGGCAGTTCAACCCGCTTGCCCAAGAATTGTGTTGATAAATCAATAGCGGACATGTCAATTTCCGGCAGAGCGACATGTTCGAACCGGATTGTCTCAAAGCCTGTTGCAATATGCCCGCCAACGGAATCATCGCCCAGAATGATGTCCAGATGCTGTTTTTTTCGTTCGGCGAGCATTTGGTCCTTTCATCCGGCCGCGGGTGCCACAGATAGGTTTGAGTAACCGGCAAGCCGGTGTTGGAATCCAGATATAGGGTAGGCTTGCTGAATGTCCTGCATACAGGCTCAAATTTCTGTCATTCGCGAGGACATCCCTCACCTGGATCAGCGAATGCCGTGGCTGCAGAAAAATCTGGCACAGGAGGACACACGGCTGACCATCGAAGCTCTCAGATCCGATATCGAGATCAGGCTGCAAGCGCTGCTGGAAACGGACGAATATTCACCTCCCCAATTGCTCGCGGCGATGAGGCACGCTCTGCTCGGTGGCGGCAAACGGATAAGGCCCATCCTGTTCGTGCTCACGACACGCCAGCGCAACAATCTGGCGGCTACCATCGATATTGGCTGCGCTATCGAGATGGTGCATACGGCATCGCTGATCCTCGATGACCTGCCTTGCATGGATGATGCAGACCTGCGGCGCGACAAGCCGACGACGCACAAGGTCTTCGGCCAGTCGACCGCCATTCTGGCGGCCATTTCCCTTCTTACGCGCGGCATGAACATCGTTTCCACGGCCGAGGGCGTGCCTGCGGACGTCCGCTCGCGGCTCGTTGCCATATTGAGCCACGCCGTCGGCCATACCGGCCTTGCTGCCGGCCAGGAGGTCGATCTGAGCGACGCATCCGGCCAGACCGTGGAGGTGGAGCAGAAGAACTGGCTGAAGACCGGCAAGCTTTTTGCCGCCATGGCCGAAATGGCGGCGCTTCTCGACGCGCGCCCCTCGGATCAGGCCACGGCACTTGCCGAATTTGCCTTTCATCTCGGCTCGGCCTTCCAGGCGCTGGATGATCTGCTGGATGCCATTTCGGCGCCGGCCGTTCTCGGCAAGAATACCGGAAAAGATGGCGGGAAAAGCTCGATGGTGAACGACAGGGGAGCCGGAGCAACGCGGCTTGCCTATATGTCGCATCTGGATGCCGCCAATCTTGCCTTGTCTCGCTGTGGCGTCGATGAAGAACCGATCCGGCTGATGCTGCACTCCATCCACCGTCTCGTGCCGCAGGAGCCGGAGACCGCGTGATCCGGCCGCCGCCGGGGTGAAAGCGGAACCTGGAGAGAGGCTGGCCGAACCCGCCTGAGCAAGCAGGATCCGATACCGGCGTCAGGACGCGCCGGCTGGTGCGACGGCGGTCTCGATCCGATCCATGGCCGCCTGCAGGCCACCGGCGGCCGCAATCGACCTGCCGATCGTTTGCGCCCGCTCGGCATAAGCAGGGTCGGCCAGAACGGTGGAAATCGCCCGCTTCATTCTTCCCGCTGTCAGCCAATGCGGCGACAGGCGCAAACCCACCCGGTGATGCGCCACCCTGGCCGCGACGCCCGGCTGATCAAAGGCAATCGGCAGCGCGATCAGCGGCGTACCGAATTCCAGGGCGTCCATGACGGTATTCATTCCGCCATGGGTGATGCACAGATCCGCCCGCTCCAGCACGGCTCTTTGCGGCGCAAAATCCGTGACCCAGTCCGCGCCGAGCTGCGCCTGCTGACGCGCATCGAGCCCCCCGCAATGAGCCACCAGAAGTTGAACACCCAAGGCTTTGCAGGCAAGGGCGGCGGCATGGAACAGGCGGAAGCGATGACCCTGCAGCGTGCCGAGCGACATGAAGACGAAAGGCCTTGCAGGATCGATGGCAAACGGCAGGCTTTCGTCCGGCTGCGGTTTGCGGATCGGGCCGACCATGTGCAGGTGCCTGCCCGAGGTGGTTCGCGGGAAGTCGAAGGCCGTGACCGTCTGGGCGATCGTGGCAATGTCCGAAAGGCAGGATTGCAGATCTTCGCCCCGCAAGGCCACACCGTAGCGTGCCGACCAATGCCGAATGAGCCGCCGCTGCTCGGTAAGCAGGAGCCAGGAAACGCGCTGTCCGCCCCGGTTCCGCTTCGCCCCCTTCGGCGTGGGATCATAGGGCCAGGACAGGAAGGGAAGCGGGATGGCGGGCTCTGTCTGCACCGGAAGCGCGCAGGCGATCGACACCAGCGGCAGCCCCAGAGCCCGCGCAACAATGCCGCAGGCCGGCTCCATCTGGTCACCCAGGATGGCGTCCACGCCCAGCGCCTGCAAATGGCCGGGTAGGTGGGTGCAAAGCGCGCGCGAGAGGATCACCGTATCATGAACGGTCCGCAAGATGCCGACCGGCCCGCCGGGCTTGGAGGCGCGCTCGATGATCCGGGCCATCTGGTCACGATCCGTCCCCTCCACCGGCTGCACGGCGAAATGCCCGGCAATTTCGTGCTCCGCCCCCGCGTTCACCAGAAAGGTGACGCGGTGTCCCCGATGCAGGAGTTCTGCGGCAAGCGCCTCGAAAACGGCGATGTGACTCTTGAAGGGTGGGCAGATAAGGGCAAAGTGCACGGGAGCTTTCCTGGTTAGCTCGACATATTTTGCCTCCGGCGCTTCCGCTTCAAGGTGCCGATGCACGCGTCGGGTCAGGTTTTCAGCCGGCAAGAGCCGATGCGAGAATACGCACGGATCCGACGATGATACTGTCTCCGATCAGGCTGAGCGTCACGAGTTCCAGCAGAGCCATCGCACCGACGGCAACGAAGGTCGGGACTTTGGACGAAAGAAGGAA